>JBAYFS010000117.1:0-7171 GCA_041667045.1 Elusimicrobiaceae bacterium | reverse complement strand
GCCTAATCCGAAAAGCGGAACGGTTTCTTTCGAGCTTAAGCGCGTCATTAAAGAGCTGAAAGCGGGCCGCGTTGAGTTTAAAGCCGATGATTTCGGCATTGTGCATGTGCTGGTGGGCCGCGCCTCGTTCGACGCTCCCAAACTCGCAGAGAATGTGCAGGCTGTTATTGACGAAGTGGTCCGTATCAAACCCGCGTCGTCAAAGGGCATTTATGTGAAAAGCATAAGCGTTTCCTCTACGATGGGTCCCGGCGTTTACGTCCGATCCTAATCCGGCACGAAAAGTAATTTTAAAAGCCCCCTTTTTTAAAGGGGGTTTTTTTTACGCGCAAAATCCGGGGCACGCTGCGAACTTCACAGGTTCAATCGTTCCAAGCAGTCTGGGGGCGAAGGGCAATTATCGGCAGATGTCATGAAGGCCGGGAGTATTTCACGCCCGGCCCTGGTTGCGCAGGGTGTGTTTGGCGGGGACTTGTCCGCAAGCTTCACTTGAGCGGTGTATGCGGGAGCAAGTAGTTTCGTTTTAAAAAAACCTCCGGACTACGCCGGAGGTTTTCTTTTTTTAATCTGATTCGGGACGTTTACTTATTATAATCTGTTTTTCCGCTTAATTTTCCGGCGCGGGTTACCGGCCAGAAAATCTGCCAGGCCATGCCTTTGACATTATTCTCCGGCACGGGGCCCCAGAAACGGGAGTCGCAGGAGCGATCCCGGTTGTCGCCCATGGCGAAATACTGGCCCTCCGGCACTACGATGGGACTGAAATTGTCGCGTATCGCCTCGCCGTAAATATTGCCCAGCTGGCGGCTTTCCCAAACCTGCTGGTAGGAACTTCCTTTGGGCGCGTTATAGGGCGCGGGAAGGCGTTCCGAATCGGCGTATACCGTATAGTTTTCTTTAAGCTCGGCTCCGTTTATGAAAACTTTTCCGTTTTTCACTTCCACTGTTTCGCCGGGCAGCCCGATTACCCGTTTTATGAAATCCCGCCCGTACTGCGGCCCGCCGCAGAAGCTTTCTTCGGGGCTTGAACTGGGAAACTTGAATACGATAATGTCGCCCCGCCTAACCGGCCTCAGGGGAATGATTTTCTTGCTGGTGAACGGAGTTCTGGTGCCGTAGACGAATTTGTTTACAAACAGATGGTCTCCGATCAAAAGAGTGTCTTTCATAGAACCGGACGGTATCCGAAAGCCCTGCAATACAAAATACATGAAAATTCCGCCGAAAATCATGACCGGCCAAATCGTGTCCGCCCAGTCCAGATCGCTTTTAATTTTCTGTTCGACAACTTTTTCATCCTTGTTTTGCAACATGAAAAAACCCGTAACAGCGGCCAGCAGAATAATCGCCGGCCAGACTATGAGTTTGTATTTGCCCACCAGATACCACAGGCCTTCCTGCTGGCCGTTGTCGAAATTAACCGAGATCATGAGGAAAATTATTCCCGCCGCGGCGCCCCAGAAAATGCCGTGCCAGAGGGCGCAGTTTTTCCTGTCGCCGTAGCTTTTCGCTTTCACTATCTTGGTGACGAAATACGCGTAAACAGCCATTATGATTCCGATGAGTATGACTTTTGCTTCCATGTTGTTTTATCTCCGTTGTTTTGACGCCGTGCCGTTCGCGATGTTTAATATGCGGGGCATGGTTTTTCTGATAAGCGGGGCGGCGGGCCTGTAAAAGGGTCCTTCGAAAAAGGCCAGCTGCGTCAATTCGCTTTTCATTCGCGCCAGGTTGATTTTATAAACGCAGAAATCTATTTGGCCCGAGACCGTCCGCACGCCGTCTTCTGGATTTTTGTTCCGCGTGGCGGAGGCGAACAGCGCGCTCGCGTAATCAAAATTGCCCTGCGTAACCGCCTTAAACGCCAGCCGGACGGTTTTTTTATACAAAGCGAAAGCCCTCAATACCTGAGCCTGGCTCGAGTGGGGATACAGGGGGAGGAAAATTTTCCCCATAAGGTAATCGGTTTTTGTCTGGGGGCGCAGTGAAACGGCCTGTCTGGTCATGGCGGGAACGGAAACATAGATAAGCCACTTAAGCCGCCAGGCGTCTTCCTCTTTGCCGAGCTGTTCAAGCCGGCTGTACAGTTCGGGCAGCGTTATGCCGCCGGTTTTCGCCAGATTCATGAGCCGGGTATATTTCGCCTGCAGGCTTGAGGACTGCCGCAATAATTTTTCCGCGGACGAGCAGTATTGCGCGGCGTGTTCCGGCGTAGCGCCGGTTGCGGCAAGTGAGGCGGGGGAGATTAATTCCATTTCGCGGCTGTCGCGGGCCAGGTGGTCCGCGCTGGCGGCGGCCTGAAGGCGCGCCAGCGACAGGCGAAGATTGGTGCGCAGGGTTTCCAGCTGCCCGCTTTCTTCCGCGCTCAGCTTTTTCCGGGAAGAAAAACGCGTGAGATAGAGAAGAAAAGTCTGTTTGGTCTGAATGCTTTGTGCGAGCGCGTTGTCTCGGGTGGAAAAAAGTTCGACAATGTGTGTTTTTACCGGTTTGCCGTTTACCAGCGTGTTTAACAGCGCGGAACGCAAATCGCCGTCGCTCTCTATCTTCCGGGCCGGCGCGGAACTGCCCGTAAGGCGTTTTGCCGCAATCGCTTTATCAAGCCTGATTTCCTGCTCAAGCGCATCCAGCGCTTTCGTTACCGATTTTTTTTCGGCGTTTATGCCGGTTTCGCTAAGCTGCCAGTCCAAAGGGGGGATGTCTATGGGTTTTCTTGATGATTTGAAAGCTGTTCCGCCGCCCGCGTACACCGCGGACTGGGATGAATTGTCCCTGGCGCCTTCGAAGAAAGAGTCGCTCGCCGCCGCCATGCCTTCCGGCGACAGCTGGGAGGATTTCACTTTGTCGGAGAATTCGTTCGCCAGCCGCTCGAACTGTTCGTTAAGGTAATGCTGGATCCGTTTCCTGTCGAAAGTTTTTCCGCCGGTTGTGCTGCTGGCGGCGCTGCCCAGCATGGCGGCCTGGCGCGGATGCAGCTGTATCCACGAGATGACCTGTCCGCGCGCGTCGGCGCGGTCTTTGGCGGGGCTTTTGATTATTTTCTCGTAAGCGCCGGATTCTATTATGGCGTCGGCCAGTTTGCCGGCGTACATCTTATCCAGGAGGAGTTTATTTGCGACGGCATCCAGGTCGGCGTCGGAAGACGCGGACTCCGGCGCGAAAATAGCTTCGTCCGTGTCTTTTGCCTGTCCGGCGGGGCAGGCCAGCAGGACGGCAATAACGATTAAACCTAAATCAGGAAAGTTCACTATGCTTTATTTTAACATTAAACGCCCAAATCGTAATATATATATTTTATATAATATAGGACAGGAAAGGGAGGTGCGTATGGAAGGAAGGCATGTTGAAGTGTTATCCGATGTCGGGATGGGCGGAACGGAAATCCGCATCAGAAACGCGCGCCTGCAGGACGCGCGCAGGATACAGGTCCTTTACGCTGAGGAGTACGGCAACAAATATCCCATACCCACTATTTATGACCGCGAGAAAACGCGCCAGGCTATTCTGGATAAAAACATTTTCTGGCTCGTCGGCGAGCATGACGGGAAAATCATAGCGAGCCTTTTCTTCGCGCTGGATCCTAAGCAGAAAATAGCGAAAGCCGGCGGCGCCGTGGTTTCCCAGCTTTACCGCAAGCACAATCTGGCGCAGACGATGATGCGGATCATTCTGGATAAAATTGCGCAGGAAGGCGTCATCGAAATTGTTTACGGCGCCACCCGCACCGTGAGCGCGGCTCCCCAGTATCTGACTGAGAATATGGGTTTCGTGCCGCTCGGCATTTTCCCCAACGCGCACCGGGTTTTTGAAAATGAAACGCACACTCTGGCCGCCTGGTACACCGACAAGGCCTGGAAGAAGCGAAAGGCCAAGGTCAGGATTTTAAAGGAGCTGCTCCCGTTTTATGCCATAGCGCGCCGCGCCGTGGCGGACCGGGGTTTCCGTTTAGACGAGCCGGAAATAATCACCGGGGATTTTTCCTCCGAATACCGCGCCGCTTTTCCTGAACAGGATATTATTCCCTTCGAAGTCATTTCCGCCGAGAATTTTATCCGGCACCGGTACCGCACTTTGGGCAGCAGCGGTCTTTTCAAAAACATTTATGTCCCTTTCCACGAGCCGAACATGATGCTTGTTTCGCACGACCAGAAGACGGAGATTTACATACACTACGAGTCGTTCGACAAGTACTGCATGGTTATAGGCGGGCGGAGCGAGGTCAAGGATTTCTCTCGCATACTAAACAGCATCGCTTTCGAGCTGAACCGCAACAACGCCAGCTATATCGAAATACTGGTGGACGCGTATTCTCCGCAACTCCAGTGGCAGGCGTTGAACGCGCGTTTTTTGCCCAGCGCTTATTTTCCCGCCATGCAGCGGGTCGGAAACATGCGGTCGGACTGCATGGTGTTCTCCCGTTCGTTCGATATGTTGGATTTCCGGAATGTCACGCTTATCTCTTATTATCGGGAATACCTGAAGGCGTATCTTAAAATATGGCGGGACCTGTATGTTAATTCGGCGGTGGGGGGACGCAGGTAATGCGGAATTTCGCTTCGCCTGAATTCAAACCCTTGAAAGCCGACAGCGCGACGGCGCGGCTTATCGAAACGCCGCCGTTTGAGCACGGTTCGCGCACGGACACCCTGTTCGCCGAAGCCATGCGCGAAGCCGCTCATGTGCATTACCGCAACTGCCCGCAGTTTCGGGGCGTGTGGAAAAACGCCGCTTTTTCACCGGACGATATCAAGGATATTTCCGATATCGCAAAAATGCCGTTTATTTATGTCGCCGCTTTTAAGGAGCGCGCCCTTTCCAGCGTGCCTACGGGGCGGGTGGAACTGGAATTAACTTCCAGCGGCACGAGCGGGCAGAAAAGCAGGATTATTCTGGATAAAACATCGCTGCTGCGGGTGCGGCGGATAGCCTATCAGGTTTTCAACGGGCTGGGCATGGCGGATCCGAAAACGCCGGCCGATTCGCTTTGCTTTACCTATGACCCCGCCGTGGCGGACAGCCTTGGCACCGCGTTCACGGACCAGCTTCTGACCGGCCTTGCCGGGAAGGGCGAAGTTTTTTACGCTATCGCGTGGGACAAAGCCAAAAAGGAATTTTATTTTGACATGGACGGCGCGCTTGACGCCGCGGCGCGGTTTGAAAAATCCGGCAGGCCGGTTCGCGTGCTGGGGTTTCCCGCCCACGCCATGAGCCTGTGCGAGGAATTTGAGAAGCGGCTGGGCCGTTCGCTCAAACTTCATCCCGACAGCTGGGTGATAACCGGCGGCGGCTGGAAAGACAAGCAGGACCGCGCCGTTGATAAAAGCGTGATGCGCGCGCGGCTGGCGCGCGGGCTCGGCCTGAAAACGGAAAAAGTGCGCGACCTGTTCGGCATGGTGGAGCATGGCGTGCCGTATGTGGACTGTCCGCTCGGGCACTTTCACGTGCCCGTTTACGGGCGTGTCTTCGCGCGCGATCCGCAAACGCTTGAGGTTTTGCCGTACGGGAAAAAAGGGCTTTTGCAGTTTGTGACGCCGTATCTTACCAGCTATCCGTCCGTTTCCCTGCTGACCGCCGACTGGGGCAGGGTCGAAAAGGAATGCTCCTGCGGGCTGAAGGGGAACGTTATGGTTGTGGAAGGCCGGGCCGGAGTGAAAAAATTAAAAGGGTGCGCCGTTTCGGCGTCATCGGTATTATGAAAACAGCGTCAGCTTATCTTTTCGGGAAAAATTTTTCCGGCGCGGTTAACGCCGCGCTTGTCGCGCGGGTGATGGATCAGGCCCGTTCGCTGCGCGCCCAGGCCGCGGCGGTTCCGCAGGAGTACATAATAGGCGTGCTGGAGCGGACCGGAAAACTGTTCGCCGCCGGGCCGTGGCGCGAAACCGCGCTTAAGCACCTCAAAGCCAGCGTGGATTTTTCCCCGGCGATGACGGAGAAAACGCTGGATATTCTGCCGGAACTTTTATCGGCGGACGAACTTGAAAAAAGAATTTCTCTCGAACTGCTGGTCTGTCCGGGCAAAGACGGCTACGCCTATCGTCCGGGTTATGACGGCGCCGTGAAAGTTTCGCCGAAAGGCGTTGTGCTGCATGTCGGCGCGGGGAACGTTTTTCTGGGTATTATAGATTCTCTGGTGCTTGGCATACTGACGCGCAACGTCAATGTGGTGAAAACTTCCAGTTCCGGTTCCCGTTTCGCGGTTATGTTCGCTAACGCGCTCAAAGAGTGCGACACAAAAGGGCTGCTGGCCGACAAGCTGGCGATTTTAAGCTGGCACGGCGGGGAACAGGAAATAGAACGCGCGGCCGTTTCGAAAAGCGACGCCGTGTTCGTCTGGGGCGGACGGGACGCGATTTTAAGCTACCGCAGGCTCGCGCCGGAGAATGTGGCGGTAACCGGGTTCGGCCCGAAAGTCAGTTTCGGGGTGGTGATGCCGTCCGCTGTGGAATTAAATCTCGCAGGCGCGGTGCGGGACGCGGTGCGGGACGCGGCTCTATGGGACCAGTCGGCCTGCGCGTCGGCGCATACGCTTTATTTAATCTGTCCGGACCGCGGGAGCAGGTCCGCGCTGCTGAAAAAAACGGTCGCCCTTTGCGCGGAAGAATTCTCCGCTTTTGAAAAATTTCTCCCGCAGGGCAGAATCTCGGACGACGAAAAAGTAGAAATACTGCGCGCCCGGGAACTGGCGAAAATAGACGCCGCTACCGGCGCGGCCGTTTGGCAATCCTCTTTTCCCGCCTCCTCCTGGACCGTGATAGGCGAAGAAGATTCCGCTTTTCGTATTTCGCCGCTTAACCGGGTGCTGTATGTGAAATGCGCCGGTTCGCTGGAGGAGATTGCCGGCCTCCTGCTGCCCCATAAGGGTTTTTTGCAGACCGCAGGAATAGCCGGGACCTTCGAAGAGCGGAAACAGGCCGCCGACGCTTTCGCGCCGCTGGGTGTTGCCAGAATAACCAGACTGGGGAAAATGCTTGAGTCCGTACAGGGCAGTCCGCACGACGGGCTTTATCCCATGTCCGAGCTGGTGAATTTTGTGGGCGTTGAAGGCGGGCAGACCAAGCTGGACCGGTTTGCCGAGCTGGTGGATTTCGCCCGTACCAACAGTCCGTTTTACCGCGAATTTTATAAGGGGCTTGGAAAAATACGCACGCTTGCCGATTTCGCCAGCCTGCCGTTT
>JBAYFS010000116.1:0-7179 GCA_041667045.1 Elusimicrobiaceae bacterium | reverse complement strand
ATCCGCCGAAACAACCGCCTCCAGTTTCCTAAACAGCAAGAACCGTTCCTGCGAAGTGAGACTCGCCTCGACAACGATATCGGCGCCTGAAAAAGTCTCCAGCTTCTGCACAGTTTCTATCTGGGCGAGCAGTTCGCGTTTGCCGGCGCTGGCCAGAGTCCATTCGATGCGCGCCATGACAAGCTTCAAGGGCGCGCGCGCCACGTCGTATAAACGCACCTGCATACCCTTTTCCGCAGACAACACGGTCAGTTCCGCCGCGGGCGGGCCCGAACCGATTATACCGACAGCTTCAATAGCCATAAAGACCTCATCTCACCGGCACTTCCTCAAGCCGTTTAATTCCGTCGCGGTCCAGCACCAAGCGTATCCGGTCAAAAGTGGCCTGGGCCGCCCCGTCAATATCATACGTGGTGTACTTCGTGACCACATTCACGTGATAGACACGGGCGCAACGCACATTTTCCAATTCCATGGTTTTCTGGTTCAGGTGCAGATTGGTGGTATACGGATCGTCCGCCTGCACCAGGAAAGGAAGCACGTTAAAACGGAAAATATCGTTCAAATCCTTCGTGCGGGAATCGTTTTTGGTCAGCCGGGCGGGGTAAAGAACAATTTCCTTTTCATACTTCATGACCATCTCAGGCTTGCCCTCTCCGTCAATCACCGTGAAATTGTCGGCATTGCGCTTGTTGAGTATTTCGGACGACACATGCCGGTCCGACACAAAACTGAACGCTTCCTTGAAAACTCCTATCGTGCCGTTATGGGTGGTGTCTTTTATAATATGCTGCCTGTCCGCTATCCAGTGGGTCCAGTTTTTGGCAAACCAGATTTTAAGCCAGTCCTTGATCCGGTCCTTGAAAATATAGCTTACCACGGCTATCAGGATAAACGGCACGCTGTTCATCGCCCAGCGCGACTGCGCCAGCACCATAACCAGCATGGTAAACAGCATGGCCGCACCGGCGGCCAAGCCGAAAAACACCTGCAGGACGCCTTCCCACTCGGAAGTCTCTATCTGCAGGTGCAAAACGCTGGAAATAAATTTTTTAAGCACGCCGCGCCGGTAAACAATGGTTTCGTTTTCGTTCGCTTCGCCGAAACCGGACTGGTATCCCATGGTTTTCCGATAATTGTCCTGAGCGATTATAACCGCCGCCAGCTGGCTGTCGGACTCCACAAGCGCCGCACTGAAACTGGACTGCCTTAAAACCTTGAGAAGCTCGGAGAAATACTCCACGATGGTGAGACTCAGGAACTCGTCGAAAAAAGCATAAGACGCGCGCAGCCTGCCGGAAATCACCGGATTGGACACTTCCCCCCGCAACGCTCGCGCGCGAGAAATGAATTTTTTGGTGTCGTTGACGAAATCGCCCAGATATTCCTCCAGCGATGACATGCGCACATGGCATTCGGAGCTGTTTTTCTCGGCTTCCCGTATCTCCGCGACAAGGAATTTGGAAAAATCGCGAATATAACCCTTAACCGTGCAGCCTAAAAGTTTCATTTCGTTTATAGTGCGGTCAACCGCGGCGTCATCGGCGGAACTGTTAAGCAGGGCGGGCAGTTCTTTGTTTATCCTGTATAACGGGGACAGGGTATTTTCCGGATCCGTCAGCATATCCAGGCGCATGCGCGGGGTTTTAAACCTTATAAACCGCTGGGTGCTGCTGTAAAAAGCCTGCTTGGTGTAGGTGTAAGGATTGATATTCAAGGCCTTCGGCACAAAAAAATACATTTCCACGCGGTAAACATTCTTTTTGCCCTGAAATAAATCTATGTCCAGTTTGGTTTCAAACCGGTGCCGGTCATGGAACCGCACGTCGGAATCTATTATCGCGTGGCTTTCGGGCTTCATATGCTATCCTCTCGGGTGATACGCGCTGTGCGTATTTTTAAGTTCCGCTTTGTCCACATGCGTATAAATCTGGGTTGTGGAAAGGCTGGCGTGGCCCAGCATTTCCTGCAAAGACCGCAAATCCGCCCCCCCCGCCAGCAGGTGCGAGGCGAACGTGTGCCGGAACAGGTGCGGATGCAAAGGCCGCGCCAGCTGCGCGGAACGCCCCAGGTTTTTTATATCTTTCCACACCTGCATGCGGCTGATGCGTTTGCCGGACCTGTTCAAAAAAAGTTCGGAGTCGGTGTTTTTTCCGGCGAACCGCTCGCTCCGCGCCGCCAGATATTTCAAAAGATTGGCGCACGCGTCCGCGTAAATGGGAATAATGCGCTCTTTGCCGCCTTTCCCGTGAACCATTATCCAACCTTCCGCCGAGTTAACGGCTTCAAGACTTATATTGATAAGTTCGGAAATGCGTACCCCGCAGGCATAAAACATTTCCACCATCGTGACGGTGCGCAGTTCCTGAAAACTCAGAGCCGGGAAAGACAGCAGCGTATCCACTTCCCGCGCCGTCAGGCACGCCGGCAATTTAGCCGGCATTTTGGGCGCGCGGAAAAATCTGGTCGGGTCCTCGTCAATCTTGTCTTCCATGGCCAAAAAACGGTAAAACGCTTTCAGCGACTCCATTTTCCGAAACAGGCTGGCCGGCGCGAGTTTATTTTTCGAACGCAGCTGCCAGAGATAGCTGTCCAGATAACCGCTTTCGATATCCGCCGGATCGGATCCGCCGCACGCGCAAAACGCCAGGAAATGGCGTACATCGCCCAGATACGCGTCATGCGTATTGGAGGCGAGGCCGCGTTCCAGCATGATATGCTGGGAAAACCCGTTAAAAAGCTCGGCGTACGTCCCTGCCAGCCGGACATCCCGGAACTCGAATCCCGAAGCGTTTTCGTATCGCATTAATATGATTACCTGAAAGTCATCTCATAAATACTCTTGCAAGCGAAAGCGCGAATTTTCAGCCGAGCCGCAGAGCACGAGCAGACCATTATGGTCTGCAAGTCTGAACGCGCAAAGACGCAGACAAAAAGCGGCGCGCGCAGACCAAACGGTATTTATGAGACAGCTTCTAATATCAGGGCGGGACCAGACAGGTCCCGCCCATGAAATTTCACCGATGATTAAACTGCTTAATCTTCTACCGGCGCCTTTTCGGTCACGTCGTCCGGCGCGGTGTATTTGCCGAGCGTGATGAATTTATCCCGTAAAACCTTCTCGATTTTGTCTGAGATCTCCGGATGCTGCTTTAAAAATATCCGGGCGTTGTCATAACCCTGGCCGAGCTTGTCTCCTTCATAAATGTACCACGAGCCGGTTTTCTCCACCACGCCGGAACTGGCGCCCATGTCCAGCAGGCAACCTTCCCGCGAAATGCCTTCGCCGTGCATCATGATAAATTCCGCCGTTCTGTACGGAGGCGCGACCTTGTTTTTAAGCACTTTCGTGCGCACGCGCGTGCCGACAATGTCCTCGCCTTTCTTCAGATTCTCTATTTTCCGCACGTCCAGCCGCACGGAGGCGTAAAACTTAAGCGCCAGCCCGCCCGGTGTGGTTTCAGGATTGCCGAACATAACGCCTATTTTCTGGCGGAGCTGATTGATGAAAATAATGCAGGTTTTAGATTTAGACACAAGGCTGGTGAGTTTTCTCAAAGCCTGCGACATAAGCCGCGCCTGAAGGCCCACATGAGAATCGCCCATTTCGCCTTCGATTTCCGCTTTGGGAACCAGAGCCGCCACGGAGTCTATGACTATCAGATCAATAGCGCCCGAACGGACCAGTTTTTCTGTTATCTCCAGCGCCTGTTCGCCGGAATCCGGCTGGGAAATAAGGAGATTTTCAATATCCACCCCTATCCGTTTTGCGTACATGGGGTCGAGGGCGTGTTCCGCGTCAATGAACGCGACCGTGCCGCCGTTCTTTTGCGACTGCGCGATAACGTGCAGACTTAAAGTGGTTTTTCCGCCCGCTTCCGGCCCGTAAATTTCAACAACGCGCCCGCGGGGCAAGCCGCCCACGCCCAGCGCCAGATCCAGAGACAGCGCGCCCGTGGGGATGACTTCTATTCCTTTCATGGCGGATTTGTCACCCAGCCGTACAAGCGCCTCTTTCCCGAACGCTTTTTCTATCTGCGCCATGGCCAGTTCCAGCGCCTTGGCCTTATCCTGCGGTTTCGCTTCTTTTACTTCCTTAGATTCCTTCGCTTCTTTTGCCATGATCCCTCCGGATTCAAATTAAAAATTTATCCGCCGCTGTTAGCGGCTTCGTTCGGCTTGAACCGCACAACCATAGGATTCGCGCCGGAATAATATTTATAGGTAACGCCAGCCACTTTGGAAATGTAGTTCGCCGCGAATTTATAGTCCGGCACCTTCCACGTCATCACGGATAAAATATAATCGCCCTGCGGGGAATAGATGATGCCCGTGTCGGAACACGAAAGGCGGAGCATGCCCGTCTTGTGCGCAAGCTGAAAACCTTTCGGCAGCCTTTTGGCGAAACGGGAATGGCCTTTGGTTTTGCGCATATAGCTGATCATGCGCCCGCTTAAATCCTTGTCAACGCACTGGCCGCGGTAAATATTTTCCACCAGCATCGCCATTTCGCGGGGCGTGGTGTAATTCTCGTTTTTCACGCCGTAATTGTTAAGCGACATACCCTCATGCGAGATATTCGTCCGCTCAAGACCCAGTTTTTTGAAATAATCCTGCAAATACGGATATCCCATCCGGGTGATGAGCATATTGGCGGCGGTATTGTCGCTTTCGGTTATCATGTGGTAAACGAGCTCGTCCAGCGTAAGCTTGCTGCCGTTACGCACCCGCCGAAGCCGCCCAGAGCCGCCGCGCTTTAAATCGCGCGTTATCTGAAGCTTTTCGTTCCAGGATATTTCGCCGCTTTTTATCTTCGCCGAGAGCGACGCCATCACCGGCACCTTTATAAGGCTCGCCGACGGAAAAAGTTCCGTTCCGTGGTATTCCCACGACCGGCCCGTTTTCAGGTCTTTTATAAAAATACCCATTCGGCCAGGAAATCTCGCCGCTTCTTTTTCCAGTTTTGCCGTCATGGCCTGCCATTTGGCGTCGTTATTGGCCCAGACCGGCGACGCTTCCTCCGGCGCTTCCTTCACATCGGACGTTTCCTTCGCCTCTGACGCGTCCGCCGTGTCGGTGCTTTCCTCAACGCTTTCCTCGGACACTTCCAGAGGGCGGGAAACAGCCGTTTTGAAATCCATATCAACCGCCATCAGGCGGGCCGCAGCGCCCACCGCAATCAGCGCCGCGAGTAAGAATATTTTGCCGCGTTCCATGTTAGATAATCCCCGTTATTCTTTCTTTTTCCTTCTGCGTCCGCCGTTTTTAACAGGCCCTTCCTCGCCGCATTTCTCTTTGTTTTCAGACGTAAAGACAAGTTTTTCCCCATCTTTATCCAAATCTACAACCACCGTGCTGTTGGGCTGGATCCGCCCGGACAAAAGCTCCTCGGACAAAGGATCTTCCAAGTGTTTCTGTATCGCCCGAAGCAAAGGCCGCGCGCCATAGTTGGGGTCAAACCCTATTTTCACCATATGCTTTTTGGCCTTGGCGGTAAGCTCAAGCTCCAGCTCGTGCGAGCCGAGTTTAAGCTCCACTTTCTTAAGCATAAGCTCAAGAATTTCCTCCATATGCTCTTCGTTAAGCGGATGGAAAACCACGATTTCGTCAATACGGTTGATGAATTCCGGATTGAACACCCGGCGCACTTCCTCCATCACCGTGTCTTTCATTTTCTTGTAATCGCGGGCCTCGTCCTGCTGAGCCACGAAACCGAGCGATTTTCCCTTCATTATCAGCCGCGCGCCGACGTTGGACGTCATAATCACTATGGCGTTTTTGAAACTGACTTTATGGCCCAGATTGTCGGTCAGGCGGCCCTCGTCAAGCACCTGCAGGAGAATGTTGAAAATATCCGGATGAGCTTTTTCTATTTCATCCAGAACAACGACGGAATAAGGCCGCCTGCGGATAACTTCGGTCAGCTGGCCGCCCTCGTCGTAACCCACATAGCCGGGAGGCGCGCCTATAAGCCTTGAGACGGCGTGCTTTTCCATGAATTCCGACATATCAATGCGGACCATGGCGTCTTCGTTGCCGAAAAGATATTCCGCCAAGGCGCGGGCCAGCTCGGTTTTACCAACGCCGGTGGGGCCCAGGAATAAAAAGCCGCCGATCGGCTTGTTCGGGTCCTTAAGGCCGGTGCGGGAGCGGCGTATCGCCTGGGAAATGGTTTTCAAAGCCTCTTCCTGCCCGATGACGCGGTGGTGCAGCTCCTCTTCGATGTGCATAAGCTTTTCGCTTTCTTTTTCCGTTATCCGCGTGACGGGAATGCCCGTCCACTTGCTTGCCACCCGGGCGATATCTTCCGGCGTTATTTCTGGAATTATCTGCGCGCGCTCTGCGCGCCACTTCTGGCGGTTTTCATCAAGCTCGCCGCGCAAAACTTTCTCCCGGTCCCGGGCGCGGGCGGCTTTTTCATATTCCTGCTCCGCAATGGAATCGTTTTTTTCCTTGACCGCTTTTTCTATTTCCGCTTCCTTGTCCTTGAAAAGCGGCGGCACCGTGGTTACCTGGAGACGGGCGCGGGAACCGGCTTCATCTAAAAGGTCAATGGCCTTGTCCGGCATGGCGCGGTCGGTGATATAGCGGTCCGACACGACAGCGGAGGCGATAATCGCCTCGTCGCTGTAGCGGACTTTATGGTGCTGCTCGTATTTTTCCCGGATGCCGTTTAAAATATCAATAGTCTGGTCAATCGTCGGAGGGTCGACGATGATGGGCTGGAACCTTCTTTCCAGAGCGGGGTCGTGCTCGATGTGCTTGCGGTATTCGTCAAACGTGGTCGCGCCTATGCACTGCAGTTCGCCGCGCGCCAGCGCGGGTTTGAGCATATTGGACGCGTCAATGGCGCCTTCGGCTGCGCCCGCGCCGATTATGGTGTGCAACTCGTCAATGAAAATGATGATCCGCTTCTGCTCGCTGCGAATCTCCTCAAGAATGCTTTTAAGCCGCTGTTCGAATTCGCCGCGGTACTTCGTGCCGGCGACGACGGAAGCCAGATCCACGGTGAGCAGCCTTTTGCCGGCTAAAGTGTCGGACACGTCGCCCGACGCTATTTTCTGCGCCAGCCCTTCCACAATGGCGGTTTTTCCCACGCCGGGTTCGCCGATAAGCACTGGATTGTTCTTGGTGCGCCGGCCCAGAATCTGGGCCACGCGCTCAATCTCGGTGTCGCGT
>JBAYFS010000115.1:0-7245 GCA_041667045.1 Elusimicrobiaceae bacterium | reverse complement strand
CGTCGCAAACCGAAACATACGGTCCGATAACGGAATTGACCACATGCGCCGTAGGCGCGATATAAACAGGCGGCCTGATAAGAAATCCCGACTGGCAGGACTGCCCTGTTTCCCGGTTCTTCCTGTCGAGCAGATAGCGGTTGGTGGCGAGCAGGGTTTCCGGCTTGCCACAATCGTACCAGCCGTCAATCCGCACGGGTTTTATCTTTTTCCCCGCCGCGACCATAGCCATGAGCGCGTCCGTGAACTGTATCTCGCCCTTGGTGGTTTTGCCGGAGGCGATGAGGTCGTTGAGACTTTTATAAAGGGCGGCGCTGTCCCGGAAGGAATAGGCGCCCACGATCGCTAGGTTGGACGGCGGATTCTCGGGCTTTTCAACCATCCGCACGACATAACCGTTTTCCACTTCCACCACGCCGAACCGCTTGGGGTCTTCCACTTCCTTCACGCCAATCTTATCTTCAGAAAAATCAATAAACTTGGTTAAATCAGCCGACAGAATGGTGTCGCCCAATAAAATAAAAACGGGCCCTTTCACGACACCCTCGGTAAGCGAGATGGCATGCCCGAGGCCGCGCGGCTCCTTCTGCTCTACATAGGTCACTTTAAGGCCGGGATATTTGGCGGCGACATACTGGCGGATTTTATCGCCCAGATAACCCACTATCAGAAAAATCTCCGGGGTGCCTATTTCAATAAGCTGGTCCAGAATATGCCCTAAAATCGGTTTTCCGCCGACGGTGAGGAGTACCTTGGGATAGGTATTGGTGTGCGGTTTAAGTCTTGTGCCCGTGCCCGCGACGGGCACGACTGCTGAAAATTTTTCTCGCATAGCTGTTCGCTCCTTATAAAATGATTATAGTAAACATGCGCGGATTTGTGGGGCGAATATACGTATAATATAGGAAATAAGGGGGGTATTTATGGGGAAATTTTCATGTTCTATTTTTTCCGTCTGCCTGCTGTCCTGCTTCGCGTTTGCCGGAAACAATCCGCAAGACCAGCCGCTAGACGTAGCCGAGGCTTTCGAGCGGGTAAAAGCGCGGGTAAGCGACATGAGCGAACAGGCTGACACCGCGCTCATGAAAGTAAGCACCTTACTGACTTTTGACGCCGCAAACACGGATGACGACGGACTGCCCACGATTGACGAGGTGCGGGATTATCTGTCGTCATTCGAGAATTTTTCAGCCCTTGTTCACGACGATATCGCCGCCCTTAGACCTATGGCGGAGGACAAGGAAAAACTGCGCGAAACAACAGAAGATATACTCGCCACAGCCGCCGACGCCAGCCGCGCCGCCGACCAGATTGCGGACGCCGCGGCTCAGCTGCCTTACCTGCCAGATAGGAAAGGCGGCGAAATCCTGAAACTCGCGCAAAGCGCGGCAGCCAACGTTAAAAACGCCGAGCGCGCCGCACAGGAACTGTTCGACGCCTGCATGGCAAAGCCTCAGGCCGTCAAAAAGGAACCCGCTAAAAAACAGACCGCCGCGAAAACGAAAAAACGGAAGCAATAAACACTATTTTCCGGCTTTGATATCGTCCAATAAATCCGCTATCGTTATCGCGTTCAGTTCAGCGGTAAGCGACGTCTGCACTTTCATAATCCTGCGGCGCAACGGACAGCTGTCCCGGTTTTCGCAAGGCTGGCGCCGGTACATGCAGTCTGAAAGTTCAATCCCGCCCTGGAACATATCGGTCAGATCCAAAACAGAAATATCCGCGCACTTTCTGGCGAGGCAAACTCCGCCGCCCGCGCCTTCCCGTGCCGCCAGCACGCCTTCGCTTATCAGCTTGCTGAGAATACGGCGCAGATACCTTAACGGAATATTCTGCCGCTGCGCTATATCCGAAGAAGACAGATATTCCCCCCGTCCCGCCAGCGCGAGTTCAAGAAGCGCCCGTACCGCATAATCCACATCCTTCCGGAATATTTTCATAATATCACCACGGCAAAGCGCCGCCGTCCGGCGGCGCTTTGTCCCGTTAAATTAAACGCCTGCGGATATTTTTCTGACATCCTCGGCGGCGGCGCCGGTCAGCTTTATGCCGAAATTTTCAACCAGCACTTTAGCAATGTTGGGCGACAGGAACGCGGGCAGGGTCGGGCCCATGCGGATTCCCTTAAATCCCAGATACAGCAAAGCCAGCAGAACAGCCACGGCCTTCTGTTCGTACCAGGCGATGTCAAAGGAGAGCGGCAGTTCATTCACATCTTTCAGCCCGAACGCTTCCTTGAGTTTAAGCGCGGTAACGGCAAGCGAATAAGAATCGTTGCACTGGCCCGCGTCAAGCACGCGGGGAATGCCGCCGATATCGCCCAGTTTTAATTTGTTATAGCGGTATTTCGCGCAGCCTGCGGTCAGAATGACAGTGTCTTTCGGAAGCTGCTCCGCCACTTCGGTGAAATAATTTCTGGCGTCATGGCGTCCGTCGCAGCCCGCCATAACGACAAATCTCTTTATCGCTCCGGATTTCACGGCCGCCACAACCGAACCGGCCAGCGCTTCCACCTGTTTATGGGCAAAACCGCCCGTTATTTCGCCGGTTTCAAGTTCCACCGGAGGAGGACAAGTTTTGGCGAGCCGCACCAGCTCCGAAAAATCCTTGCGTTTGCCGGACTGCCGGTCAGCTATATGCTTCACGCCGGGATAACCCGCCATGCCGGTTGTAAAAATCCGGTCTTTGTAGGAGTCCTTGACCGGAATGATGCAGTTTGTGGTCATGAGGATGGGACCGTTGAATTTCTCGAAATCACTGTTTTGATGCCACCAGGAACCGCCGTAATTTCCGGCGAAATGCTTGTATTTTTTAAACGCCGGGTAATAATGCGCGGGCAGCATTTCGCTGTGCGTGTAAACATCTACGCCGGACCCTTCGGTCTGGACAAGCAGGTCTTCCAAATCGCGCAGATCATGCCCGGAAATGAGAATGCCGGGATTGCCGCGCACGCCGAGAGAAACCTTTGTTATTTCCGGATGCCCGTAAACGGTAGTGTTGGCCTGGTCTAAAAGAGCCATGGTCGTAACGGCGGTTTTGCCTGCCTCCAGAACCAGCGCAGTCAGTTCTTCGGCGGACAGATTTTTCGTGCAGGCCACGAGGCCTTTGTGCAGAAAATCATACACCTCGTCACTTTCAAATCCCAATACTTCCGCGTGGTGCGCGTAAGCGGAAATTCCTTTAAGCCCGTAAAGAAGAAGCGATTTAAGCGAGAGCAAATCCGTATTTTCGCTCATGGCTTTTATACCGCAGGTTTTGGCTTTTTCAGCCATGGCGGTTTCCGTGTCCGCGGTCCAGGTCATGCAGTCATGCGTGTCCGCAATTCCGCCTTTGGCGGCGCGGAGGATTTCATCGCGCAGAACCAAAGCTTCTTTAATCAGCGCGTTAATGCGCGCGTCATCAAAATTGGCGTTGGTTATCGTGGCGAACAACGAAGCGGTGATGAAGCGTCCGTATTTGCGGTCGCGCGGAGCAGTCTGAGCCTGCGCGTAACGGGCTATGCCGAACAACGTGTAGATAAGCAGGTCCTGAATATTTGACGTATTGTCTTTCTTCCCGCAAACACCGCCGACGGTACAGGCGTAATTTTTCGCGGTTTCCTGGCATTGATAACAGAACATTTTACCCCCTTGAATTTCCCGCGCAAAAGCGGCATGTGCGCGATTCTAATACTAGAATAGTATTACTTTTAATGAAAGTCAAGTACTTTATATTTGCGCGGCTACACCGCCAAATACCGCGCAGCCACGCGACACAGAACCGGCTGCATAAGTGCGTTATCAAAAATATATAATGAAATCATGAAAAAATTACCCGCCGATGTGATGGGAACTCTTTTAAATGCCTTTTTCGAAAAAAAAGCCATGTTTGAAATCGTCGAGCGAGACGACGGCTATATAAATGCCGAGGATGGCGCCCCGAAATATTATCTGGCGCAATACAAGCAATGGCCCAGATGGGAAAAACAAGCCATGAAACACGTTCACGGCCGCGTATTGGATATAGGTTGCGGCGCAGGCCGGCAGGCATTATATCTTCAGGACAAAGGACACGATGTCACCGGCATTGATGTTTCCCCGCTCGCCATTTCACTCTGCAAAAAGCGCGGTGTCAAAAAGGTAAAAGTCTTAGCCATTGAGCATATAGACAAATTCAAACCAAGCTCCTTCGACACGGTTATCATTATGGGGAATAATTTCGGACTTTTCGGCAATTTCAAAAAAGCCCGCGGATTACTGCGCCTGCTGCATAAAATAACCAGTCCCCGGGCTGTCATCGTTGCGGAAACTTTGGACCCATACGGCTCTAAGGATCCCAATCATACCGGTTATCATGAACGTAACCGCAAACTGGGCAGAATGGGCGGGCAGATTCGCATAAGATTGCGCTACGGGAAGATGATCGGCGACTGGTTTGATTACCTTTTTGTTTCCGAATCCGAACTGGCGGATATTTTACACGGGACCGGATGGCGGCTTAAGAAAACCATTCAATCGGACGGCCCTCAATACATCGCCATTATAGAAAAATCCGGCTTTTGATTTGAGAATTCTCCGGGAAATTTAATCCGCCCCTTTATAAAGGGGCGGATTAAAACCTGAGAGGCGGGCCCACCTCAGTTCAGTTAGCAACAGCCGCAAAGTTCGCGGAAGGATTTCACCAGCGCCTTGAGCGACTTTGTTTTAGCCGGGTCCTTGGTTGTTATCTCAACATGGAACCCTTTTTCCGTCTCCGTCATCTGGCACGCAAGCTCTTGGCAGATGCACTTGCCTGGCTTGTTGGTATCGCAACATTCACTCATTGTATTGCCTCCTTGTGTTTTATTGTTCTACGACAATAGAACTATTGTCGCAAAAAAAATCACTCCATAAAATTCTTAATGGCGGCAATTGCCTCCATATTGACCCGGCAGCGATATGTCCGGCCATCACGTTCGCAATTAATCAAACCGGCGTTTTGCAGCTCCTTGAAATGATGAGATATCGTCGAGCGGGACAGGTTCACGCAATCGCATATTTTGGTGAAAGCTTTTTCTACCGGACAGCAACTGGCTGTTTCCGCAGGCACAACAGCATCCCTGCCATTGCCTTTCAACGCTTCAGCGTATAGCATCATAAAAACTTTCAGCCGCTGCTCGTTAGATAATGCCTTGAACATCCGGGCATAGTTTGATAGTTCCATAACCATAGAATAGTAAATCCCGGCACACCTGTCAAGCTTTTTTCTCTGGGCGATGTTTCTCGCGGAATTTAAGAACTACCGTGACCTGCGTGATAAGTATTGGAACGGCAAGGCGCGGACATACACGTTGGCATACCTTCAGTCCGGCGTCCGCTTTTCACCCGGCTCAACAAGTAGTATTATTCTATTAATAGCGTTAACCGGGCGTAGATGACCCGCGACGCGTGTTTCTTTGGAGATGAAATGGACAACAACGAAAACAACCAGCCCGTAGAGAATATTTCGGTAAATCCGGAAATCCCGGCGGTTCCCGAAACTCCGGCGCACACGCCGCAAAAACCGACAGCCGCGCTTAAATGGATTAAAATCCTGTGCGGACTGTTCGCGGTGTCTATCATATGCGCGGTCGCGTTGATTTTCAGCAATCACAAAAAAACCGACGGCAAAACTGACGGCCTGGACTCGCTTCTGTCCGGCGCGGGAAAAGAAGGCATAGGCTGGATTAACGTGCGCGGCGTGATAATGGATTCTTCCGGCAATTCCATTTTCGACAAGGGCGCCGCCAGCATAGCCCGCAATATCCGCGCCATGGCGGACAAAAAAAACGTGAAAGCCATTGTTTTAGACATCAACTCGCCGGGCGGCAGCACCGGCGCGGTGCAGGAAGTTTATGACGCCGTGCTCTACGCCAAAAACGTCAAAAAGAAACCGATCGTTTCCATGTTCCGCGATGTAGCCGCCAGCGGCGGTTACTATATCGCCGCCCCCAGCGACGTGATTATCGCCCAGCCCGCCAGCATAACGGGATCCATAGGCGTTATTTTCAGTCTGGGCAACCTGCAGGGTCTTTTCAAAAAAATCGGCGTGTCCATGGAAATTGTGAAACGCGGAAAATTCAAGGATATGGGCTCGCCGTACCGCGAAATCACCGCCGAAGAGCGCGCCATGCTGCAGGCGCTGGTCGAAGACACTTACCAGCAGTTTTACTCCGTAGTTAAAACCGGTCGCAATCTGCCGGATGAAAAACTGCGCGAATATTGCGACGGAAGAATCTTCTCCGGCAAACAGGCTTTGGACTACGGTTTTGTGGATAAGCTGGGCGGCTCCATTGAAGCCCAGGCCGCGGCCGGAAAACTGGCGGGGCTGGGCGATAATCCTGACATTATAAAGGAAAACGACAGTCTGGAAAGCGTGCTGGAACTGTTCTCCGTCAAAGCGAACATAACGGAAAAAACCATTCAGAGCATAACCAGCGCGGTATCCCCTTCGGTATCCTATTTGTGGGCGTATTGAAATGACAACCGTTATCGATACTTTTGAAAAATTCGTTCTCTCCCCGCGCGCCACGGTGGAAAGCGTGGTGCGGGAACGCCGCTATGGCGCCGCTTTCGCCGGGTATCTGCTCGCGGTGCTGGGCTTTTATTTCTGGAGCGAAGCCGGCGGAACCGGCATTTCAATCGGCGGTTTTGCGTTCGGTGTGGCGTGGCGGTTCACGCTGGCGATCCTCAAAGGCTTGCTCTACGCGGCTTTCGTGCATATGACGCTTTCCTTTTTAAAACAGAAAGGAAGCGCGGCAGGCCTGTTCATCCTGATAGGGATCTCCGCATCCGTCTTCGCGCTGCTCCTGCCGCTTTCCTTAATATCCGAACTGGCGGGACGGTACGGCTTCGGCCTCCACTGGCTTGTGTTATTCATCACCGCCGCGTTGCAGTTTGTTCTGCTCGTGGAACTGGTTAAAATCTCCTACAACACCACTCCGGCTAAAGCGTGGACCGCTTTGCTGGCTCCCGTTGTTTTCTGGATACTGGTGGTATTTGCGGTGATAGTATCTTTAGCCGTGGCGCTGTTTCTGGCCGCGGCGTTTTTTGTAGCGTGAAGAACTGCGAACTCATTCTTATTTTAAAGGAAATTTCCGCCCTGGCCGAACTGGACGGCGCGGATATTTCGGAAATTAACGCCTGGCGCAGGGCCGCCCGCGTGCTAAAATCTCTATCCCGCCCCGTTGCGGAAATGACGCGCCTGGAAATCACGGCCCTTAACGGCATGACACCGGAAACCGCG
>JBAYFS010000114.1:0-7315 GCA_041667045.1 Elusimicrobiaceae bacterium | reverse complement strand
GCGAAACTGCCTCCGGCGCGTTCGAGATAAGCGTCAACATTGGCAGGATTGGCGATAAGTTTAACCTGCGCGTCGCTTAGCGCCGCGCTGAAGTCAACGTCTCCGCCGGAAGAACCCGCCAGATCTGAATCGTTCCAGACAGACCCCATCTCGCCGTCAGGCAAACTTGCCGAAAGATCGGATGAAGCGCTGGAATCGCCAAAATCCTCTTTTTCAAACATGGCCAGGAAATCGTCCGCCGCGGCGGTACCGTCATTCTGGGCGACAGCGGCGTCGGCGGTACTGTCGCCGAATCCTCCGCCTAAATCGCCAAAATTAAAATCTCCGCCGCCAAAATCACCACCACCGCCCCCGCCTCCGAAATCTCCACCGCCGAAATCACCGCCACCGCTGAAATCAAATCCGGAGGACTCGCCGAATCCGCCTTCCGAAGCGTCGTCAAAAGAAAAACCGCCGGAACCAAAAAGCTCGTCGAAATTAATTTCTCCGCCCTTGTCAGCAAAAGCAAAATCTTTCGCTTCTTCAGAATCCGGAGCCACGGAACTGAATAGGGAATCCCAGTCAAAAGCGGAATCCGCGGACGAACCGAAAGGATCTCCTCCGTTCGGATTATCGGAACCGCCGAACAAGCTCGAACCCCCGGCGGTTAAATCTCCGTCCGCCTTTTGCTCGCCCTTCATAAAGTCAGCCAAACCGTTCATTGCGTCACCGGAAAGCGCTCCGCCGGATGAATCTCCGGAACCGCCGGAAGAGCCTCCGCCGCCACTGGCGTCCCCGCCACCACCGCCGGAACCGCCGCTCATAGCGCCGCCGCCAAGACTACCGCCCCCACCGCCACCACCTGAGCCGCCAAAAACACCGCCGCCGGAATCGCCACCCGCCTCAGCGCCCGCGCCGGCCTTTTCTTTGGTTGTGCTTTTCATTCTGGCGAGCCGCTCTGCTTCCGCAGCGTTGCGCGGCGCGCTTGATCCCGCGCTCTCCGCGGCGTTTGAGGAATCAGCGGAAGGAGTGGCAACCACATTAGGAGTCTTGGGAGAATCCTCCGCGCCAGCTGGGGTTTTTGCCGGCACAGACACGGTCGCCGGTTTCTTTCTGGAAGTCCCTGCGGACAAAGTGCCGCCGACACATTCATCCACCTTTCCATCCACGGCGTCCTTAGTGGCTTTCTTTTTATCCGCCGGATCAATCGCTCCGGCTTGCAAACCGTACGCAACCATTCGGTTCATTAAAGCCTTATAAGCCGTATGCTGGTCATCCGGAGAACTGGCGTCGCCCATGATGTAATAATTACGGAAATCCACATTGGCTTCCGAGCCTACGCGCGAATTAAGATAAGCGATAAAAAGATCAAGCGATTTTGGCTTGTCATAAGGAGGACTCGCGGTGCGGATTTTCGAGATGAACATGTTGTTCACTTTTATATCGCGCAAAAACTTTTCCTTGCTGAGAGGAGTTTTATCACCCGAAGAGTCCGACACCAGTCCCGCGTCATTCATATATCCGACAATGTCACGCAATTCCATGGAATCAGGCTTAATATCTTCGCGCACCGCAAGCAGAAGGCTTTTCACCTCGCCCGAGGACAGGGAACCCCTTTTCGGATTCGTGAGCGGAGGAAGATTGAATTTCCTGTCTTCCGGTTTAACGCTGTCCGCATAATAATAAAGTATTTCCATTGGGGACAGCTCGCGCTCCGCGACGTATTGGTACGAAGAACCGATGTTTTCCAGAAATTTGGCATACTCGGACTGCAACTCCGCGGGCTGGCTCATCAACAGCACTTCATCCAGCACATCCTTGTTCTGGCGCGAAACGGCAACCGCCAGCCTGGCAATTTCTTCTTTCGTCAGGTATGGGGCGGTGATATTAATGCAGGCGGCAAAAGCGTATAAATTACTTACGGGACAAGCGGGAAGCGCGGAATGGCGGAGTCCGGCGTTGGTATTGTAATTGTAAATAGCGGTTAAAACGGACTCATTGGAAAGCTCGCTTTTTTTAGGAACTATAGAATTGTCGTTGAAAGGCGAGTAAGGTGCTGTGGTTATGCTTACTTTTTTATCGTAAATACCAGCCAGCACCGGCAGTGTTGAAAACGCAGGCACAAGCGACAGCGCCAAAACCACCGTGGATTTGAAAAATGATTTCATAAATTCACCTTTGCCCCTATTCAAACGCGCTTCGATTCCCGGTTTCGAGCTTTAAGCTAAGCCGAACGACGGAACTGGTCTATAAGCCTTCCGACATCTCCTGTACGGCATCGCAGTTTATAAGCAAGCTATCTGCGTAAAATACGGGAAGGCTCTTACATATAGTATTAGATTAATGCAAGTGAAAGTCAAGGCCAACAGGACCCATATGTATATAGGTCCAAAGACCCATGCGGAAGCCGGCAATGAAATCCTCCGGCTGGCGGCGTAGTAAAAAGCCGCGGCGGAACACAATTCCGCCGCGGCAGGTCAAACCTTGCTGGAATTAAAGAGCGAATTTCGCCAGCTTATCCATTGCGCTCTTGATGCCGCCGCGGACATCCGCTTCGGCTTTGGAATCCCAAAGTTTTTTATCCGCGCGCAAAAAGCTCGTTTTATCAACGCGGTTGTCAAAACGCGCTATCGGCAGAAAATACGTTTTGCCATGCGCTTTAACCGCCACAGTGCCGGGCTTTTCGGAATTTTTTTCAAGATAATCCATATCGTCGCAGCCGTAATCGTTCATCATAACTTCGATAGGCACGCCGTGGTGCAGAATAGATCCCGGATCGTTGGGATCGTTGCGCGCCTCGTTTTTTCGGCGTGATTCTTCAGGCGTTACCCAGATGTAAAGGATAACGGCTTTTTCAAGGATTTCCTCGCTCAGGCAGGCGAGCGAATACTCATAGCCGAAGGGTTTCGAAAGCGGCATGGAACTGCCGTGCGCGCCGCCGCGGGCGAACTCAATCACCTTGGTTTTGCCGTCAAGCGACTTAGGATAGTTGGCGTGTTTGTCTTTCAAAAAAGCCGCCGCTTCCTTTTCCAGTACGGCGCAGACTTTATTCTTTATTTTCTCGTCTAAATTGAGAAACCGCACAGGCCCGCCCACTTCCTCCGAAGCGCGGTCTATCCGCTCGTAAAGATGTTTGGCCGCGCTGGCGGGGTTGGAAACCCGGGAGTGAAGCAGATCGTCATAATCCTCATTAATAAGGGAAATCAGGGTGCCCCAATCAATCGGATTTATAAAGGGCCGGTCGCCGGCGGCGAAAAACACGCGCGGACTGCCGAGCTTGGCCAGTTCGTCATCTAAACGGCGCATCATGTGCACATAGGGAAAGTCGTCCAGCTGGACCGTGGGGCCCATGTGGAAATCGTTGCGGCAGGCCTCGGGCGTCTGCAGATCCAAAAATCTGCGCACTTCCGATTTGCCGGACGCCGGCAGCGCAAGCAGTAAAACAGTGTCAAAAACTTTGTTCATAGACAACCTCCGTTAAGTTGTTTTTTTAAAATAGCATATTATGAAATTCTTTTCCCCGTCTTTTTGTCAAACAAATGCACTTTTTCGAGGTTCAACCACAGGAAAATGCTGTCGCCCGGATGCTTCTCGTAAGCGGCGGGCACCGTGGTCAGTATCCGCGTGGACCCGCACATGATGTAAAGGTTTTTCGTGTAGCCGAGCAGTTCCGCCACTTCAACCTTCCCGCTTATGGCCTCGCTTATTTTGGGGCCTTCTTTCTTTTCCGTGTAAATATCCTCATGGCGCACACCCATAACCACTTCCAGATCGTCATCCTTGCGGTTGCCGAACGGGATATCGAACGGCAGAACGATGTTCATGGTGTCGTTAACGAAAGACAGGCTGTCACCCGTGTTGATAAGCTTTCCTTCGATAAAATTCATGGTGGGACTGCCGATGAAACCCGCCACGAACTTATTGGCTGGCTTGGAATAAACGTCTATCGGCGTGCCCAGATGCTGGATATAGCCGCCATGCATGACGGCGATGCGGGAAGCCAGGGTCATGGCTTCGATCTGGTCATGCGTTACATATACGATGGTGGCGTTAAGCCGTTCGTAAAGCTTGGCGATTTCAACGCGCATTTCCTCGCGCAGCTTGGCGTCCAGGTTTGAAAGCGGCTCGTCGAACAAAAACACTTTCGGTTTGCGCACAATGGCACGGCCTATGGCGACGCGCTGCCGCTGCCCGCCGGATAAAGCTTTCGGCCTGCGGTCGAGCAGACTGGTGATTTGCAGAATCTCGGCGGCTTCCTGCACGCGCGCATCAATCGTTTCCTTCGGCATGTTGCGAAGTTTAAGTCCGAAACTCATGTTCTCGCGCACCGTCATGTGCGGGTAAAGCGCGTAGTCCTGAAACACCATGGCGATTTCGCGTTCCCGCGGCGGCAGGGGATTGACCAGCGTGTCTCCGATATAAATCTCGCCCGCGGTGATCTCCTCAAGCCCGGCGAGCATTCTTAAAAGGGTGCTTTTTCCGCAGCCCGACGGCCCCACCAGAACCAGAAATTCGTGATCTTTCACCTCAAGGCTTATTTCATGCAGAACATGAACGTCGCCCTTATAAGTTTTCTTGATGTTTTTAAATGTGACTGACGCCATAATTTTATCCCTTTACACTGCCTAAAGTAAGTCCTGAAATCAACCATTTCGACGAATACAAAAATACCAGCAGCACCGGCACCGTAACCAGAATAGACCCCGCGGCGAACATGCCCCACTGTGTCAGGAACTGGCCCTGCAATTCGAACAGGCCCAGAGTCCAGGTGTATTTCGTGGAATCCGCCAGAACCACGCGGGCCACAAGATACTCGTTCCACGCCGAGGTGAAATTGAAAAGAAAAGCTATGGCAAGCGCGGGCGTTGACAGGGGAAGCACTATTCGGTAAAAAGCGCCGAATTCGGTGGTGCCGTCCACCAAAGCGGCCTCTTCAAGCGAGCGGGGCACGGTGTCGTAATAGCCTTTGAGTATCCAGATGCTGAACGGCAGCGAGGACACGGAATAAGCGATTATCATGCCCAGATAAGTATTCACCAGCCCCATTTTCATGATCATGAGATACAGAGGCAGAAGAAGCATGCCCGCCGGAATCATCTGCGTGCCCAGCAGAAGCGACAGCCCCATTTTGTTGCCGGGGAATTTAAAACGCGAAAACGCGTACGCCGCCGTTGACGCCAGGCTCACGCCTATAACGGAAGTGCTTACCGTTATAATGAGCGAATTCCACAGCCAGCGCAGGAAATTCGTGTCCGCCAAAAGTTTTTTATAGGACAGGAACGTGGCGTTTTGCGGAATGATGGCGAGCGAGTCCGACGTAAGCATGTCGCCCGGCCTGATGGACACCGAGAATATCCTTATAACCGGATACACGAACACGAGCGCAACGGCAATCAGCGCCGCATGAATAAGTATATCCGCCGCGCGGTTCCGGAATTTTATCCACTTGGGGTTATACTTTAACGGGGTGTTACTCATAGACGGACTCCGTGCCCTTGGAAAGCTTAAGCCACAGCATTGAAACGCCGAAAAGAATTATGAAAATTATAATCGCGAAAGCGGCGGAATAACTGTAGCGGTTGAAAGTGAATGCGGCTTTATACAGCGCGGACACGAGGATATCCGCGTCTTCCGTCCCGCCGGCCTGCCCGGTGACCAGATAGATGACATTGATATTGTTAAACGTCCACACCGTGCCTAAAGTCACGGCCGGCGCGATTACGGGACGCAGCAGCGGAACCGTGATATTTTTAAATTTCTGCCAGGACGAGGCGCCGTCTATCGAAGCCGCGTCATAATAAGACTGCGGAATGGACTGCAGCCCGCCCAGAATGGTCACCATCATAAAGGGAATGCCCAGCCAGACATTTATTATCGTGCAGGTCATAAACGCGTGATGGCTCAGCCACTGCACAGGCGCCACGCCCAGATGCGCCAGGAACGGCGACCACTCGCCCAGCCGGTGGAGCATGATGTTCACGAAACCTGATTCCAGGAATTCCCCGCGCATAGCCAGCACCGCGACCACCTGCGGCATGGCCCACGGAACAACCAGCAGGGTGCGGTAAATCCCCTTTAGTTTCATGTTGCGGTTAAGCAGAAGCGCAAGCCCCAGCCCGCCCGCGACGTGCAGGGACACGTTGATAAAAGTCCACCACAGCGTCCGCCACAGAAGCTGCCAGAAAGTGATTTCCGACAATGGCGACATAGTGAACACCTGTTTAAAATACATCAGCCCGGTGAACGGCAGATAGCCGGTTTCGCTCCACGTTTTAAGCGTAGCCAGTTTCAGGTCATGCACGGAGAGGTAAAACTCGAACACCAGCGGATAAGCTATCAGCAGACCCAGCCCCACAAAGCCCGGCACGATGAGCATGAACGGCAGCGCCCATTTCCCCTTAACCTTGTTCTGGAACAAAAACGCCGCCGGGATTTCCAAGAGGAACGCCAGCCCGGCCGCCCAGCCGATCAGCGAGCCGGAAACCGCGTTGCCGACCGCGGACAGGATCAGCACGCACACCAAAACGGGAGCGGACGCCAGCGCGACCGGAATAAACCATGTTTCCTTGTATTTGCGGAAGTGAAGCCACATATACACTTCCATAAGAAACACCGACCACGCCACGAAGAAAACCATCTGGAAAACTTCAATTACCGAAGCGAATACCGGATTCATTTGTTCATCCCCTCGATTTTGGACTCCGCGTCCGACTGCATTTTCCTTATACCGTCCTGAAGGTTTTCCTTCTGGGTCATTATCCTGCCCAGATAGGGGCGCATCGCGTCCCACACGGCGCGCAATTCGGTTACCATGGGCATCGGCTTGCCTGCCAGCAGCTGTTCCATGGAACCGTTCAGGGCGGGATTTTCCTTAATCTGCGGCGCGTCATTGGCGGCTTTGAGCGAGGGCAGCCTTTTGAGAGTTTCCAGCTGGCGGACCTGATTATCCCGGTTCGTGTAAAAATCCACAAAACGTTTCACGAGGTCCAGTTTGGCCGGTTTTTTCTTCAGGTCGGCGTTAAGCATGAAATATTTTCCGCTGATAGTGGGCGTGGGCCACAGGCCCGTTGAGGAAACCTTCGGCAGTTTGGCGGTGCCGAAATTCTCCTTCATGGAATCGGAATAGGTTTGGATAGCCCAGTCGCCGTTTATTATGAAAGGAACTTTCTCCTCTTTGAATTTGCCGTCCATGCAGTTGTAATCACATTCCTGAGGGACGTATTTGTATTTGAATTTCAAATCCTGATAAAATCCCACCGCGCCCGCCATGGCGGGCGTGTCCAGCGTGGGTTTGTGCCCGTCTAGCATCCAGCCGCCGTAACCGCCCAGCCAGGGC
>JBAYFS010000113.1:0-7371 GCA_041667045.1 Elusimicrobiaceae bacterium | reverse complement strand
TTTTCAAGCCGCCGTCCAGAAGTTCGGCTCCGTTAAAAGAAACAGATTCTGCCCACACGTTGCCTGTTTCGGAGGGGAATGACAGGCCGTACACCGCTATGGCGGAATTATACCCCTTGACCGATTCAATGCCGCCCGGCGCCAGGCTTTTAAATCCCTGACTGAAACCGTCGGTAAGCACTATTATCGCTTTCCGGCCTTTGTCCTGAGAGGCCAGAAACGCATAGGCGTTTTCCAAAGCGGTACGGTATGCCGTTGTGCGCCAGCCGGGTTTTAAAGACGCCATCCTGGCCGCGGCTTCAGACGGAGCCGTCCACGCGAGCGGCGCGCCTTCCCAGCCGTCAGAAAAAACGCCGAACGCCGCCTTATCTTCCGGAGTCATGCCGGAAAGAACCGCAAGGCCCGCGTTTTTAGCCATGTCAAAAACAGTCCGGCCCGCCAGTTCCGTCCGCATGGAGTAAGACGTGTCAATCAGGAGGACAACGCTCAGCGGGGTGTCTCGGACCGCGCCGCTGCGCCAGGCGCCCGGGGCGCGTTCAAGAACGGGCCGGGAAAAAGCCAGCACCAGCAAACCCGCCGCCGCGCAGCGCAAAGCCAGCACCGCCGCGCGCCGGAATCGGCGCCCGCGGATGTTTTTTTCATATACCCTGCGCAGGATGTAAAGGCCGGGAAAGCTTACGCGCAAAGCGCGCCGGAAAACAAGGAAATAGATAACCAGAGGCAGAAAAGCCAGCGGCAAAAAATATAAAAGGGACGGCGCAAGGAATTTCATGCTCAGCGCCTCGCGAAGACGCCCACAATCCGGTCAATGGCGGAAGTGAGGGGGATATCGGTGTAACACGGCAAACAGCCGGTCCCGCCGCGTGTAAGGGTATTGCGGCAGAAATCGGACCAGCGGACGAACTCCTTTTCGTATTCGCCGGAAAAAACGTCCGGGTCAAACCGCATGCGGGAGCCGTCCTCGGCGTCTACGACATCGGTTTTTCCGCTCCACGGCAAAACCCGCTCCGCCGGGTCGGACACGTGAAAGACAGCCGCGGAATTGCGGGGCGTTTTAAGCGTCAGCGCGGCGCGGACGGCGGAATCGTTTTCCGACAGCAGGTCGGAAATGAAAACCGCGGCGCAGCCCCGCCCGCCGCCGGAGAGGAAATCCGGCACCGCCCGCGCCATATCGCCCTTGCCTGAGGGGGAAACGGAAGCGAGCGTTTTGTCGAAAAGTTCCAGCGCCTTAAGCGAATTCGCGGGCTGGGTTTTAGCCGCCACCCGGTCGCGCAGAACGCACAGGCCGCAGGAATCGCCCTGCAAAATGAAAAAAACGGACAAGGCCATGGCCAGCCGGCACGAATACTCCCACTTGGAATACAGCGCGCCCTGCGAATGGAAAGCCATGGACGCGGACGCGTCCAGCAGAATGTAAATTTTAAGGTTTTTCTCTTCCTGAAACTGCTTGACGTACATGCGGTCGGTGCGCGCGAAAACCTTCCAATCCAGAAACCTGACACTGTCGCCGCGAGAATACTGCCTGTGCTGGATGAACTCCTGCCCGAACCCTATCTCAACGCTCTTGTGCGGCCCGGCGATGCCCTGCACGGAATCAAGCCCGATGCGGACATTGCCCAGTTTCTTTATCCGCGCGATGACGGCGTTGTCTATGTATTTCATTTTCCGTTTTTCTTGCGGGTCGGAGCCTGTTTCAGGAGTTGCGCGTATTTCTGGCTGCCGTTGGATTTTTTGACGGCCAGTTCAAAATATTTCCGCGCGTTTACGGAATCGCCGGCCTTAAGATACAGTTTGCCGACCAAAGCGTAAGCTTCCGGGCGCGTGGCGTCAAGCGCAAGTGCTTTGAGCGCGTCATCCCGCGAGGAGTTAAAATCGCCGGAATCAAATTCCAGCTGCGCTTTTTTCAGCATGACGCCGGCGTCCGCCGGCTTAAGCTCGAGCGCTTTGGCGTAATCGGCTTTGGCGTCGGCAAAACTTTTGAGCTGAGTGCGCGCCACAGCGCGCAGGACATAGGCGTCTTTAGCCGAGGGATTGATTTCCAGCGCCTTGGAGGCCGCCCGTTCCTGTTCGGCCCACTTGCGCTCAAAAGCGCAGGAAAAAGACTTCCAGAGCCAGGCGTTAAGGGCGGTGTTTTTAAACTGCGCCGCGCGGTCGAAATCGGCGTTGCTCCTGGCGAAATTCCCGGTCCGCAAATTGGCTGAGCCGCGCAGCAGATAAACCTCGCCGTTGTTCGGATAGGCTTTCGCCAGAATATCACAGGTTTTTATGGCCGCAGCGTAATTCCTTTTTTTCAGGTACAGCCGCGCCGCCGCCATTCCTTTTCCCAGCGGAGGCCGCCCTATTGGGAAAAAGCGGAACGCCGCCAGCGCCGCAAAGCCCAGCGCTATGAGAAGAATACCGCCGCTAAAAAGAACCCGTCTAAGCATAAAAGAACTCCTTAAAAAGCCGCGGCGATAAGTTTCTGAATTATCTCGTCCACTTTCACGCTGTCGGCCTCGGCCTGGAAACCGGGAATTATTCTGTGGCGCAAAACCGGCGCCGCCACATATTTGATATCGTCGGCGGAAACCGCGAACCGCCCTTCCAGCAGACAGCGCGCCTTGGCCGCCAACACCAGCGACTGCGACGCGCGCGGTCCCGCGCCCCACGCCACCCAGCGGTTTACATAATCGGGCGCGTCCGTTCCCGGCCGGGAAAGCCGTGCCAACTTCACGGCGGAGGAAACCAGTTCCTGCGCGACCGGCACCATGCGCACCACTTCCTGCAGTTGCATAACCTCGCTTGCAGAAAGCGCTTTTTCCACCGTGTTTTTTTTGGCGGAAGTCGTTTCCACGGCGATCTGCTCCTCCTGCTCGCGCGTCGGGTAGCTGACGTTTATCTGCAGCAGAAATCTGTCCAGCTGTGCTTCGGGCAGGGGGTAGGTGCCTTCCTGCTCTATCGGGTTTTGCGTGGCTAGGACGAAAAAAGGTTTCGGCAAAAGCCTGGTCACGCCGCCGAAGGTGACCGCCCGCTCCTGCATGGCCTGCAAAAGCGCCGACTGCGTTTTCGGCGGGGTGCGGTTGATTTCGTCGGCCAGAATCATATTGGCGAAGACCGGCCCCTCGATATAGCGCACTTCGCGGCGGCCCGACTCGGAATCCTGCTGGATAATGTCATAACCCGTAATGTCCGACGGCATGAGGTCCGGAGTAAACTGGATTCTGCTGAATTGCAAATCGAGAATTTCCGAGAGGGTGGACACCATCAGCGTTTTCGCCAGGCCCGGCACTCCGACGAGCAGGGCGTGCCCGCCCGAAAAAAGGGTAATGAGTATCTGGTCCGCCGTTTCCGTCTGCCCGACAATGATTCTGCCCAGCTGCGCGGCAATGCGCCCGCGCGCGTGCCGCAGCTTTCCGGCAAGTTCGGTGTCTTTTAATTGCGTCATAGGTTCCTCTGGTTTAGAAAAATCCGGCTTAATAGTATTATAGGATTTTGGCGGGAAAGCGCACAATGTCCGACGATTATGATAAAAAAAGGCAGGGCTGCCTATTTTTGGGGGGTAGGTGAGGGAGGCAGCCCTGTTAAACAAACTATAGCACAAAACCAGAAAGTTGTAAACAGTTTTTCCTGCCGCTTTCCGAAAACTATCAGAAAAAAAACATAAAAAATGCATATACCATTAGAGGTTTAGGTGAAACCTATACAGAAATGGTTACAGTATTATACTCAACCTCCGGAACGCGCGTACCGTCCATAAACGGAATATTAAGCCCTTGCGCGCTTAAATGATATAATTAATACATATAGGCAACTAATCGGAGGAAGCATGCATTCAGGTTTCAGAGAAATTCTATCCGCCGGCGGGCCGGTATTGATATTGCTGGGCCTTCTCTCGGTATTTTCCATAGGAATAATACTGGAACGCTTTAACTATTACCGCAAAGCGCTCAGAGACACGGATAAGTTTTTAAAAGATGTCAAAAAGCTCATACGCGACGGAAGGCCAGACGCCGTCATCGCCCTGTGCGACGAGGAGAAAAGCCCCGCCGCTAAAATAATCGCGAAAGTGCTGCACGCAAAAGGCACGCCGGGCGAGAAACGCGAATATATCGGCACCGCCATTGACTGGCAGCTCACGCAGCTGCAAAAGAAACTGCCGGTGCTGGCGACAATCGGCAGCACCAGCCCGTTCATCGGGCTGTTCGGCACAGTGGTAGGCGTAATGAAAGCTTTCAAGGACTTATCCGTCTATTCGGGGGCTGGCGCCTCCGTTGTCGCGGCGGGCATCGCCGAAGCGCTGGTAAATACGGCGGCGGGCCTTTTCGTCGCCATCCCGGCGATTTTCGCCTACAACTACTTCGCGGCTAAAACTAACCATTTCACGCGCGAAATGGAATACGGGGCTGAAGAAGTCCTTAATATGCTGATAACCACGGAAACGCCGCCCGCGCGGCCCGAGCCGCCGACGGAACCGGTCCGGCTCAGCCACGCCCGGAGACTCGCTCCGGAAATCGCCGACGAGGCCGCCGCGCCCATCCGTAAACCCGGCCTGCGCGCGCCGACAATACGGAATTCGGACTGACGCATGAAAAAAAGAGAACACCGCGAACTGATAGCCGATATCAACATGATTCCGCTGATTGATATCTCGCTTATCCTGCTGATCATTTTCATGGTCATGACGCCGGCGCTGGTCCAGTCGCAGATCAACGTGCAGCTGCCCAAATCCTCAAGCGGCGCCAAAGACTCCGAAGACGACAGCGTCATCACCGTGGAAGTGCAGGAAGGCGGAAAAATTTTCGTCCTCGGGAAAAAGATAACCTTCCCGCAGCTGGAAGAGGAGCTCGTCTTAAGGCTCTCAAAATCAAACAGAAAAACCGTGCTGGTACAGGCGGACAAATCGGTTTCCATACAACGCGTCGTGCAGGTTTTCGACGTGGCCCGCAAGCTCGGCGCGGCCAAACTCGGCATAGGCGTGCAGGACGCTGTGGAGCGGGAAAAATAAATGCTGATGCGGCGTTATTATGTCTATTCCGGATGCGCGCACGCGGTTGCGCTGGCGCTGCTGATGCTGTTTATCAGGCCCGCCGCGCCGCGGCTGCCGGAATCCTCATACACCATTGATTTCATCGGCGGGGAAAAACCCGTTAAAGTGACCAGCGCGGAACCGGCGAAAGCGCCTGAACCGGCAAAACCGGCCCCGGCGAAAACCGCCGCGAAACCCGCCAAAGCGAAACCGCAGGATACGGAAATAAAAACGCCCAAGCAAAAAAACCAGACAAAAACCCCTCCGCAGGCTGAACAGGCTCCGGCCCAAACGCAGAAGGAACAGGAAAAACTCGCCGCGCTCTCGGCGCCCAGCATGCTGGCGGATGAAAAGGCTCCACCCGCCGAGCAGGCCCAGCCGAACTCCGGCGACACCGGCATTTCGGCCCAGTTCCCGGACTTCCCTTATCCCTGGTATATAACCCAGGTGCGCGTGTCTTTGTGGAACGAGTGGTCCGCGCGGATGCCCAGAAGCGGCAGGATCTCCTGCGTAATCCGGTTCGCCATCGCGCGCAACGGAAAGATAAAGGACGTGAAAATAGAAAAAAGTTCCGGCAACAAGCTTTTCGATTTCGCGGCGGCCTCAAGCACGGAAAAAGCGTCCCCGTTTCCGCCTTTGCCTTCGGACTACAAAAAACCGGAGCTGGTGGCGCACGTGGAATTTAAAGTGGCGGAGTAAAAATGCTCAGAAGACTTCTTATGAATACGCTGGCGCATGTGACTTTCGCGGTCTGCTTTCCCGACATGGGAAAAATGGGCCTGTTTCTGCTCGCGCTGTCGTTTGTCATATGGTGTTTTGTTATAATGATTGCGGGAATTCTTTTAAATGTGGTCCGGTTTTTTCTGGGACCGCTTAAGTTTATTGAAAATTTAGTGGTTTTAGGCCTGATATTTTTCACTCTGGCAATCGCGATGCCGCAGACGGACGGGGACAGCGCGTTCCAAAAGCTGAAAAACAGGCAATTCCCCAATTTGGCCACAATCCGGCGCGGCATGACGAAATTCGGCGTTCCGTCCGGCGCGGAAGAAATAGCGGAAATGAAACGGACGGCGGCACAGGCCGTTGAAAAAGTTGAAGAAAAAATCAAGGACGCCACGGCGGAACAGAAACCCGCGAAGCAAAAGGCTAAGAGCAAACACGGCGAAGCAACGCGTAAAAAGGAGAAAAAATGAAAACCGTACTTGTCACCGGCGGAACCGGATTTTTGGGTAAACACGTCGCACTGCGGCTGCTGGCCCGCGAAGAATTGAATTTGAGGATAGGCTCGCGCAAGGCGAAAGTGTCCGAGAATCCCCGCGTGCAGTACGTCAAAACGGACTACAATGACCCCGCAAGCCTGGCCCAGGCTGTTGAAGGCGTGCATGCGGTAATCCACCTAGCCGCCGCCGTGGCCGCCAACACCTATCACGAATTCGAAGCGGCGAACATAACCGCCACGCGCAATCTTGTTGCGGCGTGCGCGCAGTCCCAGACTCTGGAAACTTTTATTCTGGCCTCCAGCTTGGCCGCGGCCGGCCCGTCGGCAACACCCAGAACAGAAGACCTGCCTGAAACGCCCGTTTCCAATTACGGAAAAACGAAACTCGCCGCCGAGCGGGAACTGGCGGCGCTGCCGGAGAAAGTAAACAGAGTGGTCCTGCGGCCCGCGATAGTATACGGCAAAAACGACACCGGCATAGGCGAGCTGGTCGAGTGGGTGGAACGTGGAATAATGATAAATTCTGCGCCATCCGGCACGCAGTACAGCTTTATTTATGTCGAGGATGCGGCGGAATGCTTCCTTATGGCCATGGACCGCGCGGCGGAGATGAACGGAAAAAAGTATTTTATCTGCGAGCGGGACAGTTACACCTGGAACTACTTCATAAAGGAAATAGCCAAAACGATGGGCAAGCCCGCGCCGCTGATGGTGCGCCTGCCCGCCGCGCTGGTCAAGCTTGCCGGACTGCTTTACGGTTTCACAACAAAAATGATGGGCATAAAACCAGTTTTCAATCTAGATAAAGCGCGTGAAGCCACCGTCGGCGGCTGGGCGGCCTCGCCCGCGCTGTGGATGAAAGACTCGGGCCAGAAGGAATGGACGAAACTGCCCGAAGGCATCAGACAGATTTTCTACTGACAAACCAGCGCCTGAAATGAAAAGGCCGTCCGGGTGTTTTCCGGACGGCCTTTTTCGTTAAGTGAGGTTTTTACCAGGAGACGGCAATTTTAAACACCGGCCCGTAGTGCAGCAGATAGGGAAACGGCCAGGCGGCAACTTCGTCATACGCGGACACCTGTCCCGAACCAATAGGGAACACGACCTGTCCGGCGAAATTGAAACCCGCGCCCAGGCCCACATGAAC
>JBAYFS010000112.1:0-7449 GCA_041667045.1 Elusimicrobiaceae bacterium | reverse complement strand
TCGAAGGCAAGGTTAAACTCTCTAAATTTGACAAGGCGAAAGCTTTATTTCGAGCCTGGAGGAAATCATGATTAAATCCGATCGCTGGATTAAAAGAATGTCGCTTGAAAGCGGCATGATCAAGCCTTACTGTGAAAAACTTGAGGCGAAAGGGCTGGTTTCATACGGCCCGTCCTCATACGGTTACGACATTCGCGTGGCCGATGAGTACAAGGTGTTCACAGACGTGTTTTGCCCCGTTATTGACCCAAAAAATTTCGACCCCAAGTCTTTCGTGGATATCAAGGCCGACTACTGCATCGTGCCGCCTAACTCCTTCGCGCTGGCGCGTTCGGTGGAATATTTCAAAATTCCGCGCAACGTGCTGGGCCTGTGCATAGGCAAAAGCACTTACGCGCGGTGCGGCATTGTGGTCAACATCACGCCGCTGGAAGCAGGCTGGGAAGGGTTTTTAACGATAGAGATTTCTAACACCACTCCGCTTCCGGCCAAGATTTATTCCAATGAGGGGATAGCCCAGCTGCTGTTTTTCGAATCCGACGAACAGTGCGAAATCTCTTACGCCGACAGAAAGGGCAAATACCAGTCCCAGATAGGCGTGACTATTCCCCGGATTCTCAAATAAATGCAGCATTTGCAACGCAGGTTAATCGCCGTTTCGCTGTCCGCTTTTTTTCTTCTGGCGGGCGCGCCGGCTTTTTGCGACCAGGAGCGATTCGACCTGGACATGTCCACCGCGAAAGCGTTTATTGACAACGGCGATTACAGGGCGGCTGAAAAGCTGCTTCGCATGCTTAACGAATGGTATCCGGAAAATCCGCGCGTCCGCGCGCTGTGGGGGCTGTCTTTGTCCGAACTGGAGCCGGAATACGCGGGTAAGGCGGTGCGCCTGCTTGAATCCACATCAAACCTGTATCCGGACAATCCGGTCTATCACACCGCACTGTGCAAAAGTTATCTCAATCTGGACGGCGAGGAAAATATTAATGCCGCGGTGCGGGAGTGTGACAAAGCCATGAAAATCGCCCCGTCCGACGCGGCCGCCAACCGCACCACGGGCGCGGCCAGGCTGGCTTCGGGCGATCCTTCCGGCGCTTTGAAGTTTTATAAGGCTTCCGACGGAATAAAGCCCGGCGTTTATGAAACGTTCTATGGCCTGGGCCGTACTTATTTCGCCCTTAAAAATTACCGCGAAGCGCTGGCTTATTTGCGCAAAGCGGAATCCGCGGCGGCGAAAAGCGTCAGCAACGCCAGCGCGCATGAACAGGCCTTGATACAGCTGGCTATAGGAGACACGTATTCCGTCATGGGCCGGCGCAAAGCCGCGGTTGAGGCTTATGCCGGAGTGGACGTGTTCGAACCGGCCGGACCTGTCGCCGAACTGGCCCGCAGCAACGCCAAAAAGGCTCCAGACAGAGTTTCTGGCAAAGCGGTTCTGGCGGAACTGGTCCGCTACGACGCGCAGAGCGAAATAGCAAGGCAGGGCGGCGATGCTGTCGCGGCGCCGAAAGCGCGCAAATTGTCCGAATCAGAACAGGCTCAGTTCGCTAAATGCGCACAGGCGGCGCAGCGGCTGTTTGAGCAGTCCGACGCGGCTGGCGCGGCGGACAAGTATAAAGCCTGCCTGGAAATCCAGCCGGGTGACGCGAACGCGCACATCAGTCTTGCCGGGGTGCTGCTTACCATGAAAAAGTATCAGGAAGCCAAGCGCGAATTTGAAATAGGCGTGCGGCTGCTTCCTGAGGATTCTCCTATGACGGCGTATTGCCGGTCCCGTCAGGGCGACATTGAATTTAAGGCCGGGCAGCTGGAAAAAGCCGCCACTTATTATGCGCAGGCGCTGGCATTGAATCCTTCAGACGTCAACGCTCAGGTTGGCGTTGGCAAGTGTTATGAGGAAAAAAAGGATTTCGCGCAGGCCGCCGAGGCTTACCGTTTGAGTGTTGCGCTTGAACCGACCAATACTATCGCGCGGGAAGGCTTGCGCCGCATCGAGCCGTTTGTAATGACGGACCCGGAAATTCTTGCCGAAATGAAAGAGCGCAAAGCCATACCGCAGGAGACGGAGATTCTCCCGGCTGAGGGAAAAATACTGTTCCATAAAATGCGCCGCGCGGAGCAGTTGCGCGCCGTTGATTATCTTGAACGCAAGATGCCGGACGCGTCGGACAGCATGTTCGTGGAGCGCAATAACGGCAAGGACGAGGATTTCCGGCTTATGCTCACCCTTCGCGGTTACAAGGCGTATGAGCGGCTCATAACCAAAGACATGATACAGCGGCTCACCGCCAGAAAGGTTCCCCTGCGCAACATGTTCCGCCTGACCGATAAATTCGGGCATCCCGTTTTTGACGGGCGCGGCAGCCTTACGGAGGAGGGGGTGGAAGTTTTCTATGCCCTCGTTGTCGGTGACAAAGCGTATTATCTGCCGGGCGAAAAACTTCCGGAAAGCGTGTTGGCGTCAATGTCCGAAGCCGACAAAACGCGGCTCAAATACACAAAGAAAGGCTATGAGGAAATCACGCGGGCCGAATACGACTGGTTGCTGGAAACCACCAGATGTCCCCAAGAAGTCCTTACCGGCCAGTTAAGCCTTAAAATAGCTCCTGCGGGCGGCGACAGTTTGTATTTCATCCTTCCCAGCGGCGGGCGCGGGAAAGGGTTTCTTAAACAGTATCTGCGTTTTTACGGAGCCGCCGAAAGCGGCCCGAAAGTTGAAGAAAAGCCTGACCAGAAAAAACGGATACTGCTGACCAAAAGCAGGACCGAGCCGCTTTGTGACGCCGATGGGAAATTTAAAAAGTAAACGTTTTTATTCCGTTTGAAAGGCTCCGTCCGCCAGCCAGACATGGCCTAAATCTTCATTCATTTTTCCTTCATTTTTTCGGGGCCGGACAACCGCCGCGGGCGAACCCGTTACAAGGGAATTTTCCGGCACGTCTTTGGTAACCACCGAGTGCGCCGCCACTATTGCCTGTTTTTTCACGGTTACGCCGGGTAGTATCATTGACCGCGTGTACACCTTGCAGAACTCCTCAATCACAACCGGCGCATAGGAGCGTTCCTGGTGATCGCTTTCGCTGTGCCCGTGCGTAAAAATCACTACAAATTCAGCCAGCGCGGATGAATTGCCGATTTTTATTCCGCCTTTGGAGTCCAGCAGGACGCCTTCGTGAATGAAAACGTTGTCGCCGACTTCTATGGATTGTCCGTAGTTGAAGCGGATATTGCGCTCCGCGCTGAAATTCTTGCCGCATTTTTTAAAAAGTTTTTTCGCTATCATTCTGCGGAAAGGAATGGCGAAATTGGCGGCTGAGCATAAAGGAGAGCGGTCCAGTTCCTCCCACAGGAAATGCAGATAGCGCTCCTCCGGGGTGTAAAGGTCTTTTCCCTTCGGCAGAAATTCCGGGTAGAGGCGTATTCCCAGCATTTCCTCGGCGGACAGGCCGGGCCTGCGGAGCAGTTCCAGAAGTTCAACGGTTGTTTCGGCGGTCAGTCCGGCTGAAATTTTATCCTGTGCTATGCCCAGATTGCTTTCTATTATACCCATGGCGATGTCCCCTTTTATACGGTTTATAAGGAAATAATAACAAAATTTCCGGTTGCCTTGAGCAGGCAATTCAAATATGTTGTTGTGCTTGCAAAACTTGTTCCCTGTTGAGTTTGGGCCCGCAAGTGCTATAATTCATGGTATAGGTATTAATAGGGAGGTTTAAATTATGAAAAAGTATATTGCGTTGGCTATTACGGCGGTTGCGTTTACCGGTTTGGTTTTCGCCGCTCAGACTGTTTATGAGGCTAAGGTAAATAAAACCTGGACCCGTATCGCGAGCGAAACGGCTGATTCACTTAATATGCCGCGAAGCGTTACCATAAAAAATTTAAAGCTTATTCTTACTAATTCAGACCCGCTTACAAAAAAGCTGGGCATTTCCGTGGAGGGCGCGCCCCTCGGCGGCGAATACACTCTTGAGGCCGAAAAACGCAACGGCAAACTGTATGGGAAAGCAGTGCTGTTTTCAAACGGCAAAGGCGGAGGTTGCAGTGCCGCTAGCGCGGCTGCCATGACCCTGTTTGTGCCGCTTAATGTCAGTTCCGACGGACAGGCCATCAGCATCGGTTCCGACGTGCAGCTTACCGCTACAGCCGCCACCACCTGGGACGACTGCCACGGCGAATGGGAAACCGTTAACCTTATAAAATAACAAGAGCTTAAACGCAAAAGCCCCGCTTCAGCCTGAATGCGGGGCTTTGTTTTTTGAGTTTACGGTTTGGTTTTCGCGGAGGCAGGCGGCAAATATCGGAATAATTCGCCGCGGGTCGTGCTTTCAGTTTGTGCAACACTTATCCTGTTGCAATAGGTTTAAAATAGAGTAAAATTACATTGTGTTTCGAAAAAAACGAAAATAAAGAGGACGAAATGCTAGACAGAAGAATACTTACCGACGTTATTAATAAATACGAGAAGGACATGGTCAAGTTTGCGCGCGACCTTGTGGCGATACCGGGCTTTTCCACAACCGAAGAAAAAGTCGCGAAGCGTATTGCGGAAGAAATGAAAAAAGTGGGTTTTGATAAAGTTACCCTGGATAAAATGGGCAACGTGATAGGTTTTCTGGGCAAGGGCAAAACCAAAATAATGCTGGACGCCCATATAGACACCGTTGGCATCGGCGATCCCAAAGCTTGGAAATGGGATCCGTTCAAGGGAAAATTTGAAAATAATACGATTTACGGGCGCGGTTCCACCGACCAGAAGCTTTCCATGGTCTCCATGGTTTACGCCGCGAAACTGATCAAGGATTTGCGGCTCGGCGGCGATTATACATTTATAGTCGTCGGTTCCTGCATGGAAGAGGATTGCGACGGCCTGCCCCTGCTGCACATTATTAATAAGGAAAAAATCAAACCGGATTACGTGGTTCTCACCGAACCCACCGATTTGCAGGTTTACCGCGGCCATCGCGGCAGAATGGAAATGAAAGTCGTGACCAAGGGCCGCTCCTGCCACGCTTCCGCTCCCGAACGGGGCGACAACGCGGTTGTCAAAATGGCGCCGATTATCGAGGAAATCACGAAACTCAATCTTAAGCTTAAAAACGACAAGTTCTTGGGGAAGGGAACGGTTGCGGTTACGTCAGTAGAATGCAAGACTCCCTCGTTAAACGCGGTGCCGGATGAATGCACCATTTATCTGGACAGGCGCCTGACCATAGGCGAAACGCTTAAATCTTCCGTGGCGGAAATCAAAAAACTGCCGTCCGTGAAAAAAGCCGGCGCGGCCGTGTCGGTTCTGCAGTACGAAGCCGTCGCGTGGACGGGCCTTAAAGTGGGGCAGGAAAAATATTTCCCCACCTGGGCGCTTCCCGAAAGCCACAAGCTTGTTCAGGCCGGCCTTAAAGCCGCCGAACTGGTGCACGGCAAAAAGCAGAAAGCCGGTAAATGGGTATTCTCCACAAACGGAGTCGCTTCCGCGGGCCGCCTGAAAATCCCCACCATAGGGTTCGGCCCCGCCAATGAAGTGTACGCCCATACCGTAAACGAGCACATGAAGGTTGAGGATTTGCTTAAAGCGGCTGTTTTTTACGCCGCGTTACCGCAGTACATTATCATTAATCACTAGGAGAAATCAGATATGAAATCCATGCTCAGAGGAAAAGACTGGATAGAAACAGTGGATTGGTCCAAAGAGGAACTTGAAACCGTGCTTGACGTTGCAGCGGATCTCAAACGCCGTTTTTCACTTAACGAAGCGCACCGTATTTTGCAGGACAAAACCCTGTTCATGATGTTTTTCGAGCAGTCCACCCGCACCCGCAATTCCACCGAAGCCGGCATGACCCAGCTCGGCGGACACGCCCACGACCTTACGCCGGACAAAATGCAGATTTCGCACGGTGAAACGCCCAAAGACACCGGCAAGGTGCTTTCGCGCTACGGGCACGGCATCGCCATCCGCAACTGCTTCTACGGCGTCGGCAACAAATATATACGCGAAGTGGCGCAGTATTCCGACATCCCGGTCATCAATCTGCAGTGCGATGTGGACCATCCTTGCCAGAGCATAGCCGACCTTATGACCATTCGCGAGAAATTCGGCGCCAATCTGCGCGGCATGAAATTCGTTATCGCCTGGACCTATGCTCCGGCTTACGCGCGCCCGCTGTCCGTGCCGCAGGGCCTGATTACTCTGATGCCGCGTTTCGGCATGGACGTCACGCTCGCGCATCCTAAGGAATTCAACCTTATGCCGCACACTGTTGAAGCCGCGAAGAAATACGCCAAGGAAAGCGGTTCCAAATTCGAAATAGTGCATGAGATGGACGAGTCGTTTAAGGACGCCGTGGTGCTGTATCCCAAATCATGGGGCTGCCACCAGTATCTGCAGGATCAGGGCATTGCCGAAAAGGATAAAAAGGAAGTCGGAATGCAGATTCTCAACAAATACAAAGACTGGGTCTGCACCGAGAAACGCATGAAACTGGCGCAGCCGCAGGCCGTTTATATGCATCCTCTCCCGGCTGACCGCGGCGCGGAAGTGGAAGACGCGGTTATTGACGGGCCGCAGAGCATTGTGTTTGACCAGGCGGAAAACAGGCTCCACACCGTTAAAGCCATTCAGGCGTTAACCATGGGCGGCCGGCCTTAATTCTACGGAATGTTTTAAGAAAGGGCCGGATTTACTCCGGCCCTTTTTTATGCGAGTCTTATGAAAAAATTATGGTTTTTGCTGCCGCTGTTTTTTTTCGCAACGTCATTGGCGGCGGACAAATACGGTTCTTTTTCGGAACTTAAAAACGCGCGCGAAGCCGGGCGGGACTATATTATAACCGTGCTCGACCGTCACGCGCCCGTGACGGTTTTTGCCATTCACGGCGGGGAAATAGAGCGCGGCACAAGCGATATCGCGCGCGTCTGCGCTGGCGGGGACTGGAATTTTTATTCGTTTACGGCGCTGGATAAAGAGCACGCGCGGGACTATCACATCACCGCGACAAAGTTTGACGAACCGGGAGCCGTTCGGCTCGCCACGGCGTCCGTTTTGGGTATTGCAATTCACGGCCAGCGCGAGGGGGAAGATGTGATCTGCCTTGGCGGGCGCAACGCCGAACTCCGGAAAAGAACCGCGGCGGAATTGCGGGAGGATGGTTTTTCCGTTGAGGAGCCGTGCAAACGCCTGCCCGGCGAAAGCGCGAAAAATATAGCGAACCGCCCCTCGGACGGCGGGATCCAGTTGGAGTTTTCGCAGAAAATATTGAAGCGACTGACTGAAAACGGCTCCGAACTTGTTAAGTTTTGCGCAGCTCTCAAGGATTCCGTAAACGGCTATCTTTTGCAAAAACAAAGCAAAGTTATTCCGGCTGAGTCCGGCGGTTTTTCCACCGGCGCTGACGGCGTGAAACCGTAATTCCCAACCTATTTTCCGGAAGCCGATATTTCTGAATGCTA
>JBAYFS010000111.1:0-7636 GCA_041667045.1 Elusimicrobiaceae bacterium | reverse complement strand
TGCGCGTAACCATGCTGAAAGCGTACGTTAAAAAGAATTTCAAGAAAACGCCGCTTTTAGACTACGCGCTGGAAGTGGAAAAACTAACAACTGCCAAGAAAGGAAACCTTATTCTCAACGTGGACGGCTGCATCGGTATCACGTTCGTGGATTTCCTGAGCAGCTGCGGGCTTTTCACGAAAGAAGAGGTGGACCAGGTGGTAAACCTCGGCAGCCTTAACGCGCTGTTCGTGGTGGGCCGCTCGATAGGCATTTTCGGACACGTGTTCGACCAGAAACGCCTCAAACAGGGCCTCTACCGGACGCCGTACGACGAAATCGCTTATATGACTGATATGTAATTTCAGCAGGGGGCGGACCAAAACCCCGCCCCCTTTTTAGTTTCGGTAAAAATAAAACCCCCGCTTTCCTGCGGGGGTTTTATTCTGAACTTTTTAAGGGAAATACTTGCGCTCAGCGTTTGAATTCGGTTTCGTCCACCACTTCGCCGTTTTTATCGTAAACGGTTAGTTTGAACTGCCTGCCGTTTAGAACAACCCGCCCGTAAGTGTAATCAGAAATAAATTTCTCGCTCCAGTCCGCACTGGAATCCGGGTCGGTCAGCGGCATGCCGCCCCCGCCGAAAGTGAAATAGCGCGTCCCGTTCGTGCTGACTTTGCGGTTTAAGCGGATCTGGGCGGTCCGCTCGTAATCCCCGTCATATCCTTGAAACACCGCCTGCACCCGGTACTTGTCGAAAATCGGACTAAGCACTTTCCGCAGCTCCGCGCTTTCCGCGCCGCCGCCGGGGCCGGTGGAGTATACAGGCCGGTTTATAACGACGAATTTCCACGGCTCGCGCGCTTTTAGAAGCGTGGATTTAAGCCAGGTGATCTGCGGGGAGGTATCGGAAATACCGGGCGCGAATTTCGCGCCGGAGAGGGTGTTCGCGTCCAGAAAAATGAACCGCGCGTTCGCCGTGCTGATGTAATAGTAGCGCGGCGCGCCGCTATCATCGGACAGGGAAAACAGCTTCATAAAATTATTTTCCAGAATATTCTTTCCCGCGACGGTGGCCCGTTTTTTCCCGTATTCATTCTGGCCCAGCGCAAAGAAAAACGGCATTTTAAGAAGCAGTTTTTCATAGGGCTTGAAAAACATGCCGTCCATATCCGACTCAAGCCCGGTTTCGGTTATATTGCCGGTGTGAATCGCGAAAGCGGCATCCTGGGCGGACATCTGCTCGGCTAGCTGAGCCTTTTCGTCGCTGTCCGAGGCGGTATTGCCGAAAACAAGAAACTCGGTCTTATTGGTTATGGGATCGGCCAGAGTTTTAAACCGGCCCTGCGCCGCTTTGTAAGTGTTTACACCGTCCGGAGTCAAAAGGTAAATGGCATAGCAAAACACCTTATCCGGCAGCAGCCGGAACACGGGTATTTTATGCTCGTCGTCGCCCGTAGCCAGCGTCATCATCATGTCGCAGTTGGGCACGGGACCATAGGTCACCCAGGCTACTGTCGAGATACTGGTGTTAAAGCGGATTTGCGCGGCATCCGACCCCACGGAATCCACATAAGGCCCGCGCGTAAGCTCGCCCGCACCGGCTAAAGCGGGACAAAGCAAAAACAGCAAAAGGAAAACAGTGTGGTGTTTCATCAGTTTAATTGTAGCCAAATATAAACGCGGTAAACAAGACGGACAACGCGCTTCGGCAAAAGTTCAATTTTTGATATGATATAACTACTGCGGAGATGGAGGGGAATTCCATGAAAAAAATACGGTTTGAATTTGCTCTGGAACTAACGAAATCAAGGCTGTTTTGCCTAGTTTTTGCCGGCCTGCTCCCGTTGCTGTGGACGAACGCGGGGTCGGAAACCATAACAATGAAATCTTACTACCCGTCGCCTTACGGTTCCTACTCGAGATTCAACGTGGCCAATATCGCAAACCTCGCTTCGAAAGGCGGCAGCGTAACAATCGGCGCGGCGGCCACTCCCGCCACGCTGACATTAAACGGCAGATTCGACCAGCCTTCCGGTGATTCCTGGCTTGCGCAAACAGGAAAATCTTACATGACGCTGGGCTCAACTTTAACCACTAAAGAAACCAAGTTGAATATCGGCGGGTATCTGGCAGTCAACAATATCTGGGTTAAAGACGCCAACGGTGGCGCCGGAGCCTGGGTTACCGACATGGGCAGCATAAAAGAAATCCGCGTTAAAGAAGGCGCCGGTTCCTTTGGCACAGGCACGATTACCGTAACCTGCGACGAAGGCTTCAACCTACTGGCCTGCTCCTCATCGGAAGGCGATATGTGCGAATCGGATGAAACCTTCAACATGATACCAAACCTGGCGAACCGCTCCTGCACCATAGCCGTGAAATCCGGCGCGGGACATTACACCGGACCCGTATACGACCAGCGGCAAAAAGTTTTCGCCTTCTGTTACAGATAAACCATGAAAAAATCTTATATTTTTACAGCAGCAATCGCTTTCCTTGCCATCCTTTGGCAGCTAACCCGTGACACTGAACGCGACATAAGACCACCAGCGGAAAGCAAAGGGGCGCCAACTCACACCTATGTCCCCGCGCCAAAGTCCGCGCCAGTTGTAAATATTCCCAAAATGTACGTCCCCGACGCGCCGGCCATAGGCGCGCCGCCTGCCGTAAAAGTTTCGCAAACGATGATTGAAGGAAAACCGGAAAAACCCTATGAACCGCCGCTTGACGGCATGGCTGTTGTTCGTTCAGACACCGGAATTTTACGCTCAAAAATAACTTACCGGGACGGTCAACTTGACGGCGAAGCGCAAAACTTTACGAATGACGGAAAATTATACAGAAAAGCCACATATCGCGCGGGGGTATGCCTGCATGCCGAGGGTTTCGACACGGCAACCGGCGAAAGAACCGACGAAACCGAATATGACAGAAACGGCAACCCCACGCTTACCAAGTATTTTGAGCATGGCGTTGTCAGGCGGAAACTGCACTATGAAAACGGCATAGGAAAATATGAAGAAACCTTTGGCGATTCCGGAGAAATAACAGTAAAAACAACTTTCTCAGGCAATTCTCTGATTACCGAGTATTTCAATCCCGGCGGAACAATAAAAAGAAGGGAAAACCATACTTCCAACTACAAAAACGGCCTGTTCACCTATTACGGAGCAAACGGGAAACCGGAAAAGGAAGAATTGTATAAATACAACACTCTTATAAGCGTAACCGCAATTGACGAAAAAGGCCGCAGGTCAACAACGAATCTGGTAAACCCCAAGGACGTGGGCGACCCCTACACTTTCGTGGCGCCAGTCAAAAAAAGCCTTCCGCCTCCGGATTTGACACCGCAACAAGAAACCACCCGTTCCGGACAAAACAACACGGAAGTGAAACCGCCTTCCGGCATCCCAAGCAATGCTTTGAGGTAATATTATGCCAAAAATAAAAAAAATAGGTCTCTTTCTGGAACGTAACTTATACATCTTCGCAAGCGCGCTGTTTCTAACATGCCTGCCAACACTGCTCGGGTCGGAAACCATAACAATGAAGTCTTACTACCCGTCGCCTTACGGTTCCTACTCAAGATTCAATGTAGCCAATATGGCAACCCTCGCTTCAAAAGGCGGCAGCGTCACAATCGGCGCGGCGGCCACTCCCGCCACGCTGACATTAAACGGCAGATTCGACCAGCCTTCCGGTAATTCCTGGCTTGCTCAGACCGGGAACTCCTCCATGACGCTGGGTTCAGATACAACAACTACAGAAACCAAACTGAATATCGGCGGGTATCTGGTAGTCAACAACGTCTGGGTTAAAAACGCCAACGGCGGCGCCGGAGCCTGGGTCACCGATCTTGGCGGTATAAAGGAAATACGGGTAGTGGAAGGCGTTCTGGCAAATTGGGGAGGACAGAGCCAGCTTACTGTCGCATGCGATGCGGGATTCCACCTTCTCGCCTGCTCATCATCCGAGGGTGACATGCAGGAAGATGACGAAAATTTCCGGTTAATCCCCAACATGTCTAACAATACCTGTACAATATTGGTAAAAGAGGGCGCAGGGCATATTCACTCTGCAAATAACGACCAGCGGCAAAGAGTTTTCGCTTTCTGTTACAGATAACCTATAGAATGCCGCGCACGCGGCGGATAAGCCATTCAAGACCCAGCAGAAACAGCACAAACGCGCCAGCCAGCCAGACCGACGAGAACTGTTTTCTTGAAACGACTTCCTCGGCGGTTTCGGCGGAGGGCAGTTGCGCGCCCCATTTTTTGAGATCAAAATTCTCCGGCAGATAAGCCCGGCCTCCTGTTTCGGAGGCCATCGCTTCGATAAACGAAAAATCCGATATATCCGACCCGCGGCTTCGCACACTGAACGTTATGGAATCCGCGCCAAGATCCGCTCCGCCCGAAACCACCGCGGCGCGGACTGTGTTCTTGCCCGCCGAAGCGTCAGGAATTTCAGCCCTGAAAACACCCGCCTTTTCCGGCTGGAAAGACAGTGAGGTTTTTCTGCCGTCCAGAGAAACGGCGTAGGCGTTCACCGAAGCTGTGGGGTCGTTTAGCGGACTGCGATCAGGGCCCAGCACAGTCAGACTGATTTTAGCGGTTTCGCCTTCGGTCAGAGTGGAGTCGTCGGCTGACAGTTTCACAGTTTTAAGATCCAGGCTGCCGTTTAAAAACTGGATAACCCGGTTCCAGAACAAACCGTACACGGACGACAGTTTCGGATTGGACGAAGACAGCGTCCGCCACCGCCAGGTGGACGCCGTCGCCAGAGACAACACCTTGCCCTGCCCGTATTTCCAGGATGCCGCGGCGGGATATTTCCGCCCGTCCGGAGCCTGCGCGCTGAAAATCAGGTCCGCGCCCTTTCTAAGTCCCGGAAAAACTGTAAATCCGTCCAGTTCCGGCATCTGCGACCAGAGGAACTCCGATTCACCGCCTGCGATATCCGCCACGGGGTGTTTCTGCGGCAGGAAAGACGTCTTCCAGTCCCGGAAGGCGTCTTTCGAGGCAGGCATCTCAAAGGGCAGCATCTCATAAAGGGAATAGCCCTGATTATTTTCCTGCGAGTAAATATTGCCCGTGCCCATGGTTACAAGGGAACCGCCTTTAGCCACGAAATTGTTAAGCGATTTCCCGTATTGCTGGGGCAGGCGCAGGCGCGTAAACGAAAAATTATCCAGAATAACCACGTCGAACAGATCCAGATCGTCCACAAAAACCTGCTGGGCCGGAAAAGGGATGAGCGACATTTCCTGTTCCAGCACCGGAACGAAATTTTCCGGATTGCGCAGAATCACGAACGTGACCAGTTCGTTGTTGGGATCGTTTTTCAAAAACTCGCGCAAAAGCGCGTAATCGTACGAAGGCCGCCCGCAAAGATACATGATGCGCCTTTTCTCGTGAATGACCTGCCAGCCCAGTTCGCGCTTTAACGTTTTCGCGCCGGGAGCGGAGAGTTCGAAAACCGCCTTTTTATCGCCCAGCGAACCCTGCTTGAGCGAGAAGGTGGAGTTGATGACCTGATAATCCGACGAGGGCGAGAATTTTGCTTCCGCGGCGATTTTCCCGTCCTGCACGATAACGGCCCGAACCGGAGAGTTTTTCAGGCCGCGCGCCGTGAAGGAAAACTCCACTTTATGGTTAAGATGCAAAAACGCGAAATCCGAATATTTCAGAGCGGCCAGGCGCAAATCGCGCGCCGCGGGTTTTACGCCGACCGCCAGAAAATCCGCGGGAACCGATATTTTCGGCAGCGGCGCGGAAAGCCGTTCCGCCCTGCTTATGCCGTCGGTGATAACCAGAATCCTGGCTGGGGGGGGATTGACCGCCGCCGCTTCCTCAAGCGCGGAAGAAACCGACGACGCGCCGCCTTCCGCTTTGCCGGGCCTGTCCAAATCCAAAGGTTTCAGGTCTTTTCCGTAAACGAAGAATTCCGGCCTGGAAAAACCGGACAGCGTTTTTAAGTTAGCGCGGCACCAGTTTACGGCGAACGAAAACTTGTCGTTCCCTTTTTCGACGGACGGTCCTTTCATGTAAACCGAGGAATCAATCAAAACCGCCACCGGCGGATATTTTTTGTACCGGCGCACCCGCGCCAGTTCGGGTGACAGCGCCAGCGTAAAAACCGCCAGCACCGCGGTGAACCGAAGTATTTTAGCGGACAGCGGCAGGCTCTTCGCGCGGAACAGCAGCACCGCCACGGCCAGCGCGGCAAACGCCGCGGCCGACGCGACAAAAGGGCCGGATGAAAAAATTATCCTCATTCATTGCCCCTGCGGCGCAGTTTGTCCAGAATAAACGGCTGGTGCACCGCGTCCTGCTTGTAAGTACCCGTGAGCGCGTACATGATGATGTTAAACGACTGCAACTGGGCCTGCAGCCGCTGCGGCTCGCCCCCCGGCACACAAGGATAAAGCGGCCTGCCCAGAGCGTCAAGGGGCCAGGCGCCCGGCAAATCGTTTTTGGAATAGACAAGCACGGTGCGCGAACCCCAGTCAACACCTTCCATGTAATCGGCGACCTTGCGCCTGCCCGCCGGAGATTTTATAAGGAAAAAACTTCTGTACACCGCGTGGTCCTTCGGCAGGATTTTCACTTCCTCGCCGGGGAAAATATTGCGGGCGGTATTTTTCACCCAGCGGTCGAAAGACGAGGAAGACTGGCCCGACAGGTTTTCAATCCACAGCGTTCCGCCCGAAGTCAGGTGCGTGCGGAGGCGGCGCACCTCATCATCGGTCAGGCCGTGCGGCGCGTTGCGGCACGCGAGGAAAAGGAAAGGGGACTCGAAAATCCTGTCGTCTGAAATCCGCACGAACCGCTCGTTCGGATCGGCGTCAATGCTGGAAACGGACATGCCGAATTTCAGAATATCCTTATAAACTTCCGGATAACCGGAACACTCGGAGCCAAGGTCCAGCCTGGTCCAGTGAAACGTGTTGCCGTCCCCGGCTTTGGCAAAAGACGCCGGGAGCGCAAGCAAGAAAACAAGGACAGCAAGTTTCTTCATCATTTTAAAACCGCCAGAAAAAATTCCGCCGCCAGACACAAAAGCGCCAGCGCCAAAAGCGGGCCGAACAAATCCAGGCCGCCCTGCCGTGAAAAGAAATCGTCCGCCGGATTCGAAAAATCAAGCGTTTGCCAGCCGGGATTGCTCCGCACGGTCAAATCGCTTTCTCCGGAGGAGAAATCCGGATTGACCGCGAACGAAAAAATCCCGCCCCGGTCCAGCACGGAATAAAGCCCGGGCTCTCCGGTTTCGGAAAAAACGTATTCGCCTTTTTCGGGCCGCAGTTCCCTGCTCGCGCCGGACGGGGAGGTGACCGTAACCGGACGGGCGTCGGCGGAATCAGTCGGAATTTTAAAAGGCCGGCCTATAAGCGTTTCAATGCTTTCCGGAGAAATTCTTGTAGAACCCAGTTTCGCCGCCACATAAGCCGCCCAGACCGGGAAAGCCGGTTTCAAAGGGAAATCTGTCCATACGGTTTCAAAACCCGGCGCCCAAAAATATACCGAGCCCGCGCCAACGCGGCTATACGCGAGCGCCGGGTAAACGCTTCCGCGCGCGCTTATGGTCCAGTCCGCGTCGCATCCCGGCTTTAGCGACGCCGCCGCGAAAGTTCCCACCTTCACCTTCTCAAGCT
>JBAYFS010000110.1:0-7640 GCA_041667045.1 Elusimicrobiaceae bacterium | reverse complement strand
CTTCTTTTCCTTCGTCTTCCGGAATGCCAATTACCGCCGTTTCGGCTATATCCGGCATTTGCAACAGCACGGCCTCCACCTGCGCGGAGAACACTTTGAGGCCCTTGATGATTATCATGTCCTTTATCCGGTCGCGGATGAAGATGAAGCCGTCTTCGTCAATAACGCCCACGTCGCCGGACCGCATCCAGCCGTCTTTTGTGAAAAGGTCTTTCGTCGCCTGTTCGTTATGGTAATAGCCTTTGGTGACGTTGGGTCCTTTAACGCAAATTTCGCCTTCCGAGCCTTGTGGCATATGATTGCCGTTTTCGTCTATGATCGCCACCATGACCCCGGGCAGAGGCTTGCCCGCCGCGCCCGGTTTATAGGCATCCAGCGTGTTGGCGGCTACCACGGGGCTTGTTTCCGTGAGTCCGTAGCCCTCCACCAGCAGAACCTTGAGGTTTGCCAAAAACTGTTCCGCAACCGACTGCGGCAGCGGCGCCGCGCCCGAAGCCGCCAGTCTCGTGCGTCGGAACGCCCAGTACTGCAAATACATCCGCTTAAGGCCTTTCGCCTCTTTTGCTATCACGGAAAACAGCTGCGGCACGCCAGCCATTAGTGAAACGCCTTCCCTGCCCATTAAATGAAGCCACGGCGCGGGCGGAGTCAGGTGTGAAATAACTACCACTTTGCAGCCCATCATTATGGGCAGCAGCGTGGTGGTCAGCCAGGAAAAAGTGTGGAACATGGGAAGAACGCATAAAAAGACGTCTTCTTCCAGTACGCCGAATATGGTTATCGAGGCGATGGCGTTTGATATCAGGTTGTAATGGCTCAGCATTACGCCTTTCGGGTTGCCGGTCGTGCCGGAGGTATAGAGCAGGCAGGTTATGTCGTTTTCCGAAATCTGCTGGCTGTGCGCCTGCGGGATATATTCGGCTTCGTTTACCGTTTTCCAGAATTCCGGCACGTCGCTGTTGAGCGAGCCGTCGGTGGTCAGAATGAACTCAAAACCTGTGATCCTTCCTGAAAACTTGGTGTAATTTCTCAAAAACTCGCGCTGGGTAACCACGCCTTTCGCGCCGGAATCGGAGAGGATGAATTCAATCTCCTCCTCCTTTGTGACCATGAAATTTATCGGCACCGACGCGGCCCCTATTTTTGCGAGCGCGAGTCCGGTTATTATGAATTCCGCTGAATTCCTGAGCGCGATGGCGACCTTGTCGTCTTTGCGGACGCCCAGTTTCCAAAACGCGTCAGCCGCGCGGTCGGTGGAAAGAAGGAGATCGTGGTAAGTCCACTTGCGGTGGAATTCCACCACGGCGACGGCGTCTGGTTTTCGGGAAGCGGTATTTAGTAATAGGTTATAAATATTACGAGTGTTTTTCATATTATGTATATATTATACATAAATTAAACACGCACCAATCCTCCGGAAATGGTTTCTAATATTGTTTCGGGTCGGCTATATCGCGGAACGCGTCGCCCATCAGATTCCAGCCCAGCACGAAAAGGAAAATAGCAAGGCCCGGCATAACCACGGTGTACCAGTAGGCGAACGGATTGCCCGCCGTGCCCAGAATCCAGTTGCGGGACATGGCGATCAGCTGGCCCCAGTCCGAATAGCCCACGGGCGAGCCCAGCCCCAGGAAACTTAAGGCCGCCGCTGTTAAAACCACCGCGCCGGTGTCTAAACTCGCCACCACGATGACCGGATATATAGAGTTTGGAAGAATGTGCCTGAAAAGTATCCGCCCGTGTCCCGCGCCGAGTGCTTTCGCCGCGGTAACGTAATCGCGCTGCTTGATGGTCAGCACGTCGCCCCGCACAAGCCGCGCGTAAGCGGGCCAGGAAACCGCCGCCAGCGCTATCATCACTTTATAAAGGCCGGGGCCCAGCATCGCCACAATAACCACCGCAAGAACTATGGAAGGAAAGGAAAGCACGATGTCGGTTATCCGCATCAATGCTTCGTCCGTTTTCCCCCCCGCATAACCCGCCAGTCCGCCCAGTATTATGCCAACCAGCACGGAAATAAGCACGATTCCCAGGCCGGTTTTAAAAGCCGTCCGCGCGCCCCAGACAACGCCGTGGTAAATGTCGTACTGCTGTTCCGCCGTGCCCAGCCAGTGCGTTTTTGAGGGCGGCGCCGGTTCCGAGGAATAGCCGGTCTGGGGCATCATGTAAGGGTTCGCGCCCTGCTCCGCCGGGGCGAGGAACGGCGCGAAAAGCGCCGTCAGCGCGAAAAAGGAGACGATGACAAAACCCGCCAGCGAGGCTTTGTTGCTTTTTATTCTGTTAAAGGTCCGCGCGTTTAATTTGAACATGTCACTGGTACCGTATTCTGGGGTCGGCCCAGGCGTAAAGGATGTCTGCGACCATGTTGCCCGCCACGAACAGCATGGCGGTCATGAGCGAGAAGCCAAGCACGCCCGGAATGTCCAGCTGCTGCGCGGCGGACACGCCCCAGCGGCCTATGCCCGGAAAATCGAAAACTGTTTCGATAATGACCACGCCGCCCAGCAGCCTTACGAACTGCAGGCTCGCTATCGTGATAACCGGGATAATCGCGTTTTTGCCCGCGTGCAGGTAAATAACGCGCCATTCGCTGAGCCCTTTGGCGCGCGCGGTGCGTACATAATCCTTACCCAGCTCTTCGAGCATGGAGGAGCGCATGACACGGATCATTAATGCGGCGCTGCCTATGCACAGGGTCGCCGCCGGAAGGATGAGGTGTTTCGCCGCGTCCCAGAAAACGGTCCAGTTCCGGTTAAGGAGCGCGTCCACGGTCAGCAGGCCGGTGAAATGGCGGAACGGGTCCCCGTTCACAATGAAATCCGTGTCCATGGAATAGCGGCCCGGCGAGAACCAGCCCAGTTTGCCGTAAAAAATCATCAGCAATACCAGCCCCAGCACGAACACGGGCATTGAATAGCAGGTGATTGAACCGGCTCGCAGGAGGTGGTCTGTAAGTTTGTCTTTGCGCACGGCGGACATCGCACCCAGCCAGATACCCAGAAACAGCACTGGTATTATAGTGGCGACAGCCAGTTCCAGCGTAGCCGGCAGATAAGCCTTTATGGCCGAGGTGACCGGCATATTCGCCGTTTCCGAATAGCCCAGCTCGCCCCGCGAAAGCCTTTTAAGCCAGCGCCCATACTGAATCAGCAACGGGTCGTTTAACCCGTGTTCCTTGATTATCTGCGCAATGGAATCGAGCTGGCGCGGGTCTTTGATGTACAAAGACGCCCTCATCTCAGGCGAAAGGATCTGCGTAAGCGAAAACAGCAGGAAGGTGACACCAAGCATCACCAGCGGAAGCAGAGCCGTTCGCCTGAGTATGAATTTGAGCATTTTTTTATTTCGCCTTGTTCGCCAGCGTTCTGAGCACCACGGCGACAGTTTCTTCCATGTGCCCTATGTTGAGGAATTCGTCGAGCGTGTGCGCTTTGTTCATGCCGCAACCGAGGTTGGGACATTTTATCCCGTGTTTGTTGAAGTTGTTGGCGTCCGAGCCGCCGCCTCCGGCCACGGTTTCGATAGCCAGGCCTTCCTCTTTAGCGGCGTTCAGGACGAATTTCACAATTCCTTCCTCCGGCGGGATGTTCATCGCGGGGTATTCTTCCAGCGCGACAAAATCCATTGACGCCTTGAATTTTTTCTCGTTAACCGTTATCACTGCTCCGCTCACGGCTTTTTCCAAACACTGGCGCATGTGCTTCACCTGGGCCAGCAGTTTTTTGGAGTTGTGGCTGCGCGCTTCTCCGATAAGGGAGACTTCTTCCGGCACAATGTTTCTGGCCCGCCCGCCCTGGATAATGCCGATGTTGGCGGTGGTTTCAAAATCTATTCGTCCCAGCTTCATTTCGGCTATGCCTTTCGCCGCGGTCTGAATGGCGGAAATGCCCGCTTCCGGGTTCATTCCGGAGTGAGCCCCTTTTCCCTTTATAATAACCTTCAGCGATATGGACGAAGGCGCTTTCACCGTGAGTTCGTGCGGGGTCTGTCCGTCTAAAACCATGCCCTCTCTGGCTTTGATTTTCTTGTAGTCGAGGTTGCGGGAGCCGAGAATTCCCACTTCCTCCGAAACCGTCAGCACGGCTTCAACGGGCGGGCAGGGCAGATTGTTTTCCTTCACCACTTTAAGCGCTTCCAGAATGGCGGAAATGCCGGACTTGCAGTCGGAGCCCAGAATGGTTGTCCCGTCTGAAGTGATTTTGCCGTTCGTGTGTTTCGGTTTTATCCCTTTGCCGGGTTTCACCGTATCCATGTGCGAGGAAAGAAGAAAGGGCGGTTTTTTGACCGTGCCCGGAAACCGCGCTATCAGGTTGCCCACGGGGCCGCCGGTTTTTTTGTGCGCGTCGTCAAATTCCACTTTCGCGCCCAGTTTTTTAAATTCCGCTTCCAGTTTTACGGCCACGTCCTTTTCGGCGAACGATTCGGAGTCTATTTTGACCAGTTCCAGAAAAGTCGCCAGCAGGCGTTTTTTATTAACCAGTTTTTTCATTATGATAATCTCCTTTACCAAAATCAGTTTACGGGCGCCGGCCCGCGCGGGCATTCCGGCACGGCGGACAGCAGTGTTTTCGTATAGTGGTTTTGCGGGGCGGTCAGTATCTGTCCGGCTGGCCCGCTTTCCACTATTCTGCCGTGCGACATAACCGAAATCCTGTCGCACAGGAACCGCAGCACCGACAGGTCGTGCGAAATAAAAATATAACTCAGTCCCATTTCCTTTTTTAAATCCTTTAAAAGGTTTAAAACCTGCGCCTGCACCGACACGTCAAGCGCGGACACGCATTCGTCCGCCACAATGACGTCCGGTTTTAAGGCCAGCGCGCGCGCTATGCCGATGCGCTGGCGCTGTCCGCCCGAAAATTCGTGCGGATACCGGTCCATATATTCCGAGCTTAGGCCTGTTTTGTCAAGCAGGGCGGCGGCTATCGCGCCGCGCTCGGCTGAAGTTTTGCAGAGACGGTGGATGAGAAGCGGCTCCTCGATAATTTCGCGCACCGTCATGCGCGGGTCAAGGCTGGAATAGGGGTCCTGGAAAATCACCTGCGCGCGCCGCCGGAAGGCCTTAAGGTCGCTTCCTTTCAGGCGAGTTATGTCCTGCCCGTCGAAAATTATCCTGCCGGAATCGGGGTTTTCGAGCCTTAAAAGGATTTTGGCCAGAGTCGTTTTCCCGCAGCCGGATTCGCCCGCCACGCCGTGCACTTCCCCGCGCGCAACGGTGAAAGTCACGCCGTCAACCGCGCGCACGGTGTGCGTGCCGGAGAACGCCGTTTTAATGCGGTAGGTTTTTATTATGTTTTCCGCTTTGAATAAGTCGGTCATGCGGGCGCGCCTTCGCATAAAAAACATGCGCTGGTCCCGCCGCCTTCGGGAAATTCGGGCGGAGTGTAAGTCAGGCATTTGGCGAAAACATTCGGACAGCGCGGCGCGAATACGCAACCCGCCGTCTTCGAGCCCGGCGCCGGCGGAATGCCTTTTATCGCGCTTAACCTGTCCGGGTTGCCGTGAATGGACGGGATGGAGTCAAGCAGTCCCCGCGTGTATGGGTGTTTCGGCTTGGCGAACAGTTCCTGCACGGAGGCGCGTTCCATAACGCGGCCTGAATAAAGAACGGTCACCCGGTCGGCGGTCTGGGCCACTATGCCCAGATTGTGCGTAATGAGGATTACCGAAGTTTGGTATTTGCGCTTTAAACTGTTTATCAGTTCCAGAATCTGGGCCTGAATGGTAACGTCGAGCGCGGTGGTCGGTTCGTCGGCTATGATAATGTCCGGCGAGCAGGCGAGCGCGCACGCTATCATGGCGCGCTGGCGCATACCGCCTGAAAACTGGTGCGGATACTGCTCCGCGCGGCGGGCCGGTTCGTCAATTCCGGCGTCCTGCAAAAGTTCAAGGGTTTTGGCGTGCGCTTCGGCCCTGTTTTTTGCGCGGCCGTGCGCCAGCAGTGCTTCCGCTACCTGGTAGCCTATCGTGAAAACCGGGTTGAGAGAGGTCATGGGGTCTTGGAAAATCATGGAAATGCGGTTGCCCCTGATATTGCGCATTTGCGCGGGCGGCAGGTTGAGCAGATTCCGGCCCTCGAACATTATTTCACCCGAGATTATTTGCGCGGGCGGCATTGGCAACAGGCCCAGAACGGCCAGCGCGTGCACGGTTTTTCCCGAACCGGATTCCCCCACCACCGCCATGGTTTCGCCGCGCGCAAGCGACAGCGAAAAATTATTCAGCGCGCGCACGGTGCGCCCGTAAAGGTTAAAGTCAACCGTAAGCCCGCGAATGTCCAGAATAGGATTTTTGTCCATAGCGCAGAACGCGAAAACCCGGATGCGTCCGGGTTTTCGTGTCCACAAAATTCTGTTCTATATCGCGGTGGTAACCAAGCTTTCCGTGCTCATCACTCCGGGGATGGAGCGTATTTCGCGCACGACGCAGTTCGACATGGACTGCAGGTCTTCCGATTCCATGTCCAGCACCAGATCCCAGCGCCCGAACACGGCGGAAACATGCGCCACGTCTTTCACGGATTTGATTTTTTTAAGCGCTTCATTTTCCTTTCCGGGTTGAAGCTTGACTAACACAAGCCCTGTAATCATTGTAATAGCCTCTCATTAGCTACGTATTCCCCAATTATACAAAATTGATCCGCAATATTGACGAACGCTATTTTACCAGTCTATCAATAGCGAACATATTGTAGAATTATGGACAGTGCGCCGGGCCGGACCATGCCGCGCCATTGTTTTATCAAGGACAGGATATTATGAAAAAACTTCTGGTATTTTTGCTGTCGGCTTTTTCCACCGCTAACTGTTTCGCGCGCTCGGCTCCGAGCGGGCTTGGCAGAATGTTCGCAAATTCCGAATACGGCGATAAGCTTGTATACGTTTTTATCGCGTTTTTCGTGATCGTGATTGTCTTCTTGCTGTTCTACCGCAGGCAGCTTTCCGGAAACGGCAATGCGGGTTATGCGCCGCGCGGTTCGGCTGTTGAATCCTCAAGAGACCAAATCCTGCGCCAGCTGGAAGTCATCAGCGCGACTGATCCGGTTTTTTCCGCCGGGAATCTGTCCGCGCTGGCTCAAAAAACTTTCACGGCGCTTAAAACCTGCCGAGTTACCCGGGACTGCGATCCCGTGCAGTCGTTGCTGTTTCCCGATTTATTCATGGGCCATTATGATCAGGTTGAGCGTATGGCGAAGAATCATGAGATTAACAAAATTGAAGATCTCGCAATCGAGTCCGTTGATCTTATTCACTTTCACTATACCGGAAGCGCCGAACTGAGCGAATTTACCGCGCTTGTTACTTTCAGTGCCCGTGATTATTATGTAGATGAACGCACGCAGTCTTTTTTTCGCGGCGACAGGGAGCAGGTGCGGTACAGAGAATATTTGAGTTTCCAGTTTGTCAGCGGGCAGTGCCTTCTTCGCGCGATTGAGAGGGGCTAATAGTTTTTGTAGTCCGGCGCGTCGAGAAAGTAGCAGCGGATTTTTGTAAGTTTCAGGCCGGTTCGTGTTCCGAGGGGTGATTTGGAGACGGCTGTCAGCGTCGGTGTTTCCCCCTCTTTCAGCCAGACGGGAAAACGGCAGGTTTTTTTATACGGTGAAAGCGGAACCGCCAGTTTGCTCTGCGCGCCTGACACGG
>JBAYFS010000109.1:0-7725 GCA_041667045.1 Elusimicrobiaceae bacterium | reverse complement strand
GGGAGTGGATTGATTTGGCGATATCTTCCCATTTTAAAACCTGGACACCGTCAATGCGCGTAACGACGTCGCCCGTTTTAAGGCCGGCGTTTTCGGCGGGATATGAAGCGATCACTTCGCCCAAAACCGGCTGGGTGGACGGGCTGGGATAGCCCATAACCAGAATCAGGCCGGAAAACAGGAGAAAAGCCAGAAAATAATTCATCGCCGGACCGGCGACCACCACAATTATTCTCCGGTACCACGGTTTCGCGAAATATTCCCACGGATTACCGGAGGAAGCTGTTATATCCTCGCCCGCCGGTTTTACGTAGCCGCCGAGCGGAATCCAGTTAAGCTTGTACTCGGTATACCCTATTTTTCTCTTCCAGATTGACGGGCCGAACCCGAACGCGAACTCGTCCACCCGGATGCCCTGCCATTTGGCGGCCAGAAAGTGACCCAGTTCGTGTATGAAAATAACCAGCCCGAAGGTAAAGAGTACCGCTATTATTGATAAGATCATTATTTTATCCTTTTAAAATCTAAACTACCGCCGCCGTCAAAGCTTCCAGCGCGATACGGCGCGCCGAAACGTCGGCCTCAGCCGCTTCGTCAAGCGAGGGACAGCCTTTGCCGCCGTCATGCCGTTTCAGCACGTATTCCACCAGCCGCGCTATGCCGGTGAATTTTATCCTGCCCTTCAAAAACGAATCCACAGCCACTTCGTCAGCCGCGCTTAAGGCCGCCGGATAGGTGCCGCCGCGGCGGAAACTGTCCTCCGCCAGAGCCAGGCACGGAAACTTCGAAAAGTCAGGCTCATAAAATTCCAGCCGGCTGATACTGAACAGGTTCAGAGGTTCAACCAAGCTTTTCCTGCGGGCGGGATAGGTTATGGCGTACTGTATGGGGAGCCGCATATCAGGCAATGACATTTGCGCCAGCACCGAATTGTCCGCATATTCCACCGCCGAATGGATTATGGACTGGGGATGAATGACAATATGCACCTTCTCCCTCGGCAGGCCGAACATGTTCTGAATTTCAATCGCCTCAAAACCCTTGTTCATAAGCGTTGAGGAATCAATAGTGATTTTGGGGCCCATTTTCCAGCGCGGGTGTTTCAGGGCCTGCTCGGGCGTCACCTTATCCAGGTCGCCGGTATAATTGAAAAACGGGCCGCCTGAAGCCGTCAGGAAAACGCGCGCGATATTCTGGGCCGCCTGGCGGTAATCCGCCCCGTCCGCGCCTTCAAGGCACTGGAAAACGGCTGACGGCTCGGAATCCACCGGAATTATTTTTGCGCCGCATTTCGCGGCTTCCGCCATAATGGCGGCGCCCGCCATTACCATCGGTTCCTTGTTCGCCAGAGCGATTGTCTTGCCGGCGCGTATCGCCGCCATAAGCGGCCCGAAACCCACCGCGCCCACAAGCCCGCTGACCACGACATCCGTGTCCGGATGCGTTACCATTTCCACCATGCTCTCAACACCGGGGGGCAGAAGCTTCACGCCGGAAGGCAGTTTTCCGCTTAGCCGTTCGGACGCGCTTTTATTAAAAAGGCTGACCCAGCGCGGCTTGAACTCGTTGGCCTGCTCCAGCACGACACCGTCGCGCGAATTGGCCGCGATACCGATTATCCCGTAATCCGGACCGAGGTTGCGGACCACGTCCGCGGCGGACAAGCCGATTGATCCTGTTGAGCCGAGCAAAACAATTCTTTTCATTTGTTGGGAACCAGAACAGCCAGCAAAATATAGTAATACAGGGGCGCGAGCAATAAATACGAGTCGAACCGGTCTAAAATGCCGCCGTGCCCCGGCAGCAGGGAAGACGAATCTTTCACACCCGCGCTCCGCTTTAAAACCGACTCCGCCAGATCGGAAATCTGGCCCGTAACGCCCGCCGCCGCGCCCAAAAGCAGCGCGCCCCAAAACGGCATATCGTCCGGCACGAAAAGCGCCCTTAAAAGGAACGAAATAATAACCGCGGCGAAAAAGCCAGCCACGGCGCCTTCCCAGGTTTTCTTGGGACTCACTTCCGGGTTGAGTTTATGCTTCCCGAAAGACCGGCCCGCGAAATAAGCCGCCGTGTCGCACGACCAGACGGTCAGAAAAAGCATATAGGTGTAATATTCGCCGTGCGGAAAGAGTTCCCTTATGTTTATAAGGAAAGCCAGCGTCCAGCCCACGAAAAAAACGCCCAGCAGGGTATTGGCGAGCCGCTCAAGGCAATGCCGGGGGGTCAGGACTTCCCACGTTAACAGGCCCAGCACTATCATGCTGACCGCAAAAGGCACAAGATTATCCGCGCTGCCAAACCGGACCGGCATCCTCCCCAGCACGGACGCCGCCGCGGCGGCAAGCCCGAACACCATTAGCGGAACGCGCATGACCGGTTTCTTTCCGGTCCACAGAATCAGCCAGTATTCATGCAGGGCAAGCACTATGATAACGGCTATGAGGAAAGCGAAAACCGCTCCGCCCAAATGAATGGCGGCTAGAATCAGCGGTATGCCGATCAGGGCGGTAAGCACTCTGGGAAGAAGCATTCAAACCTCCGTTATTTCACCCCGCCGAAGCGGCGTTCCCTTTTCTGGTAGTCGGCCACGGCCTTGTAAAGCTCCGGCCCGCGAAAATCGGGCCAGAACACGTCCGTGAAATAAAACTCGGCGTAAGCCGCCTGCCACAAAAGGAAATTGGAAAGCCGGTGCTCGCCCGAAGTGCGTATTATCAAATCGGGGTCCGGCAGGCCGGCGGTATAAAGCGCGCCGGAAATGTCCGCTTCGGTAACACGCTTCGCGCCGGAAGCGATCAGCCCGTTCACGGCGTCGGCTATTTCCTGCCGCCCGCCGTAATTGAAAGCCAGATTAAGCACCATGCCGGTATTGCCGGACAGCGCTTTGACTTCCGCGTCCAGATCCGACAGCACTCCCTTGCTGAGGCCTTCCCTGCGCCCACTCACTCGCAGCCTTACGTTGTATTCCATCAGGTCTTTGTGCTTGTTCTTCAACGTCGAGCACAGAATCCTCATCAGGGCGGCCACCTCAAGTTTGGAGCGGGACCGGTTTTCGGTGGAAAAAGTGTACAGCGTAAGGACTTCAACGCCCAGATCACAGCAGGTTTTTATAATGGAATCAACCGAATTGACCCCTTCCTTATGCCCGGCTACGCGGGAAAGGCCCCGGGCTTTCGCCCAGCGTCCGTTTCCGTCCATAACAACAGCGATATGCTTAGGTATGCGCTCGGGAATAAGAGAAGGGGTCAGTTCGCTCATGTCAAACCGTCATCAGCTCTTTTTCCTTGGCGGCGATAATACCGTCAATTTCCGCTATGAATCTGTCGGTCAGCTTCTGGATATCAGTTTCGAATTTCTTGGCGTCGTCCTCGGCAAGCTCTTTGGCTTTGAGGGCTTTCTTGATTTTGTCGTTGCCGTCGCGGCGGTCGTTGCGGACTTTGACCTTGAAATCTTCGCACATCACTTTAATGGCTTTCACCAGATCGCGGCGGCGGTCTTCCGTCATCGCGGGCAGGTTGATGCGGATGAGCTTGCCGTCGTTTTGCGGGCTGACGCCCAGATCGGCCTGCTGCAGAGCCTTGTCAATCGCGTCAAGAGCGCCCGCGTCCCAGGGGGAAACGACCAGAGAGCGCGCGTCCGAAATGGAAATCGCGGCCACCTGGTTAAGCGGCATCATGGTGCCGTAATATTCAACCTTAATCCCTTCGATAAGCTGGGGATTGGCCCGGCCCGTGCGCAGCGCGCTTAAATCCTTTTTCAGCTTGTCCACGTGCGCGTGCATCGCGGTTTCAAGATTGCGAATCAGCTGGGTAACGCCTGTCAAATCGTCCATACAGTCTCCTCTACCGGCTTAGCCGATAATTGTTCCTACCGCGCGGCTGTTAACCGCTTTTTTGATATTGCCTTTTTTGTGCAGATTAAAAACCTGAATCGGGATGTTGTTTTCCATGCACAACGCCAAAGCGCTCGCGTCCATGATTTTAAGGCCGCGCTCAAGCGCTTCTTTAAAACCTATTTTCTTGATAGGTTTGGCGTCGGGATTCTTTTTCGGATCGTCCGTGTAAACACCGTCAACCTGGGTAGCCTTGAGAATGATGTCGGCCTCTATTTCCGAGGCGCGCAGCGCGGCCGCCGTATCGGTCGTGAAATAAGGGCTGCCGGTTCCGCCCGCGAAAATGACTATCCTGCCTTTCTCCAGATGCCGCACGGCGCGGCGCCGGATGAACGGCTCGGCCAGCGTGATGATGGGAATGGCGGTCTGCACACGGGTGGGTTTGCCCGCGCATTCCAGCGCGGCCTGCAAAGAAAGCGCGTTGATGATGGTGGCCAGCATGCCCATATTGTCGGAGGTGACGCGCGGGATCAGCCCTTCCGCGTCGCGCACACCGCGCCAGAGGTTTCCGCCGCCGACGACAATAGCCAGCTCGATGCCTTTGCCGTGCGCGGCCGCGATCTCCGCCGCAATGTGCTTAAGGGACTGAGGGGATACTCCCCTCAGTCCCTTTTCCTGCAAAGCTTCACCGGACAGTTTCAGCAGTATCCGTGTTGCCATATTTTCTAGGACACCCGCTCGAACCGGACAACCTTCACCTTCGCGCCGAGCTCTGCTTCGGCTTCGTTGATGAAATCGGTCACGGTCTTTTTGCTGTCGCGAATGCTTACCTGCTCAAGCAGGCAGTTCTGCTCGTAGAACTTGCGGAGCCGGCCTTCGATAAGCTTTTCGATGGCGGCTTCCGGCTTGCCTTCGTTGCGGGCCACGGTGCGAAAAATATCCTTTTCGGACTCGATTACGCTGGCGGGCACGTCCGTTCTGGAAATCCAGCTGGGGGTCATCGCCACAAGCTGAAGGGCGAGTTCCTTGCCGAGATCCTGGAGGCGGGCAGTGTTGGCGGTGTCGCACTGCAATTCGACCAGAGCGGCTTTCTTGCCGTCGGTATGAATGTAGTGGCTGAGCGCGCCTTTGCCGTTGAGATTATAGTACGCGGCGTTTTTTAGGGTGATGTTTTCACCGAGCCGGGGCGCCACGTCCACGATGAGCGACTTCACTTTCTCGTCCTCGAAGAAATTGCCCACGGAGGAATTGCTGATCATGTAATCGGCCAGTTTTTCGGCCAGATTGTTGAAATCGTCGGTCTTGGCGACGAAATCTGTTTCACAGCCGAGGCTTAACAGAACAGCGCCCGTGTTGTCCTTATTGAATTTGACTTTCGTCCGGCCTTCGCTGGTTTCCCGTCCGGCGCGTTTTGCCATGGCGGACAGCCCTTTTTTGCGGAGGAATTCAACGGCTTTTTCAATATCGCCGCCGTTTTCCATAAGGGCCGACTTGCAGGCCATGATTCCGGCTCCGGTCACATCGCGCAGAGTTTTAATCTTGTCCATCATATCTGGTTTCTCCTGAAAAGTGTTTTGTTGTCCCTTAGCGGCAGGGAAGAAGACTAGACGGCTTTGTCCTCAAGAATCACCACTTCCTCGGCTATAGCCATTTTGCCCACGCCGGCGGAATCGGCTTCAGCCTGCAGTTCCTCTTCCTTGTTTTCGGGAACCACGACTTCCGGAGCCGCAGCTTTTCTGCCTTCCACGATTGATTCCGCGATAAGCGAGCAGAACAGCTTGATGGAGCGGGCGGCGTCGTCGTTTCCGGGAATGGGGAAATCAACAGCGTCGGGATCGGCGTTGGTGTCGCACACCGCGACGATTTTGATGCCGAGCTTGCGGGCTTCCTTGATGGCGCCGTCGTCGTCCACGGGATCAATGACGAACATCACGTCGGGAACGCCTTTCATCTTGCGGATGCCGCCGAGCACTTTGCGCAGCCGGTTCATTTCCTTGGACAGGCGGGAAACCTCTTTTTTGGAGATGGCTTTGAAAAGCCCTTCGTTCTCCCATTTCTCAAGCTCGTCGAGCCGTTCGATGGATTTTTTGATGGTGGCGAAATTGGTGAGAGTGCCGCCGAGCCATTTTTCAAACACGCTGGGAACGCCGATTTTTTCGGCTTCTTCGCGGACGATGTCGCGGGCCTGTTTCTTCGTGCCGACAAAAAGGAATTTCGAGCCCGATTCGGACTCTTCTTTCATAAACGCGCAGGCCTTTTTAAGTTCTTTCACCGTCTGCTGAAGGTCTAAAATGTGGATCCCGTTACGCTCTCCGAAGATGTAGCGCTGCATTTTGGGATTCCACCGGGAAGTCTGGTGTCCGAAGTGCACTCCGGCTTCCAGCATGCTTTTCATTGATATGTTCATTTAACTCCTCCATTAGAGTTATGCGCGGTTTGTATTTTTACGCCCCAGGAAACGGCTTTGCGTTCCTTAAAGCAGAAACGGCTTTGCGCCCCTTAGGCGGGCGTAATTCGCCACGCAGATAACAGTATATCATATTTAGGGAGCTCGTAATATATATACACGGGACCGCCAAAATTGTAGAATCGTTGGTATGAAAATAGCATTAGCCCAAATTAACACCACTGTCGGCAATATTGACGGGAATGTCCGCAAGATTCTGGCCTCCGTGAAAGCGGCCTCGGAACGGGGCGCGGAACTGGTCGTTTTCCCGGAAGCCACTTTAACGGGCTATCCGGCCCTGGATTTGTGGAACGATAAAGGTTTTATAGACGCCAACCTCAAAGCGCTGGACGCCCTGCGCGCAAAAATAGGCGAAACCGCCGTTTTAGTGGGTTACATAGATTACAACAAAAACAAAACCGGCAACCGGCTCTTAAACTGCGCCGCGTTCATACACAAGGGCAAAATCCTGCGCAGGCAGGCCAAGACCCTGCTGCCGACCTACGATGTCTTCGACGAAGCGCGCTATTTCGCGCCCGCGGAGGAAAACAAACCGGTGAAGTTCAAAAACCTCCACATCGGCATAACCATCTGCGAAGACGTATGGACCGAAAGCAAACTCACCGCGCGCCAGCTTTACAAGAAAAATCCCGTGCGCGAACTGATGAGCCTCAATCCCGATTTAATGATTAACATGTCCGCCTCCCCTTTCCATTTAAACAAAGCCGAACTGCGCGACGAACTGATACGCGGGCACGCGAAAAAATACCGCATACCCTTCATCTACTGCAACCAGGTCGGCGGGAACGACGAGCTTGTTTTCGACGGGGGGAGCATTGTCTTTGACGCCGCAGGGCGGCGTATCGCGCAAGGCAGGCAATTTGAGGAAGATCTCGTGCTCGTGGATTACCCGTTCACCGGCAGGGCCGTGCTTGCGGAAAAGAAAACGGAAGCCGAGCAGGCCGCGCGCGCTATCTCTTTAGGCATAGGCGATTTCGTCCGGAAATGCGGGCGCGATTCCGTAATTTTAGGGCTCAGCGGAGGCATTGATTCCGCCGTGGTGGCCGCCCTGGCGGCGGACGCGCTGGGGCCCGAAAACGTCATCGGCGTTTCCCTGCCGACGCGCTACACATCCGGCATGAGCAGAACCGACGCTTCCGCACTGGCGAAAAACCTCGGCCTGAAGCGTTTTTACGAAATACCGATTGACGACATGTTTGACCGATTTTTAACAGCCCTTTCCGGACCCTTCGCCGGCCTGAAAAACGACTGCACCGAAGAAAACCTGCAGGCGCGGATAAGGGGGACTCTGCTGATGGCGATGTCCAACAAATTCGGCGCGCTTCTCATGGCGACGGGGAACAAGAGCGAATTCGCCGTAGGCTATTCCACTCTTTACGGCGACATGAACGGCGCGCTCGCGCCGCTCGGCGACACGCCTAAAACCATG
>JBAYFS010000108.1:0-7730 GCA_041667045.1 Elusimicrobiaceae bacterium | reverse complement strand
AGAGAAGACTATCAGCGGACCGGCATGAACACCTGCATCGAGCACAGCATGAGCAGGGGGCTTTTCGGCTTCTGCGGCATTAAGGTTATGGAACACGTGTTCCTATACTCCGTGCCCTTTATAACGCAGGAAGAGCGGGCGAAAATGCTTGAAAGCATCCGCGAAATGGCCGCCAAGCTTTAAGGCGTGCCGGGTCCCGGAAATGGTATAATTTCCCATATTCGGAGGACTCGACATGACCGCAATTTACGCTGAAAAAATTGGCACCGAACTAGCCGTTTCCCAAACATCCGTCAAAGCCGTGCTGGAGCTGATGGAAGCCGGCTCGACCATACCGTTCATAGCGCGCTACCGCAAGGAAGCGACAGGCAATCTAGACGAAGTGGCGATCGCGTCCATACGCGACCGTTTCAACCAGCTTAAAGAGCTGGATGACCGCCGCGCCGCGATTTTAAAATCCCTGATCGAGCGCAACCTGCTTACCGACGAACTTGACGTGAAAATAAAAGCCGCGGAAACCATGTCCACCCTAGAGGACATTTACCTGCCTTTCCGGCCCAAACGCCGCACCCGCGCCACCATAGCGAAGGAAAAAGGGCTTGAACCGCTCGCGCAGTTCATTATTAAACAGGCCGCCGGAGACCCCGTAGCGGAAGCGGGACAATATATCAGCGAAGAAAAAGCGGTAAAAACCGCCGAAGAAGCGCTTGCCGGAGCGCGCGACATCATCGCCGAAATAATCAGCGAGGACGAGGATACCCGCGCCCGCCTTAGAAAACTCTATTTTGAAAAAGGGCAATTTTCCTCCCGCGTAATAACCGGCAAGGAAACGGAAGGCGCCAAGTTCAAGGATTATTTCGAATGGAAGGAACCGGTGGCGAAAGCCCCGTCGCACCGCATTCTGGCAATGCGCCGTGGCGAAAACGAAGGTTTTCTGGTCATGCGCATAGAGGTGCCGGAAAGCGACGCGCTTGATATCATCAATTCCGTTTTCGTAAAGGCGAACAATCCCTGCTCCGAACAGGTCAAACTTGCCGGGGCGGACGGGTTTGAAAGGCTGCTGTCTTTATCCATGGAAACCGAAGTGCGCCTTGAAACCAAAAAGAAGGCCGATACCGAAGCCATCCGCGTGTTCGCCAACAATCTGCGCGAAATCCTCATGGCCTCACCGCTGGGCCACAAAAACCTGCTGGCGCTTGACCCGGGTTTCCGGACCGGCTGCAAAACCGTCTGTCTGGACCGCCAGGGAAAACTGCTTCACCACGACGTGATTTATCCGCACAGCGGCGCGGGCGGCGAGCTGGCGGCGGGCGAGAAAATCCGCGCGCTGGTCAAAGAATTCAAAACCGAAGTTATCGCCATCGGCAACGGCACGGCGGGCCGGGAAACGGAAACTTTCGTGAACGCCCTTAATCTGCCGGGCGTTACGGTGGTTGTGGTGAACGAAAGCGGCGCGTCCGTTTATTCCGCTTCCGAAGTGGCGCGGGAGGAATTCCCGAACGAGGATCTGACCGTCAGAGGCGCGGTTTCCATCGGGCGCAGGCTCATGGACCCGCTGGCCGAACTTGTGAAAATAGATCCCAAAGCCATCGGCGTGGGCCAGTACCAGCATGACGTTGACCAGCCCCAGCTTAAAACCGGCCTTGACGACGTGGTGGTAAGCTGCGTCAACAGCGTGGGCGTGGAAGTCAACACCGCCAGCAAGGAACTGCTTACCTATGTGTCCGGCCTGGGCCCTGTCCTGGCGAAAAACATTGTGACCTACAGAAACGAGAACGGAGCCTTCAAATCGCGCGCCGCCCTCAAAAAAGTTCCGCGGCTAGGCCCGAAAGCTTTTGAGCAGTGCGCCGGCTTTTTGAGGATCCGGGACGGAAAGAATCCGCTGGACGCTAGCGCCGTCCACCCCGAACGCTATGAACTGGTTGAAAAAATAGCCGAGGATATGGGCGCTACGGTGTCAGACCTTATGAGCAAACCGGAGCTTCAGGCGAAAATAGACGTCCGCAAATATGTTTCCGAATCGGCCGGCATGCTGACTCTCGTGGATATCAAAAACGAACTAGCCAAGCCGGGCCGGGACCCGCGCAAACAGTTCGAGATTTTCAAATTCGCCGACATTCACACTGTAGCCGACGCGAAACCCGGCATGAAGGTGCCCGGCATAGTCACCAATGTGACGGCGTTCGGCGCGTTTGTGGACATCGGGGTGCATCAGGACGGGCTTGTCCATGTAAGCGAAATTTCCGACTCCTTTGTGGCCGATCCCGCCCATGTGCTACGGGCGGGCCAGAAAATAATGGTAACTATTATTGACGTGGACAGCGCGCGCAACAGAATCGCACTGTCCATGAAAACCAATCCCGTCATCGGGCCGCGCGAAGAGCGGCGCAAACCGGTTTCCGGAGAAGAGCGCCCGCGCGGGGAGCAGTTTCAGCCGCGCAAGCCCAGCGCGGGTAATAACGCTCCCCGTCCGGCTGCGAACCGTCCCGACCGGGCCGCACCCGGCACCGCGATGGGCGACGCCTTCAAGGCTTTTTTAAAAAGGGACAATAAATGAAGCGCGCGCTTTTGGTGATTGACGTCCAGAACGAATATTTCACCGGCAAAATGCCGGTTACCTACCCAATGGGCAGCCTGTCCAATATTATGCAGGCCATGCATGCGGCGACGGAACGCGGCATTCCCGTTTACCTTATCCGGCACACGGCAATCCAGGCGGGGGCGCAGGTTTTTCTTGAAAACTCGCCCGGCTGGCAGATCGTGCCCGCAATTCTGAACGAAAAACACGATAAAATAATCGAGAAGAATCTGCCCGGCAGTTTCACCGGCACAGAACTTGAGCAGCTGCTTCGCTCGAACGGAACAGACACCGTGACCGTTTGCGGCTATATGACGCAGATGTGCTGTGACACGACGGCCCGGCAGGCCCTGCATCTGGGGTTTGCCGTGGAGTTTTTATCGGACGCCACGGGAACTCTTGACGTCTCCAACAGCGCGGGCAGCGTTTGCGCCAAAGACCTGCACAACGCCATTCTGGTGACGCAGGCCATGCTGTCGTCTAAAGTTGTGGCGGTCAGGGACTGGATGAAATCGCTTTAATTATCGCTTTGCGCGATACGGTAGCCGTTGGCTATGGCTATCAGTTTCAGTACCGTGTATTCGTTCGTGCCCTTTTTAAGGAAAGACACGTCTTCCGGAGCGAATGATTTCATAATAAGCGGATAGATGGTTTTGCCGGCGTCGTTCACGTAAAAAGAAACGCGGCAGACCGGCTGCCCGTAAAGCGTGAGTACGGCTTCATGCTTTTTGAACTGGAGAAAAGACGCGATTTTGTCCAGTAAATTTTCCGTTTTCTGAACGGTAATGGTGATTATCACCGAGGGATTAGATTCAGGAGCGAACTTGGTGCCCGTTTCCGTGTCGGTCCGCAGCCACTTCTCGTTGAGGCATTTCGCGAAATCCTCATGTTCCGGCAGAGTGGGGATATCCTCCGGAAGGATTCTTTCAAAATTCACAGCCGCCTGCGTTGTTCTGCGCTTGCTCTTGGTCTGCCTCATCAAATAAACCGCAAAAAGCAATGTAGTCACTAAAGTGACCGCCACAACTATCATAAGTGTTGTCATATTTTCCCTCGCGTTTTTATTCTAGAAAATTTTCCGGCTTCCCGCCACGCTTAAAAAGCGCGCCCAGCGGCGCGAATATGGCGAAGGCTATCGTGTAACAGCCGGAAAACATGAAAAGCCTGCCAAAACCCACGCAATAGTCAAGGAGTCCGATCCGGCCCAGCAGATAGTTCCAGTCGTGCCCGCCGCCTTCCTGCCCGCTCATGCCGGAAATGAGAATGAGGCATTGCAGTTTCGCGTCCGCGCAATAATAGGAAATGTCGCACAAAGCGAAACCCAGCCAGAACAGGCTGAAAAACATTCCCGCGCGGCTTTCCTGCTTAAAAAACGTCACGAAAAACGCGAGCGGAAAAACCAGCTGGAAAATCGTGCCGCCCGCGACAGTCAGGAATTCAACGCCCAGAATGCCCAGAATAACGTGTCCCGCTTCGTGAATCGCCAGATCGCAGTAGGCCAGCGGGAAAAGCCACCGTTCAAAGCTATACCAGCCTTCCGGCACCGGCAGATAATCTTTGAAGCGGAACGCGAAAAACAAAGCGGGCGCAAAGGCGAGAAGAAAAGGGTAAAACAGATTCCTGCTTTTAAGATAGCAAACCAACGCTTCCCAAACCCGCGCGGGCTGTGCATTGCCCGAAGGCAGAACCTGCTCGGCCTGAACCTTGCGCCATTTGGCGAAGATCAGCCCGCAAGAGGGACACTCCGGAGCGCCGTCCGAGTTTTCCGCATGGCAGTGAGGGCAGTTCATTACATTATTATATAATTACTATATGAAAAATGCGCTTATTCTCGCGGTTCTGGCCTGCGTTTTTTGCGGCGCAGGTTTTGCGGCTTCAACCGACACCTGCTCCGGAAAGTATGAAGACGTCCCCTTTAAGGAACTGCAGAAAAAAGCCGAGAAAGACAACTGCGCGCAGTTCCGTCTGGCGGAGCGGTATTCCGTCGGCAAGGATTGCGAAAAAGACTTGAAAAAAGCGGCTGAGTTTTTCAGCCGCGCAGCCAACGCCGGAGTATTGCCGGCGCAATACGCGCTCGGCTCGCTTTATTACTACGGCACCGGACTTGAACAGAATACCGACACGGCGGTGAAGTGGTTTGAAACCGCGGCGCAGGGCGGCGACGCTTACTCGCAAATGCGGCTCGGCCTGATTTACGGCATTACAGACGAGCCTCACTATAACCCTGAAAAATCGCTTTACTGGTATAACCGGGCCGCGGAGCAGGGTTTTCTGCGCGCCCAGCTCGCGCTGGGCAGCCTGTATTATAAAAAGAAGGATTACGCCAGCGCCATCAAATGGTTTGACGAGTTTATCACGAACCTGCCCCAAAAAAACGAGGCCGTGGACTGGAGCGCGGCGGAAGGGGAATTCGGCGTTTTCGTTATGGACGCGTACCGGGACAATTATTCCCGCGCGCTGATTCAGATAGCTTTTTCAACCACGAACATAACCAACGCCGCGCTGATGAACGAAAACGTGCTCAAAGCCGTGCGGATAGGTTCGCCCGGGGCGTATCTAACGGCGGGCGATATGTATTATTACGGCTGGACCGATAAGCCGGATTTTGCGAAAGCTCACGATTTTTACACCCGCGCGGCGGAAGACAAATTGCCGGAAGCCCTTTATAAACTCGGCCTTATGAGCCTTAAGGGACAGGGCACAGAGAAATCAACGCATACCGCGGTCAGCCTCCTGTCCGATTCCGCCGATATAGGCTACGCGCCGGCCCAGCTTACGCTGGGCGATATGTATTTTGAAGGCTCGTCCGTCACGCAGGACTACAAAACCGCGCTGGGTTACTATACACGCGCAGGCAATTCCGAAAACAGCGACGCGCAGTTCGCGCAGGCGTTCATGCTGGAAAACGGCTTGGGCTGCGCGAAAAACACAAAGGACGCGCTTGAACTTTACAAAAAAGCCGGAACGGCTGGCGGCAAGTTCGCGCTGGCTATGCTGGGCTATATTTATGAAACCGGCGTGTCCGCCGGGAAAGACGAACAGCAGGCGCGTATTTATTACGCCAAAGCGGCCGAGGCCGTCGTTGCTCCTGTGCCGGCCGTGTTAAAAAGCGCGCAGGGCCGGGATATTATTCCTGTTTTATACAGACAGATGGCGGTGGAAAAAGACGTTAATTCCGCGCTGGCGTTAGGTTTTATGTACGAGCGGGGAGTTGATGTCAAAAAAAATCCTTCCGAATCAGTACGGTGGTATAAATTCGCCGCCGAGAAAGGCTCCGCGCCGGCCCAGCTTAATCTGGGCAACGCCATGCTCGCGGAAGGCAGGAAAAAAGACGCCGAAAAATGGTACCGCAAAGCTGCCGACCTGGGCAGTATAGAAGCCGCGCATAACCTGGCCTGGCTCTATTACAATTCCGCTGAAAACAATGCGGACGTTGAAAAAGCCGCCGTGCTTTTCAGTTCCGCCGCCGAGGCCGGCTTTGCCGAATCGCAGGTGATGCTGGGCAACTTTTATCTTGAAGGGCTCGGTTTTCCGCAAGATTGCCTGAAGGCAAAAGAGTGGTATGAGAAGGCCGCGAGACATGACAATCCCGCCGCGAACGCAGGGCTCGGGCATCTCTACATAAAGGGCTGCAGTGTTGAGAAAAACCCGCAGAAAGCGCTGGAGTTTTTCAAAAAAGCGGCGGAGGGGGGGAACGTATTCGCCCTTGTGTGGCTGGGTTCTCTTTATGAAAAAGGCGAAGCCCTGCCCCGGAACTATCCCGCGGCGTTCCGCTATTACTCCCAGGCAGCGGAGAAGGGCGACGCGCTGGCGCAGAACAAGCTCGGCGTTGTTTATTATAACGGAACTGGCGTTACGCAGGATTACAAAACCGCGTACGGTTATTTTGAGAAGGCGGCGCGGTCTTTCATGCCGGAATCTTTTTATTATATCGGCCTGCTGTTTGAGAGAGGGCAGGGCGGCCTGGCCCGGGATAACGCCCAGGCTTACCAGTGGTATTACATCTGCGCAAAAACTCCGGACAGCGCTTTCGTGGACGTGTGCTCAAAACGGATGGGCGCGCTCGGCCTGAATCTGTCGCAGAAGCAAATCCAGAACGCCCGCCGCGCCGCGGACAAATACATCCTGCAGAAATAGCAGAAACGGATATCTCCCAAGAGTAGATATGCTGCCTTGCTCAAAAGTCTGTTCGCGTGCTATACTTATCATGGGTTTTATCTTTCTTGTTTAACTCTTTCTGCTTGTAATCCGTGTGTGTGACTTGCAAATTTGAGCAGTTGAGCTGAGTGTTATTATTTATCTAAACAATGCCGCTACCAGTTATCCCAAGCCGCCTTGTGTTATAAAGGCGGTGACGGAAACGCTTGTAAATCCGCCGGTTGAACCCACTCGTACCAGTTTTGAGGGCGGTTTGTAATGAACCCCTGTAAGTCAAGCGACACAAATAGTAGACATCTGGTCTGCGTAGTATGATGCTTCTGCCACATTCGGCGGCCTGTATCCCAGCGTCGAATGCAGGTAACTGTTGTTATAGCCTTCAACCCAGCTGTTCAATTCCCGTTCCAATTCCTGTGGACTGTACCAGTCTTTCAGCCAGATCAATTCTTCTTTAAGCGTCCGAAACATCCGTTCCGTGTCGGCGTTTCCCTTCGGGTTATTGTAGCTTGTAAACGCCTGCCGTACGCCCATTGCCGCACAATTCCGCATAAACCATGTCGATGTAGGTTGACAGCCGTTATCACTCATCAGCGATACCCCTGCGCCATTAATACCGTCAGGGAACTGGCGGTTTGCCGCATCGTTTAACGCCGAAAACCAGTGCTTTGCGCGGCACTGCATCCCGACATAATGCCCAACGACTTTCTTCGTGTACCAGTCTACCACAAGCACGATGTACAGCCATCCGAAATCCTGCACCAGCACCTTAGTCATGTCGATGCCCCACCATTCGTTTGGCCGGGTCGGGCGTGGTTTCGCTCTCGACGAGGTTCGCTTGGCTCTCAGACGCGCATTCGGCGTTACCAGCAAATCATGCTCTTTCAATAACCGGTAAACGCGCTTATGGTTTACATCTTGTCCGTCAATGTACCGCAAATGCGCCCAGATTCGCCGATAACCCCAGAACGGGTGCAAAGACTTGAGTTCGGTAATT
>JBAYFS010000107.1:0-7732 GCA_041667045.1 Elusimicrobiaceae bacterium | reverse complement strand
CTTATGTAATTGATGACTTCTTTTTTGCCCACGCAGAAACCGCCCACCGAGGCGAACGATTTGGAGCAGGTGCCGACCACGATATCCACTTCGTCGGGAGAGATGCCGAAATGCTCGGTGGTGCCGCCCCCGTTGGGGCCTAACACGCCGGTAGAATGGGCATCGTCAACCATAATGCGGGCTTTATGTTTTTTGGTTACTTCCAGAATCGAGGGCAGGTCGCAGATGTCGCCTTCCATGCTGAAAACGCCGTCCACTATAACCAGCTTCCCTTTGCTTTCCGGAATGGCGGACAGGACTTTGTCCAGATCCGCGGCGTCGTTATGCTTGAAACGCTTCATTTCCGCGCCGGAGAGGCGGACGCCGTCCAGAATGCTCGCGTGGTCCAGTTTGTCCACGATCGCCACGTCGTTCTTGCCGACAAGCGCACCGACCGTGCCGGTGTTCATCTGATAGCCTGTGGCGTAAACCAGGGCGGCTTCTTTATGTTTGAACTTGGCCAGCTTGACTTCCAGTTCTTCGTGAAATTTGGTGTTGCCGTTCAAAAGCCTTGAACCGGCGCAGCCGGTGCCCATGGCGTCAATGGCGTTTTTCGCCGCTTCTTTCATTCTCGGGTCGAGAGCCAGGCCCAGGTAATTGTTTGAACCGGCCATAATCATCTTTTTGCCCTTATAAATTATTTCAGGGCCCTGTCCGGATTCTAACTGGGAATAATAGGGGTAAATGCCCTTTTTTTGCAGGATCTCCGTAACCTTGAACTCCGTGCATTTCTCGAAAATATCAGCCATTTTATAACCATCCTAGGGTTTGTATGTTCTTTCTATTATATATAACTATAGGGCATTCTTTCAAACTTTCGCGTTTTTCCGCATTTTGCTTATAACCAGCGTGGTGGAGCGGTTTTTCACCAGCGGCACGCGCACGGTTTTCCCTGCGAATTCGCGGCCCACTATTTTTTCATGGGAATAGTCGGCCCCTTTGACCAGAACGTCCGGTTTTAGGGCGGAAAGCAGTTCGAGCGGCGTGTCTTCCTGAAAAATCACCACCCGGTCAACCGCGGCCAGCGCGGCAAGCACCACCGCCCTGTCGTCCTGGGAATTGAGCGGTCTTTCCGGGCCTTTCAGGCGTTTGACCGATGCGTCCGAATTCAGGCCTATGATAAGGGAATCGGCGGTTTTGCGCGCGGATTCGATAATCCGCACATGGCCTCTGTGCAGGATATCGAAACAGCCGTTCGTGAACGCCACGGTCAGGCCTTTGCGCCGCTGGCCCGCCCGCCATTTGACGGCCTGTTTTATGCTGAGCACCTTCGTTTTCGTCGGAAACATTAAACCCCCGCCGGTTCTTTCTGGAACATCCGTTCGATAAGGCCGGTATCGGCTTCGCCTTTTGCGAATTCCCGGTTCTCTAAAAGTGCCAGATGGAACGGAATAGTCGTTTTAATGCCGGAGATGTGGAAATCCATAAGGGCGCGCCTGCCGCGGCTTATCGCGGCTTTGCGGTCCGGCGCGCTTACGATAAGCTTGGCTATCATGCTGTCATAAAAACTGGGGATTTCATAGCCCTGGTAAATGTTCGTGTCAATACGCACTCCGGGCCCGCCGGAGGTTATCCATTCCTCAATACAGCCGGGCGCCGCTGCGAAGCCGTTTGCGGGATCCTCGGCGTTTATGCGGAATTCGATGGCATGCCTTCTTATTTCAAGCGCGCGGTCCTGGGAAATGCCCAGCTCCCCGCCTTGCGCTATTTCAAGCTGGAGCGCCACCAGGTCAATGTCCGACACGGTTTCCGTTACCGGATGCTCGACCTGCAGGCGGGTGTTGACTTCCATGAAATAGAAATTGCCGTCTTTGTCCATGAGAAACTCGACGGTTCCCACTCCGGTATAGCCGGACGCTTTCACAAGGGTCACGGCGGCTTTGACCAGATTTTTCCGTATTTCCGGGGTAACCGCGGGCGACGGCGATTCCTCAACCAGCTTCTGGTGCCTGCGCTGGACGCTGCAGTCGCGTTCCGGAAAGGCTACCACGTTGCCGTGCGAGTCGGCGGCTATCTGTATTTCCACGTGGCGGGGTTTTTCCACGTATTTTTCCACATACACGCCGTCGTCGCCGAAGGCGGCCTTGGCTTCCGATTTCGCCATTTCAACGGATTTCAGAAAATCTGATTCGGAGCGGGCTACCCTCATTCCTTTCCCGCCGCCCCCGGCGGAGGCTTTTATCATGACCGGAAATCCTATTTTAAGGGCTTCTTCCAGCGCGTTTTCGCCGACATGCTCCTTGGTTCCAGGCACAATGGGCACATTGTGCCTGACCGCCAGTTTGCGCGCCGTGGCTTTATAGCCCAGCAGGGCGATGGTTTCCGGCGAAGGGCCTATGAAGGTTATGCCGGCCGCTGAAACGGCTCCGGAAAACGCCGAGTTTTCTGAAAGAAAACCGTAGCCGGGGTGAATGGCGTCCGCGCCGGTTTGCATGGCGGCGGAAAGAACGCTTGGAATGTCCAGATAGCTTAACTGTGCCGGCGCCGGGCCTATGCAGACCGCTTCATCGGCTTGCCGAACGTGCAGGGAATTGCGGTCCGCCTCCGAATAGACGGCTACAGAGGCGATGCCTGCTTCCCGGAGCGCGCGTATTACACGCAGCGCAATTTCTCCCCGGTTGGCTATGAGAACTTTTTTAAAGCGTTTCATTTATGACTCCATTTTTACGGTTTTTTTCCATAAGTCCACTTTAAGCGTGAAAATAGTCTTTGCGGGAATGGTTTTTTTGTCCGCCGTTGCGCCCGGGCCCAGCACCAGCGTGACGATGTACATGCCGTCGCCCAGGCCCTGCGCGCTCCACGTTTCCCGCGGCGCGGAAGCGTGGCCCAGCGAACGGATAATCCCTTTCCGCTCACTGAGCCAGATTTCCAGAATCGTGTCCGAAGACGGCTTTTCCCTGTAAAGTTTGGCGAGCCGCACAGCTTCGCCAACCGCTGAGCCGGATAAAATATCAATCATTTCCTGGGCGGAAGCGGTATCTTCCGTGCCGGTGCAGGACGGGGCGACCTGCGAAACAATCTTCAGGGCGGCCTTCCTTCCCCCGTTTTCAGCCGACAGTGTGGCGTATTCCAGTCCCGCGCGGCAGTAAACCTCGGGCGCGGTTTTCCGCTTGAACAGGGTTTCCAGGCTGGTTTTGGCTTTGTCTTTCAACCCCATCTGATTTTGGCTTACCGCCAGGTAAAGCCTGTAAAAAGATTCCGTTTCCGCCTGATAGGGATAGCCGTATTCTTCATTGGCGCTCAGCGTTTCGGAGCAGGATTTTACCGCGTATTTATAAAGTCCGCCGTTAAATTCCGCTTCGCAAAGGGCGGCCAGGGTTCTGATATCGAAGGGTTCCATGTCATAAACTTTGCGCGCGGCTTTTACCGCCGCTTCATTTTTTCCGGCCCGGATGTATTCGCTGATGGACGGAATCGTGTTTTCCAGATAGACTTTGCCCCAGGTTCCGTTTTCTTTGAGGAATGACGCGTAGGCCGGCTGCCACTGCCCGTTTTGCGTGAGCGCTTCGTAAACGATAAGCGCGTTATGGGGGCGCTTCTCCGCTATCGTGACAATGCGGAAGCCTGACATTTTCGCCGGTTTTTCCTGATTTAGGGCTTTATAGCGCGGCAGGGTGCAGTTTTTTTTGGAAGAGGGGGACAGCAGTTCATAAGCGTTTTCGTAACGTTCCTGCGAAACAGCGGACAGATAGTTTTTCGCGCGGGAAGTCAGCGTGTAACTGTCATAAACCGGCCAAAACGCCCACAGGCCCGCGGCGGCAAGAATCATGCCTATCGCGGCGCAAACAATAATAACTGCGGTATTGGATTGCGGGGGCCGGTCTTCCATTTAGTTAGTTCGGTTCGATGAAAAAGAGCGGCTGTCCGTACTGGACGGGCGCGCCGTCTTCAACGCAGATCACCCGGAGAACGCCGTTGTCTTGCGCGGTGATGATTTTTTCCGTGTTGTGAATTTCCACAAAACCCAGAGAATCGCCTTTGCCTACGGAATTGCCTTCTTTAAAATTAGCGGTTTTGCCTTTTGGCGCTAAGCGGTATATGCCTACGCCGGGGGAGGGGATGACGGAGTAAGCGCAGGAGGGAATATTCGGCTGGGGGACAGCCTCTTCGGTTTTTAGCTCGAAACCGGTTCCGCTTTTGCGGTATACCACTTCCGTAAGATCCGTTTCCTTAATCCAGCAGCTTACTTCGCTGAGAGTCTTGATATTCATTTGCGGCTCCTTAATAGCGTCTTGCTTTACCGGGGTGTGAAGCTTGCGGCGGAAACGCTTGCTGCATGGGGGATTGCGTTTTTTACCGCTTTTGCCAACTACAGGGCCTTTCTCAACTATCATGTATTATAGCAAAACAAGGCCGTCCGTTGTTTCGCGGACGGCGTTGTTTGCGTCTGGTTAAACCCCATCAGGGGATCGGATGTTTGAGCGTTGTTATAGTGTAAAAAAACCTTGTAAAATGGTATCATAAGTCCGAAATAGCAATAGGCCATCTGAAAATGCGTTTTGACTGTGTGCGACATTAAGGCGTAAGCCCGCTGGGGAGCGGCTACGCGTTTGGAAGGCGGTTTCATACAGCATGGCGCATGAAAACGGGGAATTGGGCTCCGGCAGACAGAATGGTCCTGTGAGGTGAGACATGCTGCTTAATCATAAGGAACTTTACCGGCTTCCCTGGAATTACGCCGACAACATTATTTCCTGGCTGGAACCTACGAAAAAGTGCAATATTTACTGCGAAGGCTGTTACAGCGCGAACCGTCCGCACAGCCACAAAACTCTTGAGCAGATAAAAAGCGATCTGGATGTTTTTGGCAAATACCGTATTACGGACTCCATGTCCATAGCCGGCGGCGAGCCGCTTTGCCATCCTGAAATTGAAAAAGTGGTCAGCATGGTGGCGGAACGGGGCATCAAACCGGTGGTTAACACCAACGGCTTCGCCATGACCGAGGATAAGATGCGCGCCATTAAAGAGGCGGGCCTCAAAGGCCTCACTTTCCATATAGACAGCCTGCAGCACCGGCCCGAAGGCGGCTGGACCGGCAAGAATGAGGAAGAACTTAACGAACTGCGTCTGCGCTACGCGGATATGGCAAAAAAAGTCGGCGGCCTGTCCGTGGCGTTCAACTCGACCGTTTATGAGGAAACGCTTAAAAACACCACGACACTTTTAAAGTGGGCTCAAAAACATATTGACCGCGTGAACGTGATGGTTTTCATCTGTTTCCGCGCGGCCCAGCCGCCGGAAAAGTTCCGTTATTACGTTAACGGGCAGGAAATCAAGATGTCGCACCTTGTTTACGGAGAAGACAAGGGCCGCCACATAGAACTTAAAGCGAATGACGTAATCAGCCAGCTCCGGCGCGAGTATCCCGATTACCAGCCCTGCGCTTACCTTAACGGCACGGAAGATCCGTCAGCAATGAAGTGGCTGCTCACCCTGCGGATTGCGGACAAGGATAATGTTTACGGTTATTTCGGACCCAAGTTCATTGAGTTCGTGCAGGTCATGAACCATCTGCTGTTCGGCAAGTATCAGGGCTATACAGCTCCATGGCTGATGGGGCGCGCGAAATGGATAATGATGTTCGCCGCTCTTTTCGATAAAGGCGCCCGCAAGGCGCTGGGCAAGTGGTTTTTCGCGGTTTTGAAAAACCCGCTGCGGCTTTTCACGGCCGTGTATCTTCAGTCCAACATGATAATCCAGCCCGTTGACATGATGGAAGACGGACGGCAGAGCATGTGCGACGGCTGTCCCGATATGACGGTTTATAACGGAAAACTGGTCTGGTCCTGCCGGCTGGAGGAGCAGTTTAATCATGGCGCTTTCGTGCATACCGTGCCCGCGGAACGTGTTAAGGAGGCTGAGGAAGCTGTGGCGTTCAATTCCGTCCATGACGATGTGACCAGCCCTGACGAATTCCGGGAAAAGGCAAAATATTCCTCTGCGGACGCTTCTTCCGGCGCTGCGCACGACAAAGAAGCCTGATAGCGATTGCAATAGAAATGAAAAAGCCCCCGGCTGTTCTAGCCGGGGGCTTTTTGAATTGATGATTACATATCCTTTAAAATAATAGCCAGATTCTTTTTTGTTTTCGCCGGTATTATTTTAGGGTCGGTGAACAGTGCGCCTTTCATGGCGGTGTTGCAGCCGCATTTTTTTATGCGGGCCGCGATCTCCGGTATCGCCGTGGCGATCAGTTTCTTGGCGTTGGCGGAATTGCTGGCGACGGTCTGGATAACCATTTCGCCGTGCACTTCCTCGTCTTCCTTCCAGGAATCATAATCGGTCACCAGCGAAATAGGAGCGTAGCACATGGAGGCTTCGCGCGCCAGTTTGGCTTCCGGGCTGGTGGTCATGCCGATAAGGTCATAACCCATTTTCCGGTGATAGTCCGACTCGGCTTTCGTCGAAAAAGCCGGCCCTTCCATGCACACTAAAATGCCGCCTTTATGCGCGGTCAAGCCGATTTTTTTTGCGGTTTTATAAAGAATGTCCGACAGGTCCGCGCAGAACGGGTGCGAAAATTTGGCGTGCGCCACGGCGCCGTCCGTGAAGAAGGTATAATCCCGGCCTTTCGTGTTGTCCACCAATTGGCTGGGGAACACGAAATGGCGCGGGGCCAGTTCTTCCTTAAGCGAGCCAACCGCGCTGACGGCGATAAGCGTTTTCACGCCCAGCGATTTCAGCGCCCAGATGTTGGCGCGCTGCGGCAGATTGGTGGGGTTGATGTAATGGCCCCTGCCGTGCCGGGGCAGAAACGCCACCCTTACGCCTTTTAGTTCGCCTATTATTATCGCGTCCGAGGTTTTGCCGAACGGCGTTTTTATCCGGTATTCCCGGACATTCGCCATTCCTTCAATCTGGTATATTCCGCTGCCGCCTATAACTCCTATTTCGGTTACCGGCGGTTTTGAGGTTCGGGATTTTTTCTGTGTCGGCATTTCGTGTTCCTTATTTTTCGTAACCAGGATAGATGGGAAAGCGCGAGCAGAGCTTGCTTACTTTTTGCGATATTTCCGCGAGTTTGGTGTCGTTGGTGTGGCTGGTGAGCGCGGCATCCATCAAACCGGCGATTTCGCCCATCTCTTTTTCCTTCATGCCGCGAGTGGTTACTGCGGGCGCGCCTATGCGGATTCCGCTGGTGACCATAGGGGGCTGGGGATCGTAAGGGATGGTATTTTTATTGACGGTGATGCCGGCTTTGTCCAGCGCGATTTCGGCGTCCTTGCCGGTGATGTTTTTAGCGCGCAGGTCCACCGAGCAGAGGTGGCAGTCCGTTCCGCCGGACACTATCCTGTAGCCCAGATTTTCCAGTTCTTTCGCCAGGGTTTTGGCGTTCGCCATGACCTGTTTCTGGTAAGTTTTGAATTCCGGTCTGAGCGCTTCGCCGAAGCAGATCGCTTTTCCGGCTATAACGTGCATCAGCGGGCCGCCCTGGTTGCCGGGGAAATTGGTGCGGTTGACTTCTTTTTTATGCGCTTCTCTGCACAAAACCAGGCCGCCGCGCGGGCCGCGCAGGGTTTTGTGAGTGGTTGTGGTGACGCAGTCGGCGAACGGCACGGGCGAGGGGTAAAGGCCCGCCGCCACGAGTCCGGCGTAATGCGCAATGTCGCACACTAAAAACGCGCCAACGCTGTCGGCCATTTTCCGAAACCGCTCCCAGTCGAAAACGCGGGAGTAGTTAGACGCTCCG
>JBAYFS010000106.1:0-7806 GCA_041667045.1 Elusimicrobiaceae bacterium | reverse complement strand
CTGCCAGCCAGGAACCTGACTGCCGCCCGGATTTTTCGTGCTTTCCCCATGGCAGCGCATATCCACCGCAAGGTAGCCGCCGCCTTTGGCGGCGATAGTGGCTTCCAGCACGTTCCATTCGCCGCGCGAGGACCCGAGCCCGTGAAACAGGATAACGGTCGGCGCGTTTTTTTCCGGCGCCAGATAGTCGGCGTAAAGAGGCCAGCCGTCGGAGGTCATGACCTCAACGGTTTCCTGCTTGCGCTCCGTAGGAGCCTGCCGCTCCGGCGCGGTCTGCGCGCGAAGCGGGGAGATTAAACCTAAACCTGCGACTGCTAAGCAAAATAATGTTTTTCCCATAGCAAAATTGTAGCAATCCTCACGCAAATATAAAATCCCTATTTTTATCGCGCCATACTTTGTGTTAAACTTTACATTATAAAGTGGAACAGACAATTGGAGGCTTTTACTATGCAATACACTTTCACCGACGAGGACAAACGCGCGATAACCGCTATACGGATGCTCTCGGTTGATATGGTTCAGAAGGCAAACTCCGGGCACCCCGGCCTGCCGCTCGGCGTGTCGCCCATGGCGTATGCTGTATGGAGAAAATTTTTAAGGCATAATCCCGCAAATCCCCTTTGGGCGAACCGGGACAGGTTCGTTCTTTCCGCCGGACACGGTTCGGCGATGCTTTATTCCCTGCTCCATCTTTTCGGCTACGATCTGGACATGGAAGAACTGAAAAATTTCCGCCAATGGGGCAGCAAAACGCCCGGCCACCCGGAATACGGGCATACCGCCGGCGTGGAATGCACCACCGGCCCGCTGGGACAGGGGTTCGCCATGGCGGTTGGCATGGCTATGGCGGAGCGGTTCCTTGCGAAAAAATATAACCGGCAGGGCCATGAAATAATAGACCATTTTACCTATGTTATAGCAGGCGACGGAGATTTGATGGAAGGAGTATCGTCCGAAGCCGCCAGCCTGGCCGGGCATCTGGGGCTCGGCAAACTCATCTGCCTCTACGACGACAACGGCATCACCATAGAAGGCTCCACCAAACTGGCCTTCACCGAAAACGTGGCGGCGAAATTCGACGCCATGCAGTGGCACACCATAACCGTAGCCGACGGCAACGATATAACCGCCGTGGCCAAAGCCGTCCAACAGGCGAAAGAGGAAGTTTACAGACCGTCCCTTATTCTGGTCAAAAACCATATCGGGTTCGGCAGCCCGAAAGAAGACACCGAAAAAGTGCACGGCGAACCGCTGGGCGAAGGCATGGCGGCTACGAAAAAGTTTTATGACTGGCAATATGCCCCTTTCGAAATACCGCAGGATATCCGCGAACACTTCGCCAAACTGCGGGCCGAGCTGGCGGATTATGAAACCGCGTGGAACAAAAAACTCGCCGCATACAAAGCAGCGTTCCCCGCCGAGTGCGCGGAAATGATTTCATGCCTAAAAAACGAACTGCCGGAGGATTTCGACAAAGGCCTGCCCGTTTTCAAGCCGCAGGACGGCGATGTGGCGACCCGCGTCACGCTGGGGAAAACGCTTAACGCGCTGGCGGACCGGCTGCCGAACCTTTACGGCGGATCGGCCGATCTGGCGCCGTCAAATAAAACGGATCTCAAAAAATATCCGGACCGCATTATCCATTTCGGCATACGCGAACACGCCATGGCTGCGGCCGTAAACGGCCTGGCGCTGCACGGCGGCGTTATTCCGTTCGGGGCCACGTTCTTTGTTTTCGCCGATTACATGCGTCCCGCCATGCGGCTGGCCGCGCTGATGCAGGCACGCTCGCTTTTCCTGTTCACGCACGACGGCATAGGCGTGGGCGAGGACGGGCCGACCCACCAGGCCATCGAACAGCTCGCGGGCCTGCGCGCCATGCCGGGCCTTGACGTTTACCGCCCAGCCGACGCGAACGAAGCCTCCACCGCGCTCGCGCTTGCCATCCGCAGGCAGAAACCCGCCGCGCTTCTTTTCACGCGCCAGGACCTGCCGGTGCTTAATCCGGACGAATTAGACATAAAAGGCGGCGTAGCCAAAGGAGCCTATATCGTGCAGGACTGTGCCGGAACGCCAGAAGTTATAATTATGGCTACGGGTTCGGAAGTTTCCATCGCAATAACGGCGCAGAAGAAATTATCCGGGCTGGGCATTTCAGCGCGCGCCGTTTCGATGCCCTGCCTGGAGCTGTTCGACCGGCAAAATGAAGCCTACCGGCAAAGCGTGCTTCCCCGGGAAGTGAAAAAACGCGTGGCGGTTGAAGCCGGCTCCTCGCTCGGCTGGCACAAGTATGCGGGCGACGAAGGCCGCATACTGGCGATTGACACTTTCGGCGCGTCCGCGCCGTGGAAGGTCAATTTCGAGAAATTCGGTTTTTCAGCAGACAATATCGTAAAAAACGTCCGCGAAATGCTGCAGAAATAATTACCGAAGAAACAAAAAAGCCTCCGCCTTTGGGCGGAGGCTTTTTTAATTTATCCGCGTTTAAGCGGTTAAAATGGCTTTGGTATTAAGAAGACACTTGGAACAGCTGTATCCGTCGCGGCCCTTCTCAAGCACGTTCAGCACAAGTTTGGCGTAAGCCGTGATTGTGGGGTCGCGCGCGCCCATAACCATAACAACATCGCCGGGCTGCGCCGCGGCGGCGAGGTCGGAGATTATTTCTTCGCGGCAGGCGATAAAACGTGCGTCGCGCCCGCGCTTGACCAGTTCGCCGGCCAGATAGGCCGAGGAAATATCCCGCTCAACAGTGCCGCCGACATAATAAATTTCCGGAAACCAGATTATATCGTCCGCGCTGAGGCTTTTTTCAAAAGCCTCGACCAGTTCGTTTTTGAGCAGTTTCACCGGCGCGTAACCGTGCGGCTGATAGACGGCGAGCACTCTTTTCCCGCGCAGATGCGCCGCGGACAAAGCGGCTGAAATTTTAGCCGGATTATGCGCGAAATCGTCAATAACTTCTATCCCCTTATAAGAACCGACGCTGTTAAAACGGCGGGCTACTCCCTTGAAACCGGCCAGGGCGCGCGCGCAGGTTTCCAAATCAACGTCCAGGCTTTTGCACACCGCCACGGCGGCCGTCGCGTTTTGCACGTTATACAGGCCCGGCAGGGGAATTTTAAATTCCGTTCCGGCGATGGAGAATCGGCCAGAAAAACCGTCCAGCCGGATATTCACCGCACGGATATCGCCTTTTTCAAGGCCGAAACTATGCGCGCCCTCAGCGTAACGGGCGAGGTTCTTTTCGTCCGCGTTAATGATGAAATTGGCGCAGTTTTTGCGGAATTTGTCGAAATAACCGTAAAGAACGTCCATTTCCTTATGATCTTTGGTGATGTTTAAAAGAATAGCCGCGCGCGGATGGTAATTCACAAAGGAACCGTCCGATTCGTCCGCCTCTATTACAAGGATATCGCTGCTGCCCTTAGCCACGTTGCCCACAAAACCCTTTTCCACAAGGCTTAGCACCGGCCCGCCCGTTATAAGGGAAGGGGATTTGCCCGCGAACTGCAGAATCTCGTAAATCATCGCGGTGACCGTGCTTTTTCCGCTCGTGCCGGAAACCGCGACGGTTTTATACTTGTTCACGTGGCTTGCCAGTAATTCTGACCGGTGAATTATTTTCAGGCCGTATTCCTTGGCTTTGGACAGATCCGGATTATCGGTCTCTATGGCGGAGGAAAGAACGACGCAGTCCAGCCCCTTATGAATGCCCGCCGCGTTCTGCCCGTATAATTGGATATTCAGCGCGGACAGTTTATCCCACATGGGCAGATTGCTGTACCCTTTATCCAAAAGCCGGTCCGAGCCGGACACTTCATCCCCTGCCATGGCGTGCAATTGGGCCAGCGCGCTCATCCCTATTCCGCCTATACCAACAAAATGTATTTTCATTGTCTGTCTCCGCGTTTAAAATTCAAGTTTGGACAGGTAAGCCCGTCCGGAATCCCCGAAAATCATTACGCCGATATCGCCTTCCTTCATGTTTTTTTGGGCGTAAAGTTCCGCCCCGTGCGCCACGGCGCCGCTGGACAGGCCGCCCAGAACGCCGTGTTGCGCCGAAATGGGCGCGATTTTGGCGAAAGCCGGATCGTCGTCTATGGGAAGAATATCGTCTATATACTGTTTCAGCAGGACAGGCGTGTCAAAATCAATGCCTATGCCTTCCAGTTTATAATGACTGGGCTTGCCTTTTGTGGAGTAATAGGAATTTTTAGCGTCAATGCCGATAACTTTTATCGCGGGATTGCGTTCCTTAAGATACCTGCCCACGCCGCTCACCGTGCCGCTTGTGCCCGCTCCGGCGAAAAAGTGCGTCAGCCTGCCGTTTGTCTGGCGCCATATTTCGGGGCCGGTGGAATAGTAATGGGCTTCCGCGTTCTCGGGATTCATGTACTGGTTGAGCATGACGGAATTGGGGATTTCACGCGAAAGACGCAAAGCTGTGGCGTGATAGCTGGCGGGGTCTTTCATATCGTCGATATAATCGCAAATGACCACTTCCGCGCCGAACGCCTTTAAAGTCTGCACTTTCTCGCGGCTGCATTTTTTGGTGGTGGTGATTATAACCTTATAACCTTTCGCCGCGCCTATCATGGCGATTGCGATGCCCTGGTTGCCGCTGGAAGCGTCTATTATCGTGCCGCCCGGTTTAAGCCGGCCTTCGCGCTCGGCTTTTTCGATCATGTAAAGGGCCGACCGGTCTTTTATGCTGCCGCCGGGATTCATGTATTCAAGTTTTGCGTAAATTTTGGCGGGGGTATCAAGTTTCACACGAACAAGGGGAGTGTTACCTATCGCTTCGCAGACATTTTCGCAGAGCATCTCTATCTCCGTGCAGATTTGGTCGCTACAAAACCTATTCTAGCTTTTTACAGCCAAATCTTCCAATTTTAGGGACAAAAAGGAAGCCCGTCGCGAAAAACGCAACGGGCTTAGTTCACTAGCTGCACTTTATGCCTCCAACTGCTACTGCGGAAACGGAGCCGTCCGTCCCTACTGCGCACTGCCTGCAACCCCACCTACTCCTGCGACTGCAGCGACCCCGCTTAAACGAAAGGTAAACCAAGCCTCGCACAACATTAGGCGGCCCGGGCAATTGCCAAAGACGCGCCGTGATTGCTGACCAGGTCCCTTCCGCGATTCCCGGAAACTCCCCGCGCTTCAGAACGGAACCCCGACCTGCTCGGTACGGCGATTCCCGACACGCGGCTCAACCGGAAAACTTTTCAAATCCGGCGCCCCGGGCTGCACACGCCTGCGGACGCCAAACACAACTCCGGTCCTAAACCTGTCACACTGCCTGACCAAAACCTGCGCCTCCCTCAACCTACCCCGGAGGCCGACTGTATCATGCCACCGATTCCGCAGGGTTCCGGTGGCGCCAAAAGGCGCGCCGGACCAGGGAACGGGACGTCAAAGCATGGAACAATTTTCAATCACCACACCAACACTTCAAACTGCCGGGCCGGCCGGACCCGATTCGGATCGTTGGGAAGGTCTGCTCGCTCACAGAACGCTTTTGCCTGGCCCGCATCCATAGTATAGCCGGAAAACCCCCTTTGTCAACCCCTGTTTTAAAATTACGCAAAATTCCCAATTTCTCCTATTAATACTACAATCTCTTAAGAGACGAACCGCGGCGCGCTCGCGCCGCAAAGGAAAACAAATGCCGCTTGCACAAATTAAAAAACTCCCCCTTTTCCGCGCGCCGGCGTTTTGGGCCGCGGCGGGCACGGTTATCTCTCTTTTCGTCAACGGCTACCAGTACGAAGCCTCGCCGAACGTCCAGCAAATTGTACCGTTTATAGATTTTCTTAAAGACAATTCTCTTTTCCCGCATGACCATTATGTGCACACCGCACGCTTTTTTCCGTCGGTGTTCCCCAGGCTGATGGCCTGGGCCTCGTCGGCGATTCCGCTTTATCCGCTGACGGCCACGCTTTTCCTGGCCTTTAAGGGATTCATGCTGTTCATGGTTTTTGAAATAGCCATGCTTTTCTTCCGGGAAAAACGGATAGCCGCCCTGGCGGTTGTAATCACCGCCGTCTGTCCGCTCACGAATCTTATCACCTTCCTGGGCGAAGACCCGCTCATGAAGAATTCTTTTTTTCAAACCTCGGCCGCCGCGCCTTTCATACTGCTTTCCATCTGGCTTGTTTTGAAAAACAGGGTTATGGCGGCGTTCGCGCTGGCGAGCGCGACCTATTATTTGAACGGCCTGGCGGTCAACTATCTGCTCGCCGTTTTCGCCGCGCTGACGCTGACCGCGAAGGATAAAAAAGCGTTTTTAAAAGGCTGGGCGGTTTTCTTTGTTATGTGGGCACCGTGGCTGGCATGGTATATCGTTACAGCTAAAAACAACCCGTACGCCGCCGAAAGCGGCCAGCTTCTGGACGTGCTTCGCCTCTGGTATACCGGCCACTATTTCATGCTTGCGTGGCCCGCGGACAGGTTAATCCGAGCTCTGATATACGCGTGCCTGGCGGGCCTCATTATTTACCACTGCCGAAAAAAGAAGATATATCCCCGGTTTATGTCCGCCCTCGCAGTATCGTTCATCGCGTGCGTCGCCGCTGGCTTCATATTCGGCGACCTTATCCCGGTGGAACAGATTGTGCTGGCGCAGTTTTACAGGATTGATTCGGTGTTCAACGCCGTCGCGGTTATTCTGGCGGGCGGCTACGCGGTTGAGCTTTTCCGGGACGGCAAAACCGGCTGGCTGAAAACGGGACTGCTGTTAAACGCGCTGACCGTGCACACCTTTGCGGTTCCCGCGCTGCTTACGCTGGTAATTCTCTACGCGAACGAATTCGCGGGAAAGGAAACCCCGGCTAAAACGCAAGCCACGGGGAAAATAATAACCGCCGCGGCGGCGGGGACTGGCGCGCTGTTCGGCTTCATTCAGGCGTGCCTGCAGGCTGTGCCGGTAATGCACTATGTGGTGTTTTCGCTGCTCTGCTTTCTTCTTTGTGCAAGAATGTTCAAAGACATTCTGGAACCGGCGCTGGGTTCTCCTGAGAAAAAAGCCGCCGCACTGGCGCTGTTCACGCTGATTCCGCTTTTGCCGCTGATAATCAACACTTCCGTTCACGGTAATTTCACGAATCGCCTCAACGCGGACCGGGACTGGAAGGAAATTCAGCTCTGGGCGGAACACAACACCCCGAAAAACGCCGTATTCCTGACCCCGCCCGCGCAAAACGGATTCCGGGTTTTCTCGAAACGCTCGCCCGTCGTGGAATGGATTGACGGCGCGGCCATGCACTGGGCCAACGGATTTGAGCGGCACTGGTACGGCGAAGTCATGGGCGTTGAACTTTTGCTTGCGGACCCGTCCGCCCGGCAAACACCCGGCACTTCCAAGTATTACTATCAGCCGGTAAGCGCGGCAAGCATACTAAAAACGGCGCGCATAACGCGGGCGGATTACATTGTGACGCTGTCGGAAATGCGCGGATTTGAAATGCCCGCTTTGCACAGAAACGCGACTTTCGCCATCTATAAACTAAGGTATTGAAATAAAAGTCCTTCCCATAATGCTTATTTTTTTGGAAAATGTAGACTGGATTCTAAATTTGAGGAGTTTTTGTCAATGTTTATTCTTGAAACCGTCTGTTTAATGTTCGCCATAGCCGCGCTGTTGAGTTTCCTGTGCCATAAATTTTTAAAACTGCCGGCCCAGATGTCCATACTCATAACTTCCATCGCGACTTCAGCCGTTTTTGTCACCTTAAGCGCGTTCGGCACGATACCACACGCTCCCATTGACATCAGCCGCTGGGCGGCGGTTTCTCCGGTGTT
>JBAYFS010000105.1:0-7982 GCA_041667045.1 Elusimicrobiaceae bacterium | reverse complement strand
GGTCTTTTTTAACGGCGGTGGAGATAAAAACAATGGAAACCACGGCGTCACCTTCAAATTCGCTGCTAGTATAGCGGTAGACATATTTTTTCCCTTTTACAAGAGGGAAATAGTCGGTCATTGCTCGGTACCTCCGTATGAAAATTTGCTTTTCGCCTGTTTACATAATACAATTTAAATAATGATATGGACAGCCAAAAAGTGGTAGAATATTTCTGGAATACAAATTTCGGCTGTTCGTTAAAGGCTGAATACTGTAGAAATACAGTTAAAATTCCGCCGTACAGGCGGAGGAGGATAGTACAAATGAAAACAACAGTATGTCTGATCGCATCTGCGTTCATGCTCTCCGCAGTTAGCATGGCACAGACTCCCGCAGCCCCCGTAGCGGCAACGCCTGCGCCGGCCGCGCAGACTGCAATGAAGAAAGAAGGGAAAGCCATTCCTGCCGAAGTTAAAGCAGAATGCAAAGAATGCAAAAACAAAGAGATGGGCAAAGAATGCAAATGCCCCAGCAAAAAGAAACACGCTAAAAAAGCGGAAGTGAAAGCAGAAGCGAAAGCGGAAGCCGTAGCTCCGGCCGCCAAAGTGGCGACCCCTGCGAAAGCCGCCATCCCGGCAACACCGGCGACGCCCGCGGCAACTCAGACAAAATAAGTCAATACTTTAGAAGTAAAAAAACAGGACCGGTTACTCGGTCCTGTTTTTTATGCAAAAAAAACGGCCCCACAAGGCGCCGTTTTAAATCATGCGCCCGACAATAGTTCAGGGCGTGCTCTTATTCAGTTTTATAAGATATGCGGCAAAAGACCGCCACTGCGTGTATTTGCCGAACATGGTCCTGTCATAGTCAGGATTATAGACGTTATTTGGAAGGTAAACCGCTATCCCGTGCGCGCGCCCGGAAGGCTTGCCGTCCGCCATATTCATTGTAACGGCGCGGCCTTTTATGTAATTCATCACGCCCAGAGCCGAAGCCGCCAGCCGGGAATCCGTCGTATTCTCGTTAATTATCCTCAGGAAATCGTAAAGGTCGGCGGATTCAGATTCGGCGAAGCGATAGACTTCTTTGTGCGCTTTTTTTAGAACTTCAGTATCCCGGGACTCCAGCGCCGCCGCCATGAATTTTTTAAGCCCGCGGGCCAGCGGTTCAACAGACTCGCTGCGGACAACCGACAGAGTCCGGCCCCTGCTCCTTTTAATAGGGAACCCGCCGCCTTCCGTGGACGAAATCAAGCCCAGGGTAAACTGGGCGAAATATGTTTTGACGATCGAAGCAGACAGCGCTTCGGGAGAAATGTCCGGATTATTCGCCATTATCTTAAGAAAACCGGCATAGCCGTAACCGTTAAGGACATTTTCCTCAGAGCCAACGATATATTTTGAATATTTTGAAACCTGCGCGTCCACAGCTATATCGCCCATCAGACACGCGTCGGACGCGTAAATATCCACGCCGCCCGTTTCTTTAAGCGCGGCGCCCAGTTCCACCACAGTTATATGGTTATTGGTTTCGTCATCAAACGCTATGCCGCGGTCCAGACTGCCGGAATCAGCGGGAGCCGTGCCCTGCACCGGTTTTTCAAAAGACACCCAGCCCGTGCCGTGGCTTGACACTATAAGCAGGTAATGCTCCGCGGGAAAAAGCTTTTTGCTGACTTTTATGAAATCGCCAAGCCGCCGCCAGTCACCCATATCGGCTTTTGAAAACCGCCGCAAGAGCATGGATTTGGAACCGCCCATAAGCCCGGGCCGGAGCAGATATAGAAGCTCCACCGTTCCGAACTTGCCGCTTTTGTCCATATTGCCCTTGAGGGTGACTATGTTTATGTTATCGTCGGAACCGACCTTCGCCATGGCGGACAGATCGCTTTCCCCGATGTCATTGAGGTCGTTTTTGTCGGACAGAAACACCATGACCGTCCATTTCTTTTTAGGCTCGGCCCTGGTCCCGGAAACCGTGGCGGAAGCCTCCGCCTCGGGAGTGATTTCCGAATAAGAAGAAACCCCCGCGAAAAGCGTTTGCGGGCAAAGAAGAATGCATGTGTAAACAATCAACTTTAGCATAACGCCCTCTTTCGCGGGGGTTTGGACTTTTAAAACCTGAACTTATTTTCCGGCGGGCAAGCCGACAGCGGCGATAACGAAGCCGTCAGAGCCTTTGCCTATTTCATAGGCCGCCAGAGTGTAATTGCGCTGCGCGAACTGCTGGCGGATGCCGGGGAGCTGCTTTTCGGCGTCGGCCTGGTCAATCGCGGCAAAAACCTTTATATCCGCTCTGCCGCCGATATAAAACACGTTGCTGGCGTCGTTGGCGGCGATAATTTTCACGCCCGCTTTTTCCAGCAGGGTCATTATTTTGTTCCCGCCGCGCAGATTGCGGAGCATGACCACAGCGTCGTCGGACTGTTTTGCGTCAGTGAGATAATACAGACGATAGGTTTTGGCCATTTCCGGATTGTCCATGGTGAAAGCGGCAATCACGGGCAGGTTCCGTTCGGAGAGAGCGGCGGTAATTTTTTCCATACTTTTCGTCCGTTCCGCGGAATCGGCGGTATTGAACAGAAACGCCGGAGCGATAAAATCCTTGATAATCCTGCCGCCCGCGTTATACTGAAGGGAAAGCATGCCGCCGGTAGTGGTGACATTGTCCACGCCTATTTTGGACTGGGCCAGCAGATTTTTCCAAAAGCCCGCGAGCTTTTCACAATCCGCCGAGGTGGCGCAGGAACCCACTAACTGGGCATTCCCGGTTCGCAGCAAAACTCCCATATTATCTCCGCCCACGGAAACCGCGGGAATGGCGAACGAAGCTCCGGACATGGCAACCAAAACAGCCAACGAGAACATTTTCTTCATAATATATCTCCCTTTACCTAGGAACATCTATAGTCTAAGTATACCTGAGTAATGCCGGATGTGACAAGGGCCTTAGGCCTAAAGCCATATAGGTCCAAAGGACTACTCCGCGTCAGTGCAGCAGCATGCCTTTGTAAATCCCGGGCAGTGAATCCGGTATTTCCTGCGCACCGGCGCATTTCCTGTAAAATTCCGGTTCCGCCACCCAGCCGATCGCGGCATAACCGTAGCCTTCCGCGCGCATTGCGTGAAGCGCGGACAGCAGCAACGCCTTCCCGATGCCCTTTCCCTCAAATTCCTTCAAAACGCCTATCGGGCCGAAAAAGCCCTTCATCACGGAATCGTAGCAGGAAAATCCCAGCACCCGCCCGTCCGAAACCGCGATGAAACAGGACACCGGCAGACGCGTGAACGCGATTTCGCACTCGTCGTTCCATGAAGGCGGGAATTCGCCTTCCTTGATGCGTTTTATCACAACGCTTTTCTCCGGCACCAGCGCGCGCCGGATTTCAATTTTCTTCGCCGCCAGTTTTTCCAGCGCCGGAGCCAACGGCGGCAGAGCGTAAAGTTTTACAAACATATCTGACATGGCAAAACCCTCCAAGAAAAAACCCCGCCTGTGCTGAAGCGGGGTAATAAATCTGGTGGACCTGAGGGGGATCGAACCCCTGACCTCTACCTTGCGAAGGTAGCGCTCTCCCAGCTGAGCTACAGGCCCGAAGTAAAACTATTATATCAATTATTTCCCCACCGTTCAAACCATTTTGAAAACAGCTATAATTACGCATATGATTCCGCTGCTCTACCTCACCTGCGAAAAACACAAAGGATTGCTCCCGGAAGAACGGGAACTGCCGGAAATCTTCGCCGGACTCGGCGTGCTGGCCGACGTGCGGGTCTGGGATGAAACCGACTGGCGCGGCTATCCCAACATCCTTATAAGAACCGTCTGGGATTATACCGCCAAGGAAAAACTTTTTTTAGACAAAATCGCCCAAGCCGAAGCGGATGGCGCAACTATTATCCATTCGCCGGAGATAGTCCGCTGGAACATTGACAAAAGCTACCTGGTTCAGTTGCGTCGGGCTGGGCACGACGTAGTGCCGACCGGACTTGAAGTAAATTTCAGCCCCGCCGTTTTAGCCGGATATTTTGAGAAATACGACACGCTCATAGTGAAACCGCGCGTGGGCGCGGGCGGGAAAAACACGTTTAAAATTTCCAAAAACAGCGACGCCGGCGCATTAAACCCGCTTCTTGGTTCGTCCGTTCTGGTGCAGCCCTATATCCCGGAAATAGCGAATTGCGGGGAACATTCCTTTATTTTTTTCAATGAACAGTTTTCGCACGCTGTGCTGAAAAAGCCGGGAAAAGGAGAATTCCGCGTGCAGGAAATCCACGGCGGCACGGTGGAAAGATATTCTCCGACAGCAGGGGAAATAGCGCAGGCCGCCTCGGTTTTGAAAGCCGCCGCGCTTAACACCGTTTACGCGCGGGTGGATATGGTGCGCCGCAAAACCGGTCTGTGCCTCATGGAATTGGAAATTCTGGAACCGCAGCTGTTTTTCGATTTTTCTGATCAGGCGAAAACCCGTTTTGCTCAAGCCGTCCGCCAGCGCATAGCGCGGCACACTTTGGATTTATTACCTGAGAACTGGCGGTGACTTACTCCATGAACCCAGCCAAGCGCATGATGATTAAAAAAATTGACAAAAAATATTTCCTCCTGCCCGGGCTTTTCCTGGCTGGATGGATTTACTATCCATACTGCTTCACGGGACCCAGATTTTGTTTATGGCACCAGCTTACCGGACACGATTGCTGGGGTTGCGGGCTTACGCGCGCCATATGCTCCATGGCACATTTTCACATTCGTGACGCAGTGAATTATAACCCATTGGCGCTAGCGCTGGTCACGCTGATTGCAACAGACCATTTCAATGACTGGTGGAAGTATAAAATTCGTAATAAGGGGAAAACAAAATGGCAGAACTAAACATAATAGAATTGTCCGAAATGCAGGAGGGTCTTACCGAACAACAGAAAATGGTCTTCTTGACCCAGTACAACTCTGAAAAGAAAGACAGAAACATCGCCCTGATAATATCCCTGATTTTAGGATCTCTAGGAATAGACCGGTTCTACTTAGGCGACACAACGAGCGGAATTATCAAGTTACTTACCGCTGGCCTCTGCGGGGTTTGGTACGTTATTGACTGGTTTTTGATTATGAACCAAACCGATACCCGCAATCGCACAAAAGCCAAGGAAATCCTCTATGTTATAAAGCACAAGTAACCTGTCCTTACGCAAAAAATACGGTTTCGCCGCTAACCTGCTGCGCGAACACGCGGCATTTTGAGGAAAACAGGTTTATTGCTACAATGGCGGTATGGAAAACTGGACAGAAGAAGCAGGGCTGGCAATAACCGTTCTGGACGAGCGGGGCGTAATTATCAGCATGAACGCGAAAGCGGCAACTGTTTTCGCAAAAGACGGCGGCAAAACGCTTATCGGCAAAAACGCGCTTGACTGCCACCCCGAACCGGCGCGCACAAAACTGGCGGATATGCTTAAAAATCCGCGCGCCAACGCTTACACCATAGAAAAAAACGGCATTAAAAAACTGATTTACCAGACACCCTGGTACAAGGAAGGAAAGTTCATGGGGCTGGTGGAGCTTTCAATGGAAATCCCTTTCGACATGCCGCACCACGTGCGGACTCCCAAGCCGGACGGACACGGGGGATAGTATGAGAAACAACGGAAAAGCGCGCCGCGCATTCGCTTTCCTGCTGCTCGCGCTGGACGCGACGGCGGGCGCGTTCGCCACGGATTATTCCTCCGACGTGCGCAAAAACGACAACCGCTGGCTCAACCTCAACCTCTACCAGATGTGGCACACTGCCAACCCGTTCGGGCCGCCCTACAACAACATGTATTTCGAAGTGGAGGGGGGCGCGCGGTCCGGCGTGCTGGACCTGTACTATTTCTTCGACGTAAACGAAGTCCTCGGCTGGGGCACTTATTCCAGAAACGCCGGGGATTTTTTCACGAAAATCAAGCCGCGCCTGAGCATTGACGGCATCATTAAGCGGGATTTAGCCGTCGGCCCGGTGAAGGAATGGTACATCGCCACGCAATACAAGGGCTTTAATGGCGGCGAATATTATTCCGCCGGCATAGGAACCGATTTGGCCATCCCGTATGTAGACATGTTCCACCTTAATTTCTGGCCCAAATACGTGCGCACATCGGGCGACGATGAAATGAACTACAGCGGTCTTGAAATCAGCCTCGACTGGTACACCGTCCTGTGCAAAATGCCGTGGGACAGCAACCTGAGCTATCAGGGCTGGCTGGATTACGGGTTCAACAACAGCTACGCCCGCAGCAACGGCAACGGGCAGACGAGCGACGAGTTCCAGATGTTCAACGGCTTTTTCTGGAACAAGGGACATTACTCGCTGTCGTTCGACGTGAAATTCCACCGCCATCTCACCTACCGAGACACCGGTAACGCTAGCGACACCACCTGGTTCCTGGGCGCGCACTACCACATGTAGATAACCACCCCTCACAAAACATAACTCCCCGCAAGACTGAAAACTTGCGGGGAGTTTTTTGTTTCCGAATAAGGATTAGTGCGGAATTATTTCTTTTCCTCAAGCTCGGCGAAAGCTTTGGTTATTTCCTCGTTGCGGCCCCGGTGTTCCAGTTTGGCGAACAGGCTGTAGGAACAGGGCACCACCAGCAGGGTGAGCAGCGTTGAAACCAGCACGCCGCCGATAACCACCAAAGCCATGGGGATGCGCGCCTCCGCGCCCGGGCCGAGGCCCAAGGCGGGCGCGATGGCGGCGGTTATAGTGGCGACAGAGGTCATCAGGATGGGGCGCAGGCGTATGGGGCAGGCGTCAAGCAAAGCGTCGTTGACGCTGAAGCCCTGGGCCCTGCGCTGGTTGGTGAAATCCACCAGCAAAATCGAGTTTTTCTTCACTATGCCCATCAGCAGGATAATGCCGATTATGCTGTAAATGTTGAGCGTGCGCCCGCCCAGATACAGCGCGGCGAACGCGCCGGTGACGCTGAAGGGCAAAGCCAGCAGCACCGTAACCGGATGAATGAAGCTGTTAAACTGTGAAGCCAGCACCATATAAGCCACGAAAATGCCCAGCATCAGAGCCACGAAAAGACTTTGGAAGGATTCCTGATAAGTCTGCGAGGAACCCGACAGAATCAGCCTGTACCCTTCCGGCAGAACTTCCTTGCCCAGTTTTTCCGCCGCCGCCAAAGCCTCCGCCTGCGAAACGCCCGGCGCGGGATTGGCGAACAGCCCTATTGCGCGCTCTCGGTTGCGTCGCGAGATGGATAATAAGCTGGGCTTTTGCTCTATTTTCACCACTTCGGACAGCTGTATCACTTCGCCGCGGTTATTGCGCACCCATATCTTATTTAAGTCTTTCGGGCTTGAAATGTCGGCGTTCACCAGTTTTACGCGGATGTCGTAACGCTTGCCGTTTTTGGTGAATTTGCCGGCGCGCGTGCCGCCTATCATGGCGTTTATGGCTGTGCCGATTGAAGACACGCTAACGCCGCGCGCGGCGGCTTTCTCGCGGTCGGGGATTATGCGCAGTTCCGGCATTCCCAACTGGTAGTCGGAGTTTACGTCAACCATTTTGCCGGACTCGTTCATTTTCTTAATGAGCAGTTCGCTGAAATCGCCCAGTTTGCCCCAGTCGGGGCCGCGCAGGCTTAATTCCACCGGCATGCCGCGCTGGGAAGTGAAGCCGGAGAGCGACGGGTCCTGTATGGATACCCGTTCTATGCCCTCCACCGCTTTCATCGCCTTGCGGGTAATCTGCATAAATTCCTGCTGTGTGGGCGGGCGTTTTTTTCCGGGCAGTGGCGTGCGCTCGTTTACTGGCTTGAGCGTGAGAAACAGCATGCCAGTGTTAACCTGCCCGCCCCCCATGCCGCCAACCGCGCCGAAACACTCGTTAACATTAGGCTGGGCCAGCGCCCATTTCTCTATTTTCTGCATGACCGAATTGGTGAAGTCGAAAGAGGAGCCTATGGGGGTCTGCACGCGTATCATGAAAATGCTCTGGTCCTGCGCCGGCACG
>JBAYFS010000104.1:0-8049 GCA_041667045.1 Elusimicrobiaceae bacterium | reverse complement strand
CGGAATTATGCCTGGCTACGTTGTAAATTATCCCTGCGCCCACCAGCAAGGTCAAGCCGCCGATAACAAGTCCAGCAATGCCGGCTTTCGTGGCCAGAAGACTGGCGAAAAAACCGCTGCTGCTGGCCCCGGACAATCCGAGCCCGCCGGTGAACGCGGTGCCGGCAGCTCCGGATCCCACGCCGCCTACGGATGAAGCTCCGCTTCCGCCAAACCGGAACAGGCCGGATAAAAAACCAAATCCTTTCTTTTTATTTTCAGCAGGACGATTCTGCTGATTATTAATTCCAGTCATAATGATTCTCCTTAAAACTGCTTTAACTCCAGAACTCCACCTGAAAAACCGTGCGCGCCGCCTATTTTTTGCCGGTGCCGCTGGCATTTGAGACCTGGTCGAAAGTCAAACCGGTTAAGCCAGCCCCCAGAACCGTACCCACCGAACCGAAGATGGGGCCCATGATACCAGACACGGCGGCCTGCAGTATCATCTTTATTATTTCCTGTTTTATTTCGTTGGAAGAATAATCCGCTTTCCCCTCATTCACCTTAGGCAGGGTTATATTTTTCTTATCAAGATCCTTGTCCGTGGCGAGAGTTTTGACAACACTGTCAACATCTTCTATACCCTCGGCCCCTTTTTCCGCCAGGGCTTCATACGGGGTGGTCAAATCAGCCTTTACGTTTCCGCCGCCGAACGCGGAAGACGCGCCCGCTTTCGCCACTTCAATACTTCTGGCTCCGGCCGCGTCCGCGCTCAGCGCTTCGGCTTTGGTAAGAGAGTTCAGCGCTTTTCCGCCGGCAGATTTGCCGCCGTCGGGAAGCTTATAATCTTTGGAAAAATCTGTTTTTGCGGTGTTGGCACCGAATAGATTCTGGCTTTTGCCGCCGCTAGACGCGCTGGAAGATCCGCCTCCTTCAATTCCACCGATGCTGGATAACGCTTTAAGTTTCTCCTTCAAAGCCGAGGCAATTCCTGAGGAAGCCCCGCCGCCCGCCCCGCCGTGGCTTGAAGAATCCGAAGAAACAGAGGCAACGGAACCGGCGGCTGTTTCGGATGACGCATCCTCATCATACTGGAACATAAGCTTGTCGCTGCCGCTGGCGGCAAACAGGCTTGAGGAATTTTTATCTCCGGTTTTCCCTGCGGCGTTAACGGCTTCACCCGGAGCAAGTCCGGCATATACGCTGGTCCAATTTCTTAAATCCGCGCTTGTCCGTTTGAAATTAGAGGAAGAACCAGACGCGTCCAGAGAAGACCGCGTCATCATGGGATAGGATATCCACAGTCCTATAATAAAAAGCAGAACGCCGCCTATGATGGCGTATTGCTGGTTCTGCTTTTTGTTCATATTGACCGTGAAAGCCATATATCCTCCCTACGGACAAAAATAAAAATTACCCTTAGAGACCCAGTTTCAACAAAAACTGCTCTCTAAAAAGTAGAAATTCCTTAACAATTTTTCAAAAACAACAATTTCGCACCCATTCTCGCCGGGCAGAAAAAGGAACAAATCCCTTTTTCTATTAACGCCCCCGCAGGGTACATAAATAGATTAGCCCCGGAATCAATTTTTGTCAAGGCCCAAAATCCGTCCGGAACAGCGGATAAAGCCGCTAATTGCTAAGGCCCGGCAGCGCAAAATCCAGGGACCGGTCTTTGCTGGGCACGTATTTGACGGCTACTATATCAGTGCCCTGCTGCCCGCAAATAACCTCATAACCACGAATACAATCTTCACCGTAACCGGAACAAACTTTGCCAACGTTGGACCGGCACATAAACCTTTTAATCCCTCCACTGAGCGGCTGCACCGTCGCGGTAAGAGTCACAATACGCCACGTCTGAGTTCTTTCCACATCCAGCTTAACGCTGGTTAACCCAACAAACTTAGCCATTTGGCTTCTGGGTTCCGTAACCCCTATATATTTTTTAACATATTCGTCAATATGGGCCAACAGTGCCTTGTCCTGCGAATCATACATGACATTGCGGTGGGACTGAAGCTGGTATTTCCGGGCCGCATAATAAGCGGCTATTTCCACTTTCTGCACCAGAACCAACATGACGAAAATTTTGGCGATAAAGAAAAGAATCAGCATGAAAATAGGAAGAAGCAGCACCATTTCCGTGGTGGCCTGTCCGCCTTTGCCAAAAAACTGACGCCTTAACGCGACCATCATGGTTCTATAACCACCTGGTATTTAGGCGTAGGGTCGGGCCATATGCAGTTGTTGGGCATTTTGGCGATAGTGGAGCCGGCGAATTGAGTGGAAGCCTGCCATCTGGGTCAACGCACCGCGCCAGTAACATGCACGCAAAGAGAATTGGTTTTATCGCAGGACGCAAGTTTGTTCACGTTTATCTTGAAATAGTTATCTTCCGCCACCCAGCCCTGATAAACATGCAAACCTTTTCCCATTTTATCCACGTTGGTAAAATCCGTGCCGGACCCGGAAAGAACGCGCAGCTGAAACAGTTTTTTCACCTCAGCCTCGTTAGGAATTGTCGGCTCGACATCGAAATTCAACCCGCCGGAAGATTTCCCCCTGCCCCAAAATAAAACCTTGTCAACGGATACCCTGAGCGTATCTATTTTGCCGGCGTCGTAAATAGTGTTGCCGCCGCCGCTTTTGGACAAATCCCGGCCCAGCCCGGTTTCGCCGCAGGAACTCATATCGGAACTGGAAGTGCCTGCCTGCTCGGTGCAGTCTCCGGCGTTAAGATAATATGATTTCCTGAAAAATACGTGATTTTCAACCAGCGATTTCATGACTGAAAACTGCGCTTCGTCCACTTTGCCCAAAAGCGCGTATACTTTATGCCAGAACGGAAAAAGATCCTCTTTAACCCTTTTCTGCGATAAGTGCAGATTAGCCACCGAATATTCCTGCCCGTTAACGCCGGGGCAGTCGAAACTGTCCTTGTCTTTCCGGAGCAGATAAAAATCGCCTATTTCGCCGTTTGTCCAGATCTCCTTGTTCATTTTCGTTTTTTCAACGCCGCACCCCTGATACCTGATGGGCCACACATTGCACTGGTTCGCGTCCTGGCAATTCGGCATAATGCCGGAATCCGCCAGAATAAGATTTTTTCCTCCACGGATTTCGCCGGTTTCAGTCTGGGAGCGTTGTCCATCTTCATTCATGCCGGCCCAGACCGGGTAATCGCCGTTCGCCAACATCAGTTCCTCCGTGCAGACCCAAGAGGAGTTGTCCTTTGTGTGATATATTTTATCCTTGCAGGGATACGCTTCCCTGAAAATACGGTGAGGGAACGCGCCGTTGACATAAGCGAAGCGGTTGAAATTATCGGAATAATTCTGCAATTCGATGAAGGTGGCGGAATCAACGGCGAATTGGCGTTTTATCTTTTCACGGGACAGTTTTGCCGTTTCAAACAGCAAAAAAACGAAAATGAAAAGCGTGGGAATAATGAAAACGGCGGGAATCGCGAGCTGTCCGCCTTTGGATAAGGCCAAACGCCGCGTTAAAGCGGCAAAACCGTGCTTGCCGCATTCGCTTTTTTTTCCACCGCAATCCATAAAACTCACCCGGATACTTTGCACAAAAACGCGCGGACACCGTTTTGCCCGAACGCGAATCACTTCTTGTTTTTTGACGCGCCGTCTTTAGGAAATATCATGCCGGCAATAGTGAAAAACCCGCCAAGAATTTTCGTGTTAAAAGACACTCCGAATATCATAAGGATACCGGAGACAGTGGCGAGAATAAGCAGGTATTCCACGACAGTCTGCCCGCGGCCCACTTTGAGCCGCCGTTTCTGTTCGCGATACCAAACCCCAAGATACTGCGCCATGCGAAAAACAGTCATATATATGTTATACCCCGCGCGGACTCAAAATACAAGCCCGCGCGGGGGTAAAACTATGAGCCAAACTTGCTGTCCTCGGCAGAAATAAGACCGCGCTCTATGGCCTTTACAACCGCCTCGGTCCTGTTGGACACTCCCAGTTTCTGGAAGATGCTGTTAAGATGGTTCTTAATCGTCTTAACGCTGCAAGTCAATTCGGCTGCGATTTCCTTGTTGCTTTTTCCCCGGCCCAGCAGGTCAAGCACGCGCATTTCGGTTTTGGTAAGAGCCGCAGGCGAGGAAGCCTGAGCCGCGCCGTTGCCCATCTGCCGCAGCCCCTGGATAAGCTTGCCCATAAGCTGCTGGGGGATCATCACGCCTTCGCTCGCGAAAGTCTTAAGGGCGTTTACCAATTCGGACGCGGGCAGCATTTTGGACAGATACCCGTTCGCGCCAGCCTGAATAGCTTCCATCACGTGCGCCTCATCCTCAAAGCTTGAAAGAACGACCACATTTGTCTGAGGGCTTTCTGCGCGGATTATCTTCGTCGCGGCGATTCCGTCCATTTTGGGGAGCTTGATATCCATTAATATCACATCCGGCTTTAACTTCTTGGCCATTTTCACGGCCTCTTCTCCGTCGGCCGCTTCTCCCACAACCCGGATCCATTTCTCGCCTTCCAGCAGATCTTTTATGCCTTCGCGGAAAAGGGTCTGATCGTCAGCGATGAGAACACTTATTGTTTTCTTTGCGTTTACCATAACGGCATCCTCACATCTTAAAGTTCACTCTTGCGCTTGCGCTGGAGAAGAACTGTCCGGCCCGCAGGCATGTTCCGCCAACGGTAGAACGAAATAAAAAACAGCGCCTTTTCCGTCACCCTCGCTCTCGGCCCATATGTGCCCGTCATGAGATTCGATAATCTCTTTTGATATCGAGAGTCCGAGCCCAAGCCTTCCTGTTTTCTTGTTCTTTCCGCCTTCTCCCTGATAGAAACTCTTGAACAGTTTGCCGGCATCCGCGGGATTTATGCCTTCTCCCGTATCAGCAACAGCCACGCGCACATGAGTGTCATCCGCTTTTTCAGTTATCAACTTGATTGTGCCGCCGCGCGGGGTGTGCCGTATCGCATTTTCAACCAGATTCTGAATAACCTGGATGATGCGCCGTCTGTCCGCACAAATCATGAATGTCCCTTTTTTCTCCACAGTCAGGGAAATTCCCTTGTGCGTAGCGCGGCCCCGCGGTCCCACAATCACATCCTCAACAAGCTTCTCAAGCTCGAAGTAATTCTTGTCAAGCCTGAATTTCCCCTTTTCTATCGAGGCCCAGTCAACCAAATCCCCTATAAGCCTCGAAATCTGTTCTATTCCGCTGGTGATATACTGAATCTTCTGATGCTGCTCAGCGTCAGGAGTCAGACTGGTAACCAGCATTTCAAAACTCATCTGCAAAGTCATCAGCGTGTTGGACAAATCATGCGACGCCATTGACAGGAACTTCGACTTCATTTCGCTCAAATTGGTAAGCTGATCGTTTTTCTGCTTCAGCTCGGACACCAGGTTCTTGATATTCTGCTCAAGGTAATATTTCTCCAGCGCCTTGTTTATTATCCGCTTCAAATAGCCGAAATCCACCGGTTTAATAAGGAAGTCGTATACCGATTCCTGAATGGCTTTTACCGCCGTATCAAGCGAAGCGTGCGCGGTCATCATTAAAATCTGGCTGTCCGTATTGAGGCCCCGGATATCGCGTATTACCTCTATGCCGGTTTTGTCGCTCAAATTAAAATCCATGAGAATCACATGGAAAAACTGGGACGCCACCAGACTCATGGCCTCGGCCCCGCTGGCCGCCTGAAACACTTCAAAACCTTCCATTTCAAGCAAATCCGCGAGAGTGTCCCGGAGATTATCGTCATCGTCCACAATGAGTATTTTAGCCTTGCCGTCCATCTACGCTCCCGCCTGTTGAACGTAAAGGGGAATATACAGCATGAAAGTAGTCCCCTGTCCGACGATGCTTTCTATTTCAACCCGGCCCCGATGCCTGTCCACCACTTTTTTCACCACCGCAAGGCCCAGACCGGTGCCGCGGGCCTTTGTGGTAAAAAACGGGGCGAAAATCTTGTCGGCTACTTCCGGCGGAATTCCGCAGCCCGTATCCGAAACGCTCAGCCGCACCATATTGTCGCCCGTTAAAACCGACTCGACCGTAAGCGTGCCCTTCTCCGGCATAACCTCGGCGGCGTTTCCCACAAGATTGCGCAGCGCCTGCTTAAACTCCTCGGAATCAATATTGATCCAGGGATTGTCCGGCGAATATTTTTTCACCACTTCAATATGCTCTGGCAGGGGATAGGAGGAAACCACATCCTCCAGATATTCGTTCGCCTTAACCGGCTTGAGCATCAGTTCCCTTGTCCGGGCAAAACCCAAAATTTCGTTAATAATGCCGTTCGCCTGCTGGATTTCCGCTTCCATAATCCCGATATGCTTTTCTATTTTCGGATCCAGCGGTCCCGCCGCCAGCAGTTTGGTCTTTATGAAATACGCGGAATTGTTGATTACCGCCAGCGGATTGCGTATCTCGTGACTCACCACCGACGACATCTGCCCGATGGCTGCCAGCCTTTCCTTGCGGACCAGCTCCTCATGCGCGGACTTAAGCTCCCTTGTTCTGGCGTCAACCCGCGATTCGAGCGACCGGTTGAGCTGCTCCAGCTCGTTTTTCGCGCTCAGGATTTCCAGGTGTTTGCGGTGGATGTTTTCGCTCATCTGTATGAACGTCTGGGCGAGATCGCCTATTTCATCGTCCGGCATCCGCAACTGAGGAAGCGACTCCTCGCCTTCGCCGAGTTTCACCGCGGCTTCCCGCAAAGCGATGATGGGTTTCACTATAATGACGGAAAAAACATACCCCAGCACAAACACAAGCGCCACAACAACGGCGAACACGCGCAGAGTTTTGTTAAGCATTTCCTCAGAAGCGCGAACCACAACGGAAACCGGTTTCTGGATATAGATGGTCCAGTCCAGATCCTTCACCGCGGCGAACGCGCCCAGCATATGCACGCCGTCGGCCAGGACGATTTCCTTGCCGCCCGTCACGCCCGGATTGCGCATCAGAAGATCCTCAACCGCGCGCGGCATTTTGGAATCGGCGGCGAAAACCTGGCTCACGTCCGAATGCGCGATGAGAAAACCGTCGGCGGAAACAACCGCCGCGATCTCCTCCGAATTCTGGGGGAAACCCGTCTTAAGAATACTGCTCAGGCCATTAAGGCTGAGCTGTGCGATAATGGCCCCTTTCGACTTTCCCGTATCGTTGTCAATGATCTGAACGCCGAGAGTCAGCGTCGGGTACTGGCGCATGAAGCGCTTGAGCGATCCCATATACTCGCCGTTTTTCATCGTTTCGATGAAAACCGGATCCTGCGAAAAATCGCGCAGCTGCGGGTCCTGGACGAAACGGCCGGCGTGCACTATTTCAACACCGTTATTGCCCACCATGGACATTTCCAGAAACGCGGCATGCAACTGCATCAGATGGTTAATGGCCGCCTGCTTCTGCGGCACGCTGTCAGCCTGCAAATCGGTCAGCCTTACGGCGTCAAACAACACGTTGCGGAAAGAACTCGTGTAATTATAAACGGTGTCGCTTAAGCCGACAGCCAGAGTCTGCTGGTCGGCTAAGGCCGTCTGCTTCATTATCTGCCTGCTCAACGACAGCATGTAATAGCCTGCGATTGACAAAGGCAAAAGCGAGACCAAAAGCAGTATAAGAAGCAGTTTTGTAAAAAGTTTTCCGCGTTTTCTTGGCATATCAAAGTTTCCCATATGCCGCTCAATATATTAAGTTTAGCAACGTTCCCACCCCCGCGACAGGGGCATAGGACCTATATGTGAACGGGTACTTCAGCCCATGACAGGAGCAGTTCCCGTCATGGGTATTAACTCAGTCGCTGCAGGAACCGTCAGGGTTGCCGGAAGTTTTCAGATTCTCAAACCCTTTAATCTTCTTGAGTTCCGCCATGCCCTGGACAACCGCCCGGCCTTCCCACAAAAATGTGGGCGAAGCGTTGATGCCGAAATCATCGCTGTACTTGGCGTCTTCTTCCATCAACGCAAGCCCTTCGTTAAAATGCTGGCTGATTTCCTCAGGGCGCAGGCCCGCGGCTTCCGCGGCTGTTTCCCATCGGCTAGACCGTGCGTCTTTGTTGCGCTCCACCAGATACT
>JBAYFS010000103.1:0-8079 GCA_041667045.1 Elusimicrobiaceae bacterium | reverse complement strand
TCTTTATAAAGTGCCCATTTTGGGCGATATCCCCATTCTCGGCTGGCTGTTCAAGAAAAAAGTCGAGGCGCGCCAGAGAATCGAGCTTTTGATTTTCGTTACACCCAAAATAGTGGCTGGATGAGCGGCCCATTTTCAAAAAGCGCCGCTCGCCAGCGGCGCTTTTTTCATTATTCGCAATGGTCCACAGCATGAACGACGAACAGAATAAAATAACGGATTATGCGGCCTTATCCAGCTGTTGCACGGCTACGGAGAATAATTTCCGTTTCAACAGGTTTTGCCTTTTGTGCGTGCTGGCGCGCTACCTGGCGGTGTTTGAGGGCATGGCTTCCGATCCGTTGCGGGCGTCAAGAAAAACGGCGGAAGTGGTGCACTGGGCGTCCGAAGTGCGGTGGGAAGACGTGTTCCTTATCATCTTCGCCGCTTTCGCCGTCGCGCTGTTCCCGCTCGCCAGAGGCGGCTGGGATCTGTGGTCCCAGACCTATTTTGAAATTGCGCTGCTTTATATAGGCGCGGTCTGGTTCACCGCAAAATTTATCCGCTGCAAACTGCCCGTCGCGCAGGGCCAGTTCCTGCTGGTGCTGGGCGCGCTGGCGTGCGCTTATATTTCGTGCGCCGTGTCGCCTTTGAACTTTGTTTCCTGGCGCGCCCTGAAGTGGTTTGCGGCGGGCGCGGGTATTATTTTTCTGGTTCCGTTTTCGGGCCGGGCGGGCCGGGGCGCCGGGCTCTTCCTTTTAACTCTTACCGGCTGGGGGCTCAGTTTTCTTGCGCTTTACCAGTTTTTAAGCGGTATGGGTTCTGCGACGGGTTCTTATTTTAATCCCAACGCCCTTGCCGGTTTTCTGGTGATGTTCATTCCTTTAGCTTTTGCGTCGGGCCACCTGTTGACGGCGGTTATTTTTTCCGGCGCGGTGTTTCTTACCGGTTCGCGCGGAGCCGTTTTTTCGGTCGCCGTAACCATGGCTCTTTATCTCGGCTTGAGGAAAGAGCCTAAAGCGAAAATCGCCGGCCTTGGCCTGGCTTTGCTGGCTGGCGCGGGGTTGTATTTCACCAGTTTCGCCTCCGTTTCCACGCGGCTGGTGTGGTGGAGCAGCGCTCTGGACATGTTCCGCGCGCGGCCCTGGACCGGTTTCGGCGGCGGAGCTTTTGAATATGTGTACGGCGCGCTGCACCCGTGGTCCGCATTCGGGCTGGGCACGATTTTCGCGCACAGCTCGCCGCTCACCTGGCTGGCGGAATACGGGTTGTTCGCCGCGCTTCTGTGGTTTGGTTTTGTGGCCTGGCGGATAATCGCCGGTGTCGGGCCGGAGAAGTGGGGCCTCATTGCGGCCTTGATACTTTCCACTCAGGATTATACGCTGGAAGTGCCCGCTAATTTCATGGCGTTTTGTTTCCTTCTTTCCTGCGGCATGGAAGGGCGCTACAGCTCCTATTCAAGGCCGGAGATGAAATTTCCAGTGGCGGTGCGCATAATGGGAGCGGTTGCCATTATCGCGCTTTGCTGCGGGCTATGCCAGCGGGTAGCGGACGAACTGAAAACGGAGAAAAAATATTTGTCCGTGGTGGCGCTTGCCAAACGGGCCGATTATAAAAAATCCATACAGGCGGCGGCCCAGCTGCATAAAAAGGAACCCTTGTATCAGGCGCCGGTTTTGTTTTCCGCGCGGCTTAAAAACACTTTCGCCACGGAATTCCGGGACCGCACCGTTTTTATCGAAACCGCGGCGGAATACGAGCGGGCCCTTATGCTCAATCCCTATAACCACCGCATATACAACGAACTGGGCGCGGTTTATTACCTGCTCGGCAGCAAGGCGTATTTCGACGAAATGGAGCAGCGCAAAAACAGGTTTATACGATGGAACAGATAAAAAATCCCTCTTTTGTCCTTTTGGCGTGGTGGCTTGCGCTGGCCGTAACGGGCGGCGGTTTTTCCGGAGACGCCGCCGGCGCCTGGCTGGTTGCGGGTTTTCTGCCTTTGCGAATTGTCTGGTGGGTTCTGCTGGGCGCGGGGCTGTGGTTCGGCGCGGCGGTTAAATTTTTCAAGGTGCCGGACATGAAAAGCGCCTTGCATGACGACGGCGCGCTGGTGCTGTTTCTGCTGTGGGCGTGCGCGGCCTCGGTTCTGTCGCGCGAGCCGGCGCTTTCTTTTGAGCAGTTTTCGGTCTGGGCGACGGGCGCGCTTTTTTATTTCGCCGCCAAAACCTCGTTCACCGAGGAGATGCGCGAGCGGTTCTTCCGCGTTTTGATCGCGGTGGCTTACGGCGCGGCGCTGGCGGCGCTGGCGGCCGCTTTATTCTGGAAAATTCCGGTGCGGGAAGCGGTTTTTGTTTTTCCGTCCAACATAAATTATACGGCCTGCCTGATAGCCGCCGGGCTGGCCGCCGCGTTTTCCATGTTTTTCGAGCCGGAATACCCGGATGAGAAAAAATACGCGCTGGGTTTATTCTGGCTTGTCGCGCTTGCGGCGCTGGTTTTAATGCGGAGCCGGAGCGCGCTGCTGGCTCTGTCCGTAGGCTGCGCGGTGGTGCTTGCCATGCGGGAACGGCACAAATCTTTTCTGGCGCTGCTGCTGGGGATAGCGGTTTTCACCGTTGTGGTGCCGTCCGGCTGGATCGGTTACCTGGCGAAAACGGACGATCCCTTCGCTTTCCGCCGGCTGGACATCTGGAAAGCGGCGTTTGACACGGTGCGCGAGAATTATTTGTTCGGTGTGGGTCCGGGCCGGTTCGAGCGTTCGTATTTTCTGCACGCTTTCCCGGTGTTTGACGGGTTCACCTGGTACGCCCGTTACACGGGGTCTGCGCATTCGCAGATTCTTCAGTTCGCCGCGGAAACAGGCATAGCCGGCGCGTTCTTTTTCCTGTGGTTTGTTCTCGGAAGCTTTTTCAGAAACGGCAGAAAGTCCCCGCAGATTAAGACCGCCGCTTCGTTCGCGGCGCTGCTGGTCGCGGCTTTTTTCACCGAGGCGTTCGCGCTGCCGCTGCTTTTCCTGTCGCTGATGCTGCTGGCGGCGATAAGCGGTCCGCTTAAGAAAGAGGCCACTTCCGTGCGCGCCGTCTCCTCAGTGATTGACAAACTTCGTGATAATATGGAGCGCAAACGCGTTCCGGTGCTGGTTACGGCTGGGCTGGTTCTGTGGCTGTGCGCCGGAACTCTGTCCGTCTACCGGGGCCGTTTGTCCGCTTTGCCGGCGGACACCGCGTCCGGGCGCAAAATTGAGAACGCGCTGAAGCTTTATCCGTATGACCCGGATTTGTATTTCCGGCTCGCGCAATGCCAGCTGGCGGCGGAGTCGGCTAATCCGGTGCGTGCCGTTTCCTTTTTGGAAACCGCCTCGGAATTCGCGCCGTTTAACGCGGTTTATTTTTACCAGCGCGGCAGGATTCTGGCCGCGCTGGGCGATTCTCCGGGCGCGGAAGCAGCGCTTAGAAAAGCGCTGTATTTCGAGCCCAATTCGCCCGCCGCCGCTTTCGCGCTGGCTGAGGTTTATTTCAAGGCCGGCATGTCTTTTCGCGCGCGCGCCGTTCTGGATTTGGGCCGCAAAAACACGCTGACGTTTGCCGGTTTTCATCCCGTCAATTTGTATCAGCGCACGCTTTTTGAAACAAGCGAATCCCTGCTTAACAGCCTAAAGGAAATGGAATAATCGTGAAAAAACATCTTTCAATCATTACTGGATTTCTTTTGAGCGCGGGGCTTCTGTTTCTGGTTTTCCGCCAGCTTGATTTTAAAAGTGTGGCGGGCGCCTATGCCCATGTCACCGCCGTGCATGTAATCGTGCTGGCTCTGGCGGTCATGCTGGATTTGACCGTGCGCGGCATAAGGTGGAAACTGCTGGTTTCGCCCTGCGTGAAAGCGCCCGCGTTCACCATGATAAAGCTTGAAACCATCGGCCTGGCCTTAAACAACGTGCTGCCTTTGCGGCTGGGCGAGCTCGCCAGAACCACCATAGGAGCCGGCGTGCTGAAAGTGCCGTTTACCACGCTGCTGTCCACCATTGTGGTGGAACGGGCCCTGGACACCATATCGCTAGGGACGATTTTCATTCTTACCGCCCGGTTCGGTTCCGGGATAGAGTGGGTTAAAAAATATGACGCGGCGGTTTGGACTTTGCTCGGCGTTATGTTGGTCGGCATTGCCGCGCTTATTTTCATGGATGTTTTGCTGGAGAGAAATCCCGTCGTGCGGGGGCTGGCGCAGCGGTTTCCCCGCCTTGGCGGACTGGCCCGGAAAATCGCCGTTGGCGCGGAAGCTTTAAGGATTCCCCGACTCGCGGCGGTGATAGTGCTTATGGGGCTGGGGCTTTGGTTTGTCAACGCGTTCGGTTATTACTGGGGCGCGCGGGCTATGGGGATTCAGCCGCCCGTTAGCTACGGGCGCGCGCTGATGATTCTGTGCACCTCCGCGCTGGCGGTTTCCCTTCCGTCTATGCCGGGTTATTTCGGCGCGTTCGAACTCGCCATCCAGCGCATTATGATGACCTGGGGCGTGGATAAAGACATCAGTTTCGCCTACGCCGCCTTCATGCACATAAATATTTACATAGTGATGACTCTCTTGGGCATGATTTTCCTTTATCAGATGGGCCACTCCATTGAAAGTATGTGGCGAAACCTTACCGGCGGTAAAAAAGATGAGTGTTCCGTTAAAAAAGACTGAGCCGCTTTCGGTTATCATGGTCAGCGCGAGCTTCTGGCCGCATGTGGGCGGTTCGGAACGGCAGGCTTTGGAACAGGCGCGCTATCTAGTTTCAAAAGGCGTGAAAGTGTCGGTGGTGACGCGGCGGCTGGGAAACACCCTCGGGCGGGAACTGGTGCAGGGCGTGCCGGTGCGCAGGCTGAAGGTTTTCGGGCGGAAAGGGTTTCTCAACTCCGTTTCGTTTATGTGCGGACTTTTCTTTTATCTGCTCAGGCACCGGGCGGAGTATGAAATAATACATGTGCATTTCGCGTCCTCGCCCGCCTTGCCCGCCGGTCTTGCGGCGCGGCTGCTGGGCAAAAAATTTCTGGTGAAGATAGGCGGCGGACGCGGGGTGGGCGAAATCGCCGGGTCAAGGAACACTTTGGCGGGCAAACTGAAATTAAAACTGCTCGCCCGTTTAAAGCCGCTGTTTCTGGTGGTGAATTCGGATCTGAAGGACGAACTGGAATCCGCGGGCATTTCATCCGCGAACGCGGCGGTTTTCCCGAACGGGGTGGACACGGAATTTTTCAGTCCCGTTTCGGAGAAGGAAAAGCTTGAGCTTCGGGCCAGGCTTAAAATAAACGGTGGCCCGGTGTTTCTTTATACAGGCCGTTTTTCGCCCGAGAAACGCCTGCCCTGGTTTGTGGACGTGTGGGCCGGCGCCGCGGCCTCCTGCCCGGGGAACAACGCGGTTCTGCTGCTTGTCGGGGAAGGGCCGGACCGTCTTGCTATCGAGCAGAGCGTGAAGGCTGTCAGCCATCACGGGCACCGCATTTTCATGCACGGGCGGCAGGACGATATACGGAATTTTTACCGCGCGGCGGATGTTTTTGTCCTGCCGTCGGTTTCGGAAGGGCTGTCCAATTCGATGCTGGAAGCTATGGCGTGCGCCAATGCCGTGCTGGTTTCGCGCACCGGCGGCGCGAAGGACGCCGTTGAAAACGGGAAAAATGGCTTTCTTTTCGAGCCCGCCGATAAAAAGGCTTTGAAGGACACGCTTGTCCGGCTTATCTGCGGGCAGGATCTCGCGCGGGCGGCGGGCGCTGCGGCGCGCGTCCGGGCCGAGAACGAATATGCCATGGAGAAGGTGGGCGCGCGGCTCATGAAACTTTATTCGGATTTACCGAGGGGCTGATTTATGTGCGGAATATACGGGATTTTCAATTACGGAAGCACCACCAAGGTTTCCCAGGAAACGCTTGAGAAAATGGGCCGGCTGATGATTCACCGCGGCCCGGACGACTGCGGCAGCTATACCGAGCGCAACATGGGTTTCGGCATGCGCCGCCTGTCCATAATAGATCTGTCGAGCGGGCACCAGCCCATTTCCAACGAGGACGGCACGCTGTGGATAGTGTTCAACGGCGAAATTTATAATTTCCAGGAACAGCGCGAACTGCTCATAAAAAAAGGTCACACTTTCTATACGAATACCGACACGGAAGTTATAATCCACCTGTATGAGGAATACGGCAAGGACTGCGTTTTGTATCTGCGCGGCATGTTCTCTTTCGTGATCTGGGACGGCAAGCGCAATTCCCTGTTCGCCGCGCGGGACAGGGTGGGCAAAAAACCGCTTTTGTATTCCGACTGCGGCGGGCGGTTCGTTTTTGCTTCGGAATTCAGGTCCCTTTTAGGCGCTGGCGGCATATCCCGGGAAATGGATTTCCAGGCGCTGGACATGTTTTTGTCCTTGCAGTATATCCCCAGCCCGCACACCATTTACCGCGACGTGCGGAAACTGCCCCCGGCGCACCGCCTGACGCTGGAAAACGGCGTCCTCACCGTCGAACCGTACTGGGACCTGCCGCTCAATTCCGAGCCGCTTAAAGCCTCGGTCGAAGAGATGAAGGAAATGATTGTGAGCGAATTGCGCGAGGCTGTGCGGCTGCGCATGATCGCGGACGTGCCGCTCGGCGCGTTTCTCTCCGGCGGCATTGATTCCTCTATAATAGTCGCGCTCATGAGCGAACTGAGCGACAGGCCGGTCAAAACTTTCTCCATAGGTTTCGATGTGGCGGAGTTCACGGAAACCCGCTACGCCAAAATGGTCGCCGATATGTACGGCTGCGAGCATTACGAGTTCACCGTCCAGCCGCATATGGCGGAAATACTTCCCACGCTGGTCCGCCATTACGGTGAGCCTTACGCCGACGCGTCGGCCCTGCCGTCTTATTACGTGGCGAAGGAAACCCGCAAGCACGTCACCGTGGCGTTAAACGGCGACGGCGGCGACGAAAATTTCGCCGGCTATCTGCGCTATGTCGCCATGAAAGCCGGGCATTACTGGGACGTTATGCCCGAACCCTTCCGGCGCGCGGTCGCCGGCGCGGCGGAAATCCTGCCCGAGCGCAACGCGCCAAAAAGCTTTTCCTGGCGCGTGAAAAGGTTCCTGCGGTCCGCGGTGTTTTCCGATTTCAAGAGCAGACACCTTAAGATGCTCTGTTATTTCACCGAGGACGAGAAGAATTTTCTTTACAGCGACGGCCTTAAGGCCAGGCTGGGGAACGATTTCGGCGGTGCGAAAGCGTATCTGGACGGTTTTTACCAGCGCGCGGAAAAAGAAGACTTTATGAACCGCATGCTTTATGTGGATATGAAGTCCTACCTGCCCGAGTGCCTGATGACTAAAATTGACATCGCCACCATGGCCAATTCGCTGGAAGGCCGTTCGCCTTTGCTGGACCATAAGTTCATGGAACTGGTTTTCCGCATTCCCGGCAAATACAAATTGCGCGGGCTCACCGGCAGCAAGTGGATACTTAAAGAGGCGTTCAGGGATAAATTGCCCGAGGAAGTGTATAAACGCGGAAAAATGGGTTTCGGCATTCCGCTGGGTCCGTGGTTCAGGGGCGAGCTTAAAAAGCTCTGGGAAGACACCTGTTTATCGTCCGACGCGCTCAGCCGCGGCTATTTCAAACCGGAAGCGCTTCACCATTACTGGGAAGAACACCAGAGCGGAAAGCGCGACCACGGTTACCGGTTGTGGGCGCTTCTGATGCTGGAACTCTGGCACAGGGAATGCGGTCAGGCGGATGCGTAAGCCATTGGTCCTATTTTAAGGAACCCCAGAAATAATCTATCATGTAGTTAACGTTACTATGTAATTTACCAAAGGATACAGCCATGTTAATGAAAATCGTTGAGGCTTTTATAGGCACTAAAAGCGAGCGGGATTTAAAGAAAATACAGCCGATTGTTGATTCCGTAAACGCGCTTGAACCGTCGTTTAAAGCATTGTCGGACGAACAGCTTAAGGCGAAAACGGACGAGTTCCGCAAAAGGCTGGCTGACGGTGAAACCATAGATTCCATTCTGCCGGAAGCGTTCGCGGCGGTGCGCGAAGCTTCGGTCAGAACGCTCGGCCTGCGCCATTACGACGTGCAGCTC
>JBAYFS010000102.1:0-8144 GCA_041667045.1 Elusimicrobiaceae bacterium | reverse complement strand
CTCGCCATGGGCGCCGCGGGATCCCAAAAAATGGCGTTCACGCTGATAAACTCGGAAGGATCCACTTTTTTCGGAGGAACCACGACGCCGTTGCTCGTCTGCACAGCGGCCTTCACCACAACGACTTCCCCAAACACAAGAGGATCTCTGGGCAACACCGGCAATACATAAACCTTGGGCGAAGCTGGTATCGCCAATTCGGCGGTTTTATCTTCGCCGGAGACCTCGATGTCGGTGCGGGCAACGCGCACCAGCATATAGCACGCCGCCAAAACAATGCTGAGGGGCAGCCACCGGAGTATTATAATATCCCAACGCATCAGCCGTTACCTCGCGGAGTGCCGGAAACGGAATTTTTTTTCATAACAGGCTCCTCGGACTGACCCGGTTCAAGACTGAATTTTCCAGGCCGGCTGGACGGAGGTTCCGGCCTGCGGGGCTCAGCCACCCGGACCGCCGGAATGGATGAGGGAACAGCTTCTTTAGAGACCCTGAATTTTTCCGGTTTATCCGCAGCCGCATCCTTTGCGCCCGCCGCAACTGTCTGGGTGGACACAGCAATTTTCGCTGTCTGAGTGGACACGAGAGTATCGGACGCGAGATCGAATTTGGACGGCGTTTTGCCGCCGCCAGCCGCGGAGCCCTCTTCCGATTTCGGCCTTTTCTTTTCGCTTAAATCCGCCGGCTGCAAAAGCATGGCCAGCTCGAAAGTCATCCGGTGTTTGCCGCTCTCCAGGCCCGTGACAAGCAAGCTGGCAATATTAATCCGGAACTTGCGGTTTTCGCAGGTTCCGATGAATTGAATCATATCTTTGTACGTCCCGGAAAGAGCCGCTGTTATTATCAGCTTCTGAATTTCCGCTCCGTTTTTCTGAGTGCTCTGTTTGGGGTTTAAAGCTATAACTTCAAGCTGCGATTCCTTGGCCAAATCGCGCACTTCCGTCATCCACTCTATATAACGGAGGTTCGGAGAAAGCCTGTCCTTAAAAGCGGCGAGCGATTTGTCCACATTTTCTCGTTTCGCTATGAAAAGTTTTTTCGCGCGCTGAACACCGTCCGTCTGCTGCAGGTTTTCAATCCGGAAATACAAAGGCATCCCCAGCGCGCCTATCCCCAGCGCGCCGATCAGAGTGATTACCGTTATGCGGAAAACAATAGGATTCTGGAACTGCGATATCAGTTCCTTATTAATCTTCTGCTTTAATTGCTCTAACGCTTTATTCTGTGTAGCCATTTCACTTTGTGGTAAACGCTATGGTAGCGAAAATCTGTTCTCCGTCTCGCGACATAGTAACCTCGGAAAGTTTCATCTTGGGATACCATTTGACAATATTCTTGCTTTCTTTAAGCAGATCCAGATATTTTTCAATCTCCGCCTCGGGCCGTGTGCCGTCCGCGCCGCGCCTGGAAACTATCTTGATCTGCATTTCCGTTTTCTTGCCTTCCCACATGGGCTCTTTTCCGTTAATGCTTAAAACACGCACGTTAGTCGGCGTTATAGCCGCCAGTTCAACCAGAATTTCGCTCCAGGGGACCCGGGGCATATAAAAAGTCTTAATAGGCGCAATCTCGGCTTCCATTTTTTTTATCGAATTTTCCAAGTCCGCGTTAGACTGGTTTGCCGCCCAGCCGATTTGGGAGTTCAAAGCGATTCTCAGGCGGACGTTTTTCTGGAGTTTTTCGGTTTGTATTCCCAAATAAAAGGCGGTAAGCAAAATAACCACGGAAGCTATGATTGACTCCATATACGGAAACGTGGTCAAAAGGGAAACGGGTTTCTGTATTTCCCGGGTAAGGCTCATCGTTTTCATTTCGGGTGAAAGAGTACCCAGCGCGAGACCGTAGGATATAAGGTGTCCGTCATAGGGACGGAACGGGTGCATTTCGCACGGATAGCCTATCATCTCCGACAGCTTCGACGCCACCAGTTTGTCGGGATTCTGGCCCTGCATGACAACTTTAGATATCCCGTCCGGGGAGAACTGCCGCTTGGCGTATATTATAAAGTTCTGAACGGTGGAAAACAGGGATTCCGCCAGATTGTCCGAATCGCTTTTCACCAGATGCCAGGATAAAGGGGTCCGGCCCATGTTAAGCGCGACCAGCGTCATCTTCTGGCCCACCAGCACGCGTATTTCAGGCAGACTGCCCTGGCCCGGCGGAAAAACCTGCCAGGCCGCGCGCAGGGCCGCCATAGTGCCGGGCTCAAAGCGGAAAGGGGCAAGCCCCAGATCGTCAAAATCTTTCCAGACCTTGGCCACGAACGAGCGCCTGGCCGCGGCGAGCAGAACGTAATGCTGGTCTCCGGCGGAGAAATTAATCCAGTCGTAAATAAGCTTTTTAGAATGCAGGAATTCCGCTTTGGGATTTTCGTTGACGATCAGATCCACGTCAAACACTTTCGTCTGCTTCTGGGAAACGGCGAACGCGTAATAAAAAACCGAGGTGTCCTTAAACCCCACGGCCATAATCTCCGGCAGCTCTTCAAGATATTGCCGTAAATCACGAAGGAAGTTTTTGGACTTCTTTTCTTTTTTATGTGAAAAAAGAGAAAAAAACTTTATCCGTTCTTCGGGCGGCTTGGCATACGGAAAAGCCTCTTTCAGGTAATGGGACAGTTCTTTGTCTTTGGTCAGCGGGCCGGAAAAAACCTTGTCAGGACGGGGATTGCGAAACGAGGATATCAGGCGCGTGATATAAATGACATCATCCTCCACATAAATGCCGTAGCATCTGTGGAACTTCCCGAGCACCCGTTTGAATAAAACTATAAGTTCGTTCATGTCACTGGCACGAATCCCACAATTTCGCAGTGTCCGCGAAACTTGACGGACACGTGCAGGTCGCCGTTTCAACGGTATACGGATCCGTGGAGACGGTCACCCGCCATTCATCTCCGTTAAGCAAAGTGTATACAGCCGCGGCGGACGGCGTTGAAACGGAGCAAACGTAACCATCGGGCGGAGTGCCAGTTCGTATCAGTTCCAGCGCGCGGGCCATGCCCTGATGCAACGGAGTCAAACTCCCGTTTGCCACCTTATCGTTTTCCGTAAGCCTGAGCATGGTGCGCACCTGGTTATGGAAAATCCCTATAGACACCAGCGAAACCACAACAAACGACATCGCCAGGAGCATCGCGCTCCCCCTGGTGCCGGAAATTATTTTTTTAAAATGGCTCTTTATCATGGCGAGGTGTTCAGCGCGGTATTGCGCGCTATATCCAGTGTCACCGAAGCTCCGCTCCGTTCAAAGACAAGCGCGGCGGTCATCCCTTTAACGCCCAGTGCCGTGTCCAGAGAAACAAGCAGTTTAGCCGCAGTCATGCCGGAAGAAGTAGCCGTATCATACCGCTGCAAAGCACGGCTTTCGCTGTCTAGGCTATAGGTCACGGTGGAACCGTTCAGCCGGCAAATGTTGAAACCATCAGCGTCCGTAAGCAGCGTGACGGAACTGGCAACCGACATATCCGTGAGAATCAGCGTGCGCGCGGTATGGGCTTCCCTGTTCACCCGCGCCCGGTCAAGCACATATAAAATCTGTTTGCCCGTAGAAATCCACACCGAGGCGAATTGCACGATAAAAATCCCGAAAATGGAACTGGCAACCACCACTTCAATGATAGTCATGCCGCGGCTGCGTCCAAAAGATTTCGCTTTCATTTCGGCGTCACCGTCAGCTTGGCTGAGAATACCGGCGGAGTTTCGGTCAGTTCGCTGACGCTTATAATGTTGAGCGCGGTATCGGGCACCGCAGTGGAATGAATCACAGTAAAAACAACGGAATTATTCGCCTCAGGCACCATAACCGAACTCTGCGTGCGCAACTCAAGCCACTGCAATTGCTTGAGATTATTCATGATGATAGCGCCCATTCCCGCCACAGCCAGAACAAGCGTAGCGAGCGCCACCTGCACTTCTATCAGCGTGAATCCTTTGCGCATATATATACATGTTACATATTTACACAAATTTACACAAACAAGCGGGACCGCCCCTGTTTTGTTTATAATATGAGGAATCCAGATTCGGGAGAATCGCGCAATGCCTTCGGTAATTACAATTTTCCAGCATATAACGCCCGCCATAAGCGCGGCTCTGTTTTTAGCATTAGCTCTTTTGCTCTATGAAAACAGGAAAATAGAGTGGCCTGATTTAAAAAACATGGGCTGGAAAAATCTCCTGCTGCTTGGCCTGGCGGTCGCCTGCGCGGTGGTTCTGCAGTTTTTCTGCGAGCCGAAGCATATCCTCTATATTGACGAGTTCTGGTATCTGGAAGCGGCTAAAAAAATCCTCACTACCGGCTGGGCAGCCGGCTATGAAAAATCCATCGGCTGGCCGGTTATGGCAGTGGCGGGCTATCTCGCGGGCGGACTGAATAATTTCCCCCCCATTTACCTTGATATCGCGCTCGGCCTGCTTTGCGTGCCGGCGGCGTACCTGGCGGCTTACGCCATTTCCAAAAACAGAACGGTTGCCGCGGCGACGGCGTTCACCTTGGCGCTATTGCCATACCGCACGGTATGGGCGGCGACGGCGGAGACTGGCGTGGCCTCGCTGCTTTTCATAACCGCGGGGGTTTATCTCTCGTTCGCGTATTACCGGAACCGGTCGCTAAAAGCGCTGATCACGGCGTCTGTCGCCTGGGCTTGCGCCGCGCAAATAAGGCCGGAAAATCTTATTTTCCTGGCTTTGTTCTGGCTGGGCAAGCTCTTGTTCATGGAAAAAGCGGAACGCCGGGAAAACATCGCTTTTTACACGGCTTTATTTTCCATAGCCGCGGTGAACGCGCCAAATTTCACGGTGTTCGCCAATTTCCAAAGCTCGACGAACTGGCTTGAAACGGATTCCTTCGGCAAGATGAGCGGCGCGAGTATAAGCCCCGCGAACCTGTGGTTCAACACCATCCACTGGGCGCCGCGTTTTTTTGACCTGTCCATGCACGGCGCTTTATTCACTCTGCTGTTTTTGGGCGGAGCTGCGGCGGCGTTTTGGAAAGAGAGGAAACAGTTTTATTTCCTTGCGGCCTGGTTCCTGCTGATGTACGTTTTTTATTTTTCGACCTGGTTTCACGTCTACGGCACCACAACGGACCTGTTCCCCAAGACAAAACTTTTCCTCCTGTTTTATCCAGTACTCGGCATGTTCGCGGGCTACGCCATGGCGTTTTTGCTTTCACTGAACAGGATTTTCGCGGGCGCAGCCGTCGCACTGTTTTCAGCCGCGATGCTTTGGAACGTGTCCTACGCGAAAAAAGCGCACTTCAAAAACGCGCCCAGAACGCTGGAAACGCGCATCCTCTCGGGGCTGGACAAAACCGTGCCGGAGATGTGCGCGATAGTCACCAACTCGCCCGTAACCGTGCTGGCGACCAATTTCCACAAGGCCGTTTACGCCACACCCTTCGCGCAAAACGACGATTACGCGCGCGAGCAGATAATAAGCAGCCCGTGCATCTATTATTTAAGCGATATCACAGAGGAATTAGGTGTTACGGAATTCACCACAAACGCGGCGCTGATCGCGGCGAAATACAATCTTTCGGAGTTCTCGGTTTTCACGCTCAGGGGCACGACTTACAGGATTTTTAAAATAGGCCAGAAGAAACAGCCGTCAGCGCGGAGTGTAAATCCTTAAATCCTTGATGGAGCCGCCCGTTATCTCGCGCCACTGCGCAAGCTGGAACTGAGGCTCCCCCCAGACGAAAAGATAGTCCACGCCATGCTCTTTCAGCGTGGCGTAGATGGCGTCATAAGTCATCAGCCTTTTCAGTTGGCCTTTGTAGCAGGGAGGCCGCGTTCCGGCTTTAGGATAACCGCTGTCGTGCCGGGGAGCGAACAAAGGTTTCCCTGCAAGGGTTTTATCCCGGTAGAACTCGTTGAGCCAGTAAGTTAAATAAAGACTTTCCATCCAGCGCGAATTTGACGCGATATTACCCTCCACGCCGTAACGCGACGCGATGAAGCCCGCGGAGGAAAAATACTGCCGGCCCGACCCGAACGCCTCCGCTATATTCGCCGCCGGAGTGATAAGGAAAGAAGCAACAAACAAAACCGCCGCGCAGCGCGGAACCAGCGGCTTGAATTTTCCGGAACAAAACAACATTTCCAAAAACCCCGCCCCGCCCGCAAACAGCAAAACATAAACCGGATAAAGGTATCTGGGGCGCACGGTAACAAGCAAATATCCCCCGCAGTAAACCGCAATCGCGAGCAGGAAAAAAAACATGGCGGGCCGCTCCGCCCCTCTTTTGATTTCCCGGATTGCAAGCCACAGCATCCCGGCCAGAATAAAAACCGAAAACACCGAAATGGATTCAAACGCGAAAAGCGTGTGCCCCGTGTTCTTCACCAGCAGTTTCAGCTGGTGGATAAAGCCTTCGTCGGAAAAAACGCTCCATCTGCGGGTCGGAATTTGGGATGGATCCTCCCAGACGCTCAGCGCCTTGGCGTCCTTCGGCTCGAACAGGCCCTCACAATTCACGGGATGGCCCTTGTAAGCCGGACCGACGATATTGCGGTTATACGCGCCGGTTGTGGAAAAAGTCACGGGCCCGTATTTGAAACTCACCGAAACAATCCACGCGGCCGTGATGAAGAAAAACACCATGACACCGGCCAGCCAGCGGCGCAAAAGAACTTCGCGTTTCTCCGGCGCCCGCAGATAGCGCGCCAGATGGACAAGAGTAAAATGGGCGAGAAAGAAAGGAAGGGCATAACCTTTTGAAAAAAACGCCAACGCCGCCATAATGCCGCAGTAGACCGCTTTCACCGGGGTATTCTCATACTTATCCGAGCCCAGGTAAACCAGATACCACACCACAAAAACCGACACAAGAAGGTCCGGCGAAATAACGTTGACGAAATACGACAGCGAAACCGGAATAAATGCATAGCACAGCGCCGCGCGCAATGTTTTGCGAACTCCCGCCATTTTCATCAGCCGGGACAAGCCGGGCAGCAAAAGCCCGCCGGAAACCAGACCGATCAGCTTGGCACCAGCCAGCGGCTTGATACCGGCGGCCATCAGCGCGGCCAGAAGCCAGGACAGCAGGGGGCCCCAGTAACCGTTCAGGGCGCCGCCGAAATCACCTTCAATATAGCGGCGGGCTATACTGATGTAGGAAATACCGTCCGCGTCAATCTGCCAAAAGAAAAACGGCAAGAGCGCCGCGCCGGCGATGAAATAAACCGCCAGCACGCCTTTGATGCCGCCAAAAAAATCCCGCAAAGAAAACTTCACGTCCGCCATGCCGCCCCCGTGTTACTTTTCCTCGTGATATTCCTGTTCGGTGTTGACCGACCAGATATTCGCCTTGTCCGTCCGCCCGTTTATAATGTTCTCCACCGCCGTCATCGCCGACAGCATGGAATGGTCCATATTATTGTAACGGTGCATGCCGTTGCGTCCGACTAAAAACAGGTTTTCGATTGAATCAGTGAATTCGCGCACCACATCGAACCGTTCATAGGTTCCAAAATATGCCGGATAGGTTTTAAGCGAGCGCACCACGGTCCAGTCCGCGATATCGGTCCGGGAAGCAATGCCTATTTTTTCCAGTTCCGCCCCGGCAAGGGCGGCGATTTCGCTGTCCGGCAGTTTCCAGAACGCGTCGGTTTCATTGGCGAAAAATTCTGTTCCGAGCCAAACTTTATTTGCGTCAGAGGGAAGATAGGGGCTCCAGTTATTGAAAATCTGAATGCGGCCCATTATCACGTCCCGCTCCTGAACATAAATCCAGGTGTCCGGCAGGATATCGTTCACCGTTGCGGCGGAAGAGGTGTTCGTGCGCGTAAGCCGGTTAAGCAAAAAACCGACGGTCAGAAAATCCCGGTACTCCAGCCCGCGCGCAACGGCGAGCGCTTCGGGCGGAACCGCTTTTTCCGGCATAGCCGCAATCAGTTCGCGCACCGGCATGGTGGAAAAAACATAATCCGCTTCCACAACGGATTCCGCGCCTGTTTCGAGGTTTTTCACGCGCACGCCCGTCACGCGCTTGCCGTCCAGCAATATACCCACGGCCATATGCCGCAAATATATTTCGCCGCCCCGTTCTGAAACCAGTTCCGCCGTCCGTTCCCACAGCTGGCCCGGCCCGTGTTTGGGATACATGAACCGCTCGATAAGCGTAGTTTCCGTTCCCTTCTG
>JBAYFS010000101.1:0-8154 GCA_041667045.1 Elusimicrobiaceae bacterium | reverse complement strand
GCAGGCGGCTGAACTGTTCGCGAAAACCTTTAAAATGTCACCTTACGCCTCCTGCGGGCGGAAAACGCTTCTTCTTACTGTAATGAAGGACAAGGATTTTCAGGCCATATTAAAAATCCTTGTGCCTTTATTCGACAAATTCGTGATGACCGCCAGTTCCTCGGCGCGGACTCTTAATCCTTGCCACGCGGCTGAGATAGTGAAACGGCTGCGGCCCGGCGCGGACGTCATTGTGGAACCGGATATTAAAGCCGCGCTTAACATCGCACTGGACAGTTCTGTCTGCGCCGTGGCGGGATCCTTTTACCTTGCCGGCGCGGTGCTTGATATTCTGGGACGCGAATTCGGCGCCTGCGTGAAGCAGACCAACGGCGAGCTATAAATCGTTTCCGGCGTGAGCCTTTTCTGCGTCTAAAGTTATATAATGTTTACATATATGACAGACGACCGAAAATGGAAGACGGTTTTTGAGCCTTATAAAATCAAAATGGTGGAGCCTCTGGGTTTCACTACCCGCGCCGAACGCCTGCAAGCCCTGCAAAAGGCGCATTACAACATGTTTAACCTGCCGGCGGAGAAAGTGCTTTTGGACTTTCTGTCAGATTCCGGTTCCAGCGCGATGTCGTCCGCGCAATGGGCGGGCATGCTGGGCGGCGACGAGTCTTACGCCTGTTCCCGCAGTTTTTACAAGTTCGAAAAAGCCGTCAAGAACCTGACCGGTTTTAAGCACGTCATACCCGTGCATCAGGGTCGCGCCGCAGAGCGCGTAATGTTTTCATTCTTGGGCGGCAAAGGAAAAGTGACGCTGTCCAATTCCCATTTCGACTCGACGCGCGGCAATATTTTATCATCTGGCGCGCAGGCCGTCGACCTGCCGGCTAAAGGAGCCATGGATTTCGCCAAGGCGGAGGATTTCAAGGGCAATATGGATATCCCCGCGCTTAAAGAGGCGGTTAAGGAATACCGGGCGTCCAATGTCGTCATGTGCATCATGACGATTACGAACAATTCCCTGGGCGGACAGCCGGTTTCCATGGCCAATTTGCGGGAAGTTTATAAAATCTGCCATGCGCACGGCATTCCTGTTTTTCTGGACGCGGCGCGGTTCGCTGAAAACGCGATGTTCATCAAACTGCGGGAGCCGGAATACAAAAACACCCCTGTCCGCGAAATTGCGCGCGAAATTTTCACTTACGCCGACGGCTGCATGATGAGTGCCAAGAAAGACGCGTTCGTCAATATGGGCGGTTTCATCGCGCTCAATTCTGACGAGTGGAATGACCGCGCCCGCCAGTCTCTGATTCTGGGAGAAGGCTTTGTAACCTACGGCGGACTTTCGGGCCGCGATTTGGAGGCGGTAGCCGTCGGGCTTAATGAGGTTTTAGACGAGCGGTATCTGGAAAGCCGCCTTAATTCGATAGCGTATTTCGGCGCGGGTTTGCGCAAAGCCGGCGTCCCTATTGTGGAGCCGACGGGAGGACACGCGGTTTTTGTTGACGCTAACAGTTTCCTTCCGCACATTCCCCGCAACGAATTCCGCGCTCAGGCGCTTTCCTGCGCCCTTTATCTTGAAGGGGGGATACGCTCGGTTGAAATCGGCATGCTGGCGTTTGCCCAGCGTGACGATAACGGGAATTTTCTTCCGTCCGACATAGAGCTTGTCCGCCTGGCTGTGCCGCGCAGGGCGTACACAATAAGCCATCTGGATTTTGCCATTGAAGTTTTCGCGCATCTGGCCGGGCATAAAGACGATATAAAAGGGCTTAAAATAGTAAAAGCGCCGAAAGCCCTGGTTAACTTAAGCGCGGAACTCGCGCCGGTTTAGGAGAAACATGTTTGCTCACGACAGATTTATAGCCGTCAGAGACCGGCTCATCGCCATCGTCGGGCGCGAAAATGTCGCGTGGGACGATGTGAGCCTAGCGCTTTATTCCTATGATTCGTCAATAGGGCGGGCCAAGCCGGAAGGCGTGGTGCGGATTACCGATGCCGCGCAGATCGCGCCGGTTGTCAAAGTCCTCTGCGAGGCCGAAATACCCTTTGTGCCGCGCGCCGCCGCGACCAGCCTGTCGGGCGGCTGTGTGCCGCTTAAAGGCGGGGTGGTTTTAAATCTGGTGCAGCTTAACCGGATTATCGAAATTGACACCGCGCGCCGTTACGCCGTGGTGGAGCCGGGGGTTGTTAATCTTCATTTGCAGGACAAGCTGGCTGAGACGGGTTTTTTCTACGCGCCCGATCCAGCCAGCAATAAAGTCTGCACCATAGGCGGCAACGTCGGCACGAACGCCGGCGGTCCGCGCTGCCTGAAATACGGCGTAACCGTAAATCACGTTCTGGCCGTGGATGTTGTCACGCCGGAGGGAGATACCGTCCATTTTTCGGTGGACGACGAAGGGCCGGATTTCACCGCCCTTATCACCGGCGCGGAAGGAACGCTGGGCGTGGTGTCGAAACTGTGGCTTAATATAACCGAGAAACAGCCGTCCGTCCAAACCGTTCTGGCGGCGTTTAACAGTATCGAGGGCGCCATAAGCGCGGTGTCCGCCATGATAGCGGGCGGCGTTCTGCCCTGCGCCATGGAAGCGATGGACAGGCTGACCGTTTCCGCCGTGGAGGCTTTTGTCCACGCGGGTTATCCGCTGGACGCAGAGGCCGTGCTTGTTATTGAGATGGACGGCACCGCTCAGGAAACCCGGCACGAACTTGAAAAAGCCGAGGAAATCTGTCGCAAATTCGACCTTTTGCACTGGCGCGTGGCGCAGGACGAGGAACAGCGCGGAAAAATATGGGAAGGCCGCCGCGGGTGTTACGCCGCGATGGCGCGGCTGGCGCCCAATGTCGCGGTTGAGGACGGGGTGGTGCCGCGGCCCCAATTGCCGGAAGTGCTTAGGCAGGTGCGCGAGATAACCTCCCGCTATAATATCCGGGCGGGGCTTCTCTTTCACGCGGGCGACGGGAATCTGCATCCGAACGTAATTTTCGACGAGCGCAACCAGTTTGAAACGGGTCGGGTCAAGAAAGCCGGCTATGAAATTTTGAAAGCCTGCATAAAAGCGGGCGGTTCTGTTACCGGAGAGCACGGCGTAGGGGTTGATAAACGCGTCGCCATGTCCTGGCTGTTCGACGCCGACACGCTGGATGTTTTCCGGGGGATAAAAAAAGCGTTCGATCCCGCCGGGGTATCCAACCCGGACAAAATAGTGCCCGTGGCGGCTACGCCGCACGACACCCTTTTGCGTCCGGCTTTCCCTGAATTTTCGCCGGCGGCTAAAAAAATTATCGCAACCGTACGCGAGCGGGCGGATAAAAAAATCCCATCCATCATCGTGGGCACGGCGAGCAGGCTGGGCGAGAAATTCATAAAAACGCGCGGACTGGAGCCTTTGCGGCTCAATCACATGAACGCCGTCATTGATTTGGACGAAGGCAATTACACCGTCACCGCCGAAGCCGGCATTAAAGTGAAAACCCTTTTGAAAACCTTGGCGGACAAGGGTTTTCATCTCGCGGTTCCGGAACTGGAAGGCAGCCTCGGCGGCGCGCTGGCCGCGCGCGAATGGGCCGGACTTAGGGATATCGTCATCGGCATGCGCGTTCTCCTGCCGGACGGGAAGATAGCGTCTTTCGGCGGGAAGGTGATGAAAAACTCCGCCGGTTACGACGTGAGCAGATTTCTGATCGGCAGTTTCGGCGCGTACGGCGTAATACTTTCCGCCACGCTCAAGCTGTCCTCAAAACCGTTTCACGCCGCGCCGGAATCCGGCGCGCTGAAATTTTTCACGCCCAGTCCCTGCCACCGCAAACTTAAAAAAGTTTTTGACCGCGGCAATCTTTTCAATCCGTGGATTTTCGGAGATGCCCATGCCTGAAGCCGCAGAACCCATGTTCGAGCATAAGGAGCTTTATCCCCCGGAAGCGGCGGAAAGCCACCTGGGCGTAATTCTCACCGGGCAGGGCGACCGGAGTCTTTATGATTCCGTCTGCCAGTGCAACCGCTGCGGTTATTGCGAGCAGGCCTGCCCCACTTACCGCATCGCGGGCCTGGAAGGCGAAAACGGGCGCGGACGGAACCAGCTTATCCGCATGGCGATGACCCGCCGCCTGAAGCCGGAGGACAACCGGCGCGAAGTGCAGGCTCTGCTGAAAAACTGCCTGCTGTGCGGCGCCTGCGAAAATGTTTGTTATACCGCCGTTAAAACGCCCCTGCACGTCTGGGAGGGGCTGCGTTCGTTCGGCATAGAGCGTTTTCCGTCGGGCATAAAAAGCTTTTTTAAAAAACTTTCGCTGGACCGCTACAGCGCGCGCACCAGCGTGCTGTTCTGCAACACCCTGCGGGTTCTGGGCGCCATGCCGGGCGTCGGGAAAATTTTCCGGCCCGAAATGGCCGGAATGCTGATGGGTCGCCCGCGTTTTAAATTTTTAAATTCCTATCTCCGCGAAAACAGGCTGCTTAAAGAAGCGGAAGGCAAAACGCCCGCGTGCGTATATTTCCCATCCTGCGGTGAGGAGTATCTGTATCCTGAGGCGGCTACCGCTGCTATTTATCTTCTGGACACGCTGGCCGGGCCCGTGAAGGTTCTTGACGGCCTGTGCTGCGGGTTTTACTCGTTCATGTCCGGCGACGCAGAAACCGCTCGGCTCGCTTTAAGCCGGGTTATCGACCGTTATTACGAACTGTGCGGCGACGATTTGAAACCGCTTGTCTGCTCCTGCTCCGATTGCGCCGGGTTTCTTCGCTCCGCCGAGCAGCTGTTCTCGGGCGAGGATGTAATGCGTTCCCGCGCAGCCAGATTCGCCAGGCATGTGCAGGAAGTGTCCGAGTTTATCAGTTCCGATCTGCTGGAGCAGAATATCAGAGACCGCGCCGCCGCCGCGCAAGACGGCGGGGCCGGAGTGAAAATAGCGGGCAGCAGCATCGCCATGCATTATGCGGCCGGGATCGGAAAATTTCCCGCCGCGTCCGCCGCGCTCGAAAATATTCTCAGGCGGACTTTCGGCGACGCTTACCGAGCCGTGCCAGAACCGGCGATGCCCGACGGCTCTTACGGGGCTTATCCGTATGTCAATTCCGGTTTTGCCACGCGCCTTTTAAAAAGAAAGGTCGGCAACATGGCGAGCGTGCAGACGGCGCTGGCAGTGACTTCTTCGGCGGCTGAAACCGGCTGGCTCGCCGGCGGGTTTAAAAACTATTATCCGTCCGCCCATGCCGTGCATTACTGTGTTTTGCTTAAGGCTGTAATCGAGGGGAACAAAAATGTCCAGTGCTTTTGACGCCGAGAAACGGCTCCAGCTGCTCATCCGGTTCGGCAACGAAATCGCGCACGAGCCCAGGCTGGACAAGCTCGTCAGCCTTATAGGCGAACAGGTGCGCGAAATCCTCAACGCCGACCGCTGCACCGTTTTTCTGAAGGATTTGAAAAGCGGCGAGCTGTGGTCTTTTTTCGCGCAGGGCCTGGAACGGCAGGAAATCCGCATCCCCGGCGGCAAGGGCGTGGCGGGTCTGGCCGCCCAGAGCGGCGACATTATAAATATCGGCGACGCCTATTCCGATCCGCGCTTCACTATGGATATTGACAAGGTAACCGGCTACCGGACCCGCAATATCCTGGCGCTGCCTTTGCGCGACAACCGGCGCGGCATTATCGGCGTGTTCGAGGTGCTTAATAAGCGCGACCGCACAGATTTTACGGAAGAGGATGAAGGCATTCTCCAACTGCTGGGCGCGGTTGCGGCCAACGCCATAGAAAACGCCAGACTTTACGAAAACCTGAAAAGCGCGCAACTGGAAACCATTTACCGGCTCGCCATGACGGCGGAATACCGTGACCAGCAGGACACGGCGAAACATCTGCGCAATATCAGCGTGTTGTCTTATCTCTTAAGCCGAGCCATGGGCTTGCCCGCCGATGACGCTGAAGTGATAAAGCTCGCCAGCCCTCTGCACGATATCGGCAAGGTTGCCTTGCCCGACGCCATTCTTTTGAAACCGGGCCGCCTCACCGGGCCGGAATACGAGGAGATGAAAAAACACACCGTTTATGGCGCGCGGATTTTGACCGACGCGCAAAGCGCGTTTCTTCGCGCGGCTTATCGTGTGGCGGCTGGTCATCATGAAAAATACGACGGGACCGGCTACCCGGACGGCATTAAGGGCGACGATATTCCCCTTGAGGCGCGCATCGTTTCGGTTGCTGACGTGTTTGACGCGCTTTGCATGCCGCGCGTGTATAAAAAAGCCTGGTCCGCGGACGAAGCGTTTAAGCATATCACTTCGGAAGCGGGGCGCGCTTTCGACCCCGCGGTGGTTGACGCCTTTGTGACGGTGTTTCCGTATGCGCGCAAACTGTATGAACCCGAAGCGAATCTGGACGAGATAACCAGAAAAGCGGAGTATATGCTGGCCTCCGCCGGGAAAAAAGTGAAACAGGCGTAGTGCTATTTCTAAGGAGACTTCATATGAAAAAGATAATTCCGGCAGTGGCGGTGGCGTTTATTTTTTCGGCTTTATGCGGAGCCGAGGTGACAATGAAATTCGAAGGAGTTTATCCTAACGGCGCGGTCAAGGAAATCATTTTCGCCAAGGACGGCAAGGAAATCGCGCGCCGGAAACTGAACGAAAAAGGCGAGAACGGTAAGCTGACCGGCAAAATTCCCGACGGACAGGTCAACGAATACGGGCCGGACGGCAAAACCGTGGTGCGGACGATCACGTTTTCCAAAAACGAGAAGAACGGGCTCGCGCGCCTCAATTATCCGGACGGAAAAATATTTTCCGAAATGATGATGAAAAACGGCAAGTGCGACGGCGAGGTGAAGAATTACTCCGAAAACGGCGGCGTGCGTGAAAAATACAGTTGCAAAACAGGCCTGTGGGACGGAGAGTATCGGGTTTACAATGACACCGGCACCCTTGTGGCTTCCGAAATGTACAGTAAAGGAAAAGTGAGCGGGCTGTCCAGAAATTTTTATGATAACGGAAAACTGCATGATGAAACCAATTATAAGGATTCGGTGAAGGACGGGTCTTCGAAGCTGTATCTTGAGGACGGTACCCTGCAGCTTGAAGCTACTTTCAAAAACGGGGAATTCGACGGTATCCTTAAAACTTACTTTTCAGACGGCAAACTCATGTACGAGGACGAGTATAAGGCGGGCCGCCAGGTGTCTCGAAAATCTTACAAGAAGAACGGCAAGCTGCAATACGAGAAAAAGTTTTGATGGCGCGCTATATAAAAACCTTCAGGTCTTTCGCCAGCAGGCTCGCCCCGCTTAAAATGCGATTTCTCGGCGCGGGCGCGCTTGGCCTGTGCGCGGTTACCTTAGCCCTGTGCGCCACGCTTGAACTGGCGGGGGCTGTTTGCGCTTTTTTAAGCGGCGTACCGGGTTGGTACGGCGCGGTGTATTCGGTGTCTCTGTTGGCTTGCGGATTTTTTACCATAGGGTATGTTCTGCGGCTCGTTTTGTGCTCGGCGCAGGGCAGGCTGGCTTCTGTTCTGCTGACCGAGGTTTTATCCCGAACGGTTCATTCCAAACACACCGGCGGCAAGGGCGGCGCTGGTCTTGCCGGCGCATGCGTCTTGAATGAAAACGCTCTGCGCGCGGCTTGCCTTTGGGCCGATGTCCTTCCAGGAATAATTATCCCCGCCGCTTATATCCTGGGCGCCTGCGCTACGGCGCTGTTTGTTAATTCCGCTTTCGGCTGGGTCGCGGCGTTAACCGTTTTGCTGCCGGGATTACTGCTGTATCATTCATTGCATGCCGGCATTGAGGATTCCGTTGTGGCTTCAAACGCGGAACACGCCATTGCGAGCGAGTCTTTTGAAACCGTGCAGCGGCTGGGCGGCATTAAAGAGAATGCGACGGAGGACGAAACCGCGCGTGGGTACGGGGTTTTAGTGAATGAACTGTCTGGGTCCCTTATTCCGGATGCCGGTGTCGCGTTAAACGCGGCGGCGAAACTTGCGGCGGGCTTGGCGGGTCTGCTGGCTGTTTTTTATTCCGCCTCTCTTTATAAAGGTGGCGTGGGCGTTGAGTTCAGCCTGTGCGCGCCGGTTTTTTTGATAGTTTCCATGTCTGCCGCCTGGTTTGCTCTTGCCCCCAGAATTTCAGAGCTTGGCAGCAAATTCGCCGCGCTGGTGAATCTTGAGAGTTTCT
>JBAYFS010000100.1:0-8226 GCA_041667045.1 Elusimicrobiaceae bacterium | reverse complement strand
CAGGGGCACATAGGCGGTGTAATTTTTCTGCTGGTTTTCCAGGCTTTGAGCGTGCCAGCGCGGATAATGGGACTGCGTTTTTTCAACAAACGCCATATACTCGCCCACGGTGACTTCGTGCTTGTCTATATAGTAGCTGTCCAGGAACACCTTGTGGCGGGGCAGTTCGTCGTCATCGCCGCTGCCTTTGCCTCTGCCGACAGAATATTCCCCCGCCGGCACCAGCGCCATATTGGCGACGCGGGCCTTCTCGATATTAAGCTTTTCGCTGCTCAGCAGTTTTTTAGCCGACACGATACAGGCGTTGCAGCCTTCGGCTTTCCCGCTTAGAATCAGGTCCTGAATCGTTTTTTCATCGCCGGAATCCACGACGACCGTTTCTTCCGCCTGTTTGGCCCTGGCGGCCACATAGCCGTATACCATGACGCCGATAAGGATCACGTTGAGTACCACGGACAGCTTCATGAACAGAATCCGCGGATCGCTGGGTGGATCAATTTTCACCACATTTCCGCACTGTTCGCACTTGGCTCGTATTTTTTCAGGCATGGGATTATTCTGTTTTTATAAGATAAATTTCTATGCGGCGGTTTTTAGAGCGCCCTTCCGGAGTTGCATTTTCGCCCACGGGCCGGTTTTCGCCGTACCCTATGCCGGCGAGCCGGCTGGAGGGTATCCCGTTTTTTTCAAAAAACTGGATAACGCTGTAAGCGCGCGACATGGACAGTTCCCAGTTGGAGGAATACTTCCCGCCCCTGATGACCAGGTTATCGGTATGGCCTTCCACGACTAGATTGTTGGGGATTTTTGCCAGTTCATTGGCGACGATAGTCAGCACTTCCATGGCGCGGGGTTTCAGTTCGGCCCGGCCGGAATCAAACAGAATGGAGTCGGCCAGCACGACTTTGATCTTGCTTTCCAAAGATTCTATTGTGACCGCCGACTGGTCCTTAAGGCTCTTCTCCAAAGTGTCGGCCAGCTCGTCTTCCTTCTTCTGCGCCAGATTCCTTTTCAGCTGGGCGACGTTTTCCATGCCGCCAAACGCTTTCTGAATATTGGCCAGCGACTCCTCGTACCGCCGGTTCTGCTTGTTTTTAGACGACGCCAGGGAAAACGAAAACAACATGAGGAAAAAAATCATGAGATAACTCATCAGATCGCCATAAGTCACCGCCCAGGCGGCGCTTCGGTTCAGCTGATTCTCAAGTTCGTCCGGCGAAGAGCGTCTAAGCATATTTTAGTGCTGGTCCGGTTCTGAATTTCCCGACTGCGGTTTTTCGGCGTCCGTTTCCGGCGAAGAAGACAGCTGATCCACCAGATCGGAAGTACCCGCAAGCTGGGTTTTCAGATAGCCGACAAGTTTTTCCCGTTCGCGGGCCAGTTCGCGCGCGGCGGCGCGGCTCTGCCGCGTTTGTATCTCCAGATCCTCGGTGCGCTGGCGAATGCGCGAAACCTGGTTTTCGACGTAGGAATATTCCTTGGACAACCGTTCTATAATTTCCGTAAGAGAGGTCTGGTTGAAATAGCTTTCATCCACGCTGTTAATAAACTTCTGGCATTCGCTAAAGGCGTTTTTGTGTTCCTTCAGCGTTTCGTCCAGTTCGCGGAAGCGGTCCCGCACGGACGAAAACTGACCGCGCAGACCCTCTATTTTCCCGATCTGCTCCCCGAACGACATGGTCTCCCGCTTCAACTCGGAAAGCCACTGCTCGTTTTTGTCTATCCTGCGCGGCAGGACTTCAAGCTCCAGATAATTATGCTCGATCTGCTTAAACCGCTGGACCGTTTTCTCATCCGCGGTTTCAAGCCGCTTGAGATTCTCGGTAAGCCCGTTAAGCGCGCTGTCTATGGAAGCGAGCCGTTTGTCGTGCTCGCCCAGAATGAAAATCTGCCGATGGAAAGACTCCAGCGCCGCGCCGACCGCCTTAACCCGGTCATTAGTATCGTTTATCGCCTTTTCCAGCACGGGGAACCGCGGGTTAAGGGCCGAAACCATCGCGTATAAGGTTTTTATCTTGTTATCCAGATCGCCGCCGGCTTGGGCCATGGCGAGCGAAATCTTCTTGTCCAAAAGCGCGAGTTTATCCTCGCGCGCTTTTTCCGAACTCTCATATCCGGAAATCTTTTTTTCCAAAGCGGCGATCACTTCCTCCCTTTTTTTAAGGGAAATCTCGAGATCGGCCAGCTGCTCGTCCATCTTGCCGACGCGCTCCGTTAGTTTTTTAATCTGCAAAGGGGATACGCCGCCCGAAGGAGCCGCACCGCCGGCACCGGCGCCGCCCTTATCGCCACCTGCGCTTGAAGGAAAACTGGAAAATATCGAATTCGCCATCGGTTTACCTCGTTAAATTGCCTGTCCTACGCTGTCGGAGCCGGATTCGCAGGGGGAGCGGGCGGAGGCGCGTCAACGCCAAGAGCCTTCTGTTCCTCTTCCTTACGCTGCTTCTTCACGGAGGGATGTTCGGCCTTGCCGTCCTTTATTATTTTAAACGCGGCCTGCATCACTTTATCCAAAGCCTCATAAATCTGCTCGGGTCCCGGTTTGCGGAATTTTTTGGCCTGCTCAAGCATCTGCCAGGCGTTTTTGGTCAGGACCGGCTGCAGTTTCTGCATGAACTCGTCCGGCAGTTCCCATTGGGCGTTAACCCAGGTGTCCAGTTTGATTTCTGAATTGAGGAACGAAATTTCCGTTTCATCAAACAACACTAAATCTTCCGGCAGCATAATGCTGCGCCGCGCGCTCCGGCTGAGTTCCGGCGCACGTTCACTGAGTTTGTCCAGCAAATCCCGTTTTTGCGCCAGATCCATGTTAGACAGCACGTCCAGTATTTCTTTCATGCCGCCCACGGCGCCCCTGAGCCGCTCCTCAAATTCGCTCTTGAGCTTGACGATGAAATCAGATTCTATAAAGCGGATTTTGCTCATATTGACCAGCACGTCGAGCTTGATGCTCTCGTCAAGGCCGTCTATGAACGTTTTGCGTATCGGCCTTTTAAGATGCAGCGCCACTATGGCGATATTCTCGGCGCTTTCATTCTGCACCAATTCCAGAAGATGGATAACATTCTCGGGTTTCACGTCTAGCATGGTGGCGTCGTTCGCGCTGTCAGACTGGTCTTCGAGAAGCATAACCTCGGGATCGCCCGGCGCGCCGCCTTCCGGCCCGGACAACGCGGGCGTGCCGTCCTGCGTCGTTATCTCGCGGATCTGCTCGGTTTGTCCGCCCTGCTTGGAAAAATCCATCTGCACCTGGTGCACCTGAGCCTTGGCCATGTTGTTCATGGCGGTGGCGAGCTTCATTATTGCGAAACCCAAAATGACCAGAGCAAGCACGCCTATTATCGCGATGACCAGATATTTAAAAAGGAAATTTATGGACTCCGGCTTATGCAGCATTTCTTTCCAGGCCGGCACGAAATTGGCGCGCAGAATAGTAAGCTTATCGCCGCGCTGGAGGTCAACGGAAAGCAAATTGGAAACAATCTCGCGGATATTTTCCGTTTCAGCCTGGGACACTTCTTTGTTTAAAACAACACTCACCACCAGCTTTTTGACGAACTGGGGCGGGAATACGGTCATTTTCTCTATTTCTTTGCTGCCGCCGGCGGTGGGCATGGGATTGCTGGGCGATTTTACCGAAAAACCAGGCAGGATTTCCTGGGCGTCGTCATTCTCCTCAACCTGCTCGTCCTCCCACAGGAACCGGCCGCGAGGAGCCTGTTTCTTGGCCTGGCCAGCCTCCATGTTGATACGCTCGGTTTTATTGAAATCCAAAACTGCGACCACCGAAACTTTCGCCTGATTGGGACCCAGAATCTTTTCCAGCACATACTCGGCCTTGGCTTCAAGGGCGCGTTCATAGCGGCCTTTTTCCTCGATAGGCGTGGACTGCGCCAGCACCGGCGCCAGCGCAAAAACAAAAGTCAAAAGCCACAAATAAATTTTTCTCATCTATCCTCCGCCGCCTATTTGATCGCCTTAAGCTTGCCCTCTATCGCTATCGGCAGCGTGCCCTTGATGATTTCCAGCATACCCACAGTGATTATGCCTTTCACCTTCAGCTCGTTAAGATTGCGAATGCGGAGCTTGCCGGCTATCGGAAGGCATACCATGTTGGACAAGGCTATGCCGTACAAAGCGGATGAAATGGCGATAGCCATGGACTGGCCGGTGTTTTCCGGATTATTCGACACTTCTTTAAGCACCGCGATAATTCCTATCAGCGTGCCCAGCAGACCGAACATAGGCAGCATGATACTCAGTGTCCGGAACACGTTGGTGCGCTCGTTATTGGCGTCAAACGTGGTGTTGATTTCGCTTTCGAGAACTTCCTTCACAAAATCCGGATCGTTATACTGCAAAGCCAAATCCGCCGCATGGGCAAGAAATCCGTCCGCGGTTTTTTCATCAGTGTCCTTCAGGGCGGCCATGCCTCGCAATTTGCACTCTTCCGCCAGTTCCACCATTTGTTTCACAATCTTGCCGCTGTTGGAGTAGGGATCGTTGAACAGAAGGGAAAAAGCGTCTTTAAAGGCCCAAAGCAACATGCTTATCGGGGTATTAAGAATAATAGCGATCGCACTGCCGCACAATACGAGGAACAGCGCGTGCGAGTTAACAAGATTTTTTGAAAGCTGGCCGGAAGCTATGCCCAGCCAGATCAAACCACCCAGACTGCAAAGTCCGAATATTGTAGAAAAATCCATATTTCAATTCTCCGCTTGCATATATAATACCATAAAGAGACCATTATTTCGCAGGCAGAGAGAACCAGAACTCCGCACCCTTGCCAAGTCCTTTACTTGTGACACCCAGAGTGCCGCCGTGCCCTTTTATGATTTCAGTGGAAATAGCCAAGCCAAGACCCCAGCCTTTCTTCTGGTCCGTGGCTTTGGAATACTTGGACTGGTAAAACTTAGCGAACACCAGTTTCTGTTCGGAAGGATGAATGCCCGGCCCTGTGTCTCGCACAGATACCGTGATGTGCCCGCCCTGCCTTTTGGCGGACAGGTTTATCGCCCCCCCCGCTGGGGTGAATTTAAGCGCGTTGCCCAGGAAATTGGAAAGCACCTGCTTGATGCGCTGCTTGTCGGCCATCGCATTGAGCGGTTCCTCCGGCAAGGAGCCCTCCAGCTTGATGCCCCGGTTTTGCGCTATTATCAGATCCTCGTACCCTATTTCCTCGATAACCTCTTTTAGGTCTATCAGCTCGAAAATCATTTTGAATTTTCCGGACTCTATCCTGGCCACGTCGGCCAGGTCGCCCACAAGCATGTTGAGATGTTTGGCGGAGTTCAGAATATTGTCCGCGTAGCGCTTTGCGTCTCGGTTGTTGACCGATTCGCTTAACAGGGTGCCGTAGCCGCTTATGGACGTGAGCGGATTTCTTACGTCATGCACCACCATGGAAAGAAACTTGGTCTTCATGCTGTTAAGCCGCTGGAGCTCTTCGTTTGAAAGCGCCATTCTGGAAGCCACTTTCTCAAGTTCCTTGTTCTTGGCGGACAACTCGCTGCGGGCCATAAGGACATTCTGCATCATCATCTGCATCATCTGCTGGGTCTGCGCGTTTTTACGCCGCGCCATGGACATTCGGGACGCCATACCCATGAATAAAAAGACAGACAGGAAGATGACGGCTATGAACACACCGCCGACCACAAGAATCAGTATGAGAAGAGGTAAATCCATATTACTTCTTGATCCAGCCTTTGGACTCCATGAACGCCTTGATGCTCTTGTTGTTGGGATCAAGCTCAAGACCCTTAGCGTAGCATTCTTTGGCCTTCGTGAAATCACCTATCGCGTAGTAACAGGAACCCAACATCTTCCAGACTTCCACGTTGGTGTCGTCCAAAGCCAGCGCTTCGGTTAATTGCTTGATGGAAAGTTCGTATCTCTTGCCGAAGAAGGCTTCCTCGGCCTGCGAGACTTTGTTCTTCAGGAGCGACCGTTTCGGCATAATCTGCTTCTTGTCAATTTTGCCGCCGGTTATCTTGCTTAAAGTGTTTAGCAGCGACTCGATGGTCGAGTTCTGGCTGTCCTCGCCCAGCGCGGCATGGGCCAGGATGAAGCTCTTGATGTCTTTGCCATCCAGATAGGCGTTGATTGACTCCAAAGCCACTTCCGAAGCCGTTCCGTCGTCGGACAGCTCTTTCTGCTTAACCGTGTTGCCGTTCAGCTGCAGTTCCGTCACGATCTGGTTAAGCCGGCTTTCCCGTTCCGCCCACATGGTTTTGCTCAGCTCAGGCTGCATGGCGATGGCGCGCTGCAGGGCCTCCAGCGCTTCTATATATTTCTTGGCTTTAATATTACCCGTATATTCGCCCAGATAATCTTTTGAATATTCAACGGTTTTGCTTTCCTTGTTCTTGGAGCCGAACCAGTAGCCCAGAGAAATTCTTTGCGACATACCCAGATCGGAATTCCTCAAAATAGCCAGATCCAATTCCCAGGATTTAAGGATTTTAACGCCAGCGCCGAACGAAATATTTTCGCGGTCGTAACCGGCGCGCACGGCCCAGAAACTCGGCGAGTATTCAACGCCGGTGCGCAGCGCGGACATGCTGAACATATCCAAAGTGAATAAAACCGACCGGAACGGAGTCACCGCTATGCCCGGCGTTATGGTCAGCGGCAGTTTGTCCGACGTGTCGCCCGACGCCATTGCCAACGCATTCTGGATGACAAGACCAGCGGTCAGCTTATCCCACAATAAAGTGCCGTACTGGAAACCAACGTCCATTCCTATCAGCTTATCCGCGGAATTCACTCCGCTCATGGACCGGCTTAATACCTTCAGGCTCGCGCCCATGGAAAGTTTTGGCAAAACCAGCCCCTTAAACCCGGTTCCGAACATCACGCCCAGTTCCGAGTAAGAAACCGCGCCTATGGGGTTATTGTTCTCGTCGCGGCCTTCTACTCCGCCCACGGAGGTCCTCAGCACGCTGACGCCCCAGCCGCCGGGAACTTTTGAGTAGTTGCGCGCATAACCTATGTAATCGTAAGTAGCGCTTTCAAACAGCGCCGCGTGCATGAAAGAAATATTCGGGTTAGGCAGCATGCCCAGGCCGGCGGGGTTATAATAAATGCCGAACGCGTCATGGCCCATGGCGGTGTAGGCGCTGCCCATGCCGAGCGGACGCGCGCCCGCTCCGGCCGTGAAAATGCCGCCGGGCTTGCCGCCGGTTACCGCATAACCGCAGGACGTGAAAACAAGGCACGCCGCAACGAGCGTCAAAGCGCTTTTTGCGATGTTCCTCATTATCTTAACTCCGTTCATTGCAGTCATAGCGACCACATCCTTAAAATCCAATCTTACTTCACGGCGCAACTATGCGCCGGGCAAAACCTAGTGTATCACAGCTATCTTCACCGTAGTCTTCGTGCCGGCGCCTTCTATTATAGCTATGTATATGCCTTTCGACACCTTCTGGCCCGACGAATCCGTGCCGTCCCATTCCATTTCTGAACCCGGCGCGGGCGATCCCTGCGGCATCAGTCTGGAAAATTCGGTAACCTGGTAGCCGTAGATATCGTAAATCTTGACACTCACCGTGGACTGAACGCCAAGCGTGAACACCAGTTTGGCTTTCGTCTTGCGCGAATCAAACGGATTCGGATACACGGACAGGCCGGTCATGCCGCTCACCGAGCTAACGGCAAGATCCACTCGCACCGTTATGGAAGGCGTTCCCTGCACGCCGGCGTTGTTGACCGGCGTTATGCGGTAGAAATAAGTGCCCGGCGTCCTAGTGATATTCTGGCCGGGATTCCCACTTGACACCTGGCCCAGGCTCTGCTGGGGCAGCGAACCGGTGTCCACCACGAAAGTGTTGAAATTGCCGCTGGTCACCGTCTGCCAGATGGGCGATTCGGCGGTGCGCTCCTCAACCACATAGCTGTTAATCTGGGATGCGCCAACCACCGCGTTGCCCCAGCTGACGATAACCGACTGGCCTTCGGTGGTGACAGCGAAGGAGTTGTCGGGAATGTACGGTGTAACCGTGTCCACCACGAATCTCACGCTTGTAATGTCGCTGAAATAATTGCCCAGCGCGTTCTTGGCTTTTACGGACAGATAGTACACGCCCGAGTTCGCCATGTTAAGGCCCGGCACCGTCACATTGCTGGACGCGCCCGCCGAGCTCCACGAAGAATCCGGCGTCTGGCTTGTGGCGGGAGAGGTGCTGACGACGTAGCGCAGATCTTCGATGGTGCCGCTGT
>JBAYFS010000099.1:0-8246 GCA_041667045.1 Elusimicrobiaceae bacterium | reverse complement strand
GGAATCGCCGAAAATGCGGCCTTCGCCGGATTCGTTGTCCTTGATTTTGGTGAGGTAGTTGATACCCAAAACCATGTCGTGCGAGGGAGCGGCGATCGGTTTCCCTGAAGCCGGGGACAGGATGTTGTTCGTCGCCAGCATGAGCATGCGGGCTTCCAGCTGCGCCTCAAGGGAAAGAGGTACGTGAACGGCCATCTGGTCGCCGTCAAAGTCGGCGTTGAACGCCGCGCAAGTCAAAGGATGCAGCTGAATAGCTTTTCCTTCTATAAGAACGGGTTCGAAAGCCTGAATACCCAGCCTGTGCAGGGTAGGTGCGCGGTTAAGCATTACGGGGTGGTTTTTGGTCACATATTCCAAAATATCCCATATCTCGGGCCGCACGCGTTCAAGCATCTTTTTGGCCGCTTTAAGCGTGACGCTCTGGCGGCGCATGAGTTCGCCGATAATGAACGGTTTGAAAAGTTCAAGCGCCATCTGTTTGGGCAGGCCGCACTGGTTGAGCTTAAGGCTCGGGCCCACGACGATAACCGACCGGCCCGAATAGTCCACGCGTTTACCCAGCAGGTTTTGGCGGAACCGGCCGTGTTTGCCTTTGATAATATCGGACAGCGATTTAAGGGGCCGTCCGCCCGCGCCGATGAAATATTTGCCGCGCGCGCCGTTTTCGATAAGCGCGTCCACAGCTTCCTGCAAAAGCCTTTTTTCGTTGTAAACCATCACCTCGGGCGCGCGAAGCGCTTCGATGTGTTTAAGGCGGTTGTTGCGGTTGATGATACGGCGGTACAGATCGTTAAGATCCGACGCCGCGAACCGGCCGCCTTCCAAAGGAACCAGCGGGCGCAGATCCGGCGGAATAACCGGCAGAACCTTCAAAATCATCCATTCCGGGCGGTTGCCGCTGATGCGGAAATCTTCCAGCGTTTTCACGCGCCGGAGCAGTTTGGAGCGCTCCACTTCAGAATGGCTGTCTTTAAGCTGTTCGTGCAGTTTCGGAATTTCGGAATTGAAATCAACCATCTCAAGCAGCTGGCGGATAGCCGACGCTCCGATGCCCACTTTAAGCCGCATTCCGTGTTTTTTGCGGATTTCGCGCACCTGCGCGTCGGTCAGGAGATCGCCTTTGTGCAGTTCCGCGCGCTGGGAAACGGGATCAACCACGTCTTCCAACACCACATAGCTGGCGTAATAGACCACTCTTTCGAGGTCCGACGCCTTCATATCCAGAATAATGCCGATTCTGGATGGTGTTTTGCGCAGGAACCAGATATGCGCCACGGGCACCGCGAGGTCGATATGACCCATTTTTTCGCGGCGCACCTTGCTCTCGGTTATTTCCACTCCGCATCGGTCGCACACCATGCCTTTGTATTTCACCCAGCGGTATTTTCCGCAGGAGCATTCGTAATCTTTGGTGGGGCCGAAAATGCGTTCGCAAAACAAACCGTCACGCTCGGGCTTTAAGGTGCGGTAATTGATTGTTTCGGGTTTTTTGACTTCGCCGCTGGACCACTCGAAGATCTGTTCCGGACTTGCGATCCCAAGCTTGATAGCGTTAAAGTCAAAGAAGTTCATTTCTTCGGGTTTCTTGGTCTTCTTTACCGTATCTAACATAGTTCAGTTACCCCTGTGCCTTGCCCGCCGTTGCGGTCTTGGAGGATTCTGCGGCTTCCGCCTTCGCGGGTATCAGCTCGCCGTCCCCGTTGGCCTTTAAAAGATTCACGCTCAATCCAAGCGCCTGAAGTTCTTTAATCAAGACCTTAAACGATTCCGGCACGCCCGGCTGCTGCGGCGGTTCGCCTTTGATAATCGCTTCGTACATCTTGGTGCGGCCCACGAAGTCGTCCGATTTGACGGTCAGGAATTCCTGCAGTATATAGGTGGCTCCGTAACCTTCAATGGCCCAAACTTCCATTTCGCCGAACCGCTGTCCTCCGAACTGGGCTTTTCCGCCCAGCGGCTGACGGGTGATAAGGCTGTACGGGCCCGTGGAACGCGCGTGCACTTTGTCTTCAACCAGATGGTTGAGCTTCATGATGTACATGTACCCGATGGTCACTTTTTCCACAAACGGAATACCGGTGCGTCCGTCGTAAAGGGTGATCCTGCAATATTCATCGGGCAGATATTTTTCCGGCACGCCTTGCGCCATGAGGGCGCTACGGGCCTCTTTAACTTTGTCAATCACCTGGGTTTCGGTCGGTCCGTCGAAAACGGGGCAGACCATCTGCGTGCCGAGCTGAATGCCAGCCCAGCCCAGCATGGTTTCAAACAACTGGCCCACGTTCATGCGGGAGGGAATGCCCAGAGGGGAAAGCACGATGTCAATCGGAGTCCCGTCCGGCATGAAAGGCATATCCTCTTCCGGCAGGATTTTCGCGACGACGCCCTTGTTTCCGTGGCGGCCAGAAAGCTTGTCGCCGACCTGGAGCTTGCGTTTCGCCGCGACATAAACCTTAACGGATTTATTGACGGTCACGGCAAGCTCGTCGCCCTGTTTGGACAACTCGATCTCCCGTTCAAACTCGTCGTTCGCTTTTTTCTCCAGCAGTTTAAAGAACAGGTTAATCCGCTCTTCTTCCGCCTTATCGCCGCCGCCGGCCTTCAGATTTTCCAGGGCCGCTTTGCGCTGGGCGGTAACGCTTTCCAGCTGCTTGTCACGGTTCTGCTCGATCTGGCGCAGTCTGGCGCGCTCTTCTATTTTGGAAAGTTTTTCCTTGCGCACGAAAACGCGCGTGCCAACCACTTTGCCGCTCACTCCGGGCGGAACGCGCAGGGAAGCGTCAACAACGTCTTCCGCTTTGCGTCCAAAAATGACTTTCAGAAGCCGTTCTTCCGGCGTCAGCTGCTGTTCGCCCTTGGGCGTGACTTTCCCGACCAGAATATCGCCGGGCTGAACCACGGTGGACGGCATCACTATGCCCTGATCATCCAGGTGTGACAGCGCGTCCGCGCCGACGTTCGGTATGTCCCGCGTGATTTCTTCGGGGCCCAGTTTGGTGGTGCGGGCTTCGGTTTCGAACTCGTGGAGATGGATGGACGTGAAAACGTCCTCCTTAACCAGCTTTTCGGACACAAGAATGGCGTCTTCGTAGTTATAGCCTTCCCAGCTCAAAAAACCCACAAGCAGGTTACGGCCCAGCGCCAGCTGTCCGGCTTTGGACGCGGGTCCGTCGGCAAGAACGTCACCTTCTTTAACGCGGTCGCCGCTCCTTGATAACGGAACCTGGGTTATGCAGGTATCCTGGTTAGAGCGTTTATACTTGGTAAGGCGGTACATGTCTACTTTGGGAAGCTTTCCGTCGTCCGGCTGAACGGCGATGAGATCGCCGGATGAGTAAATCACCCGTCCGCTCCGCTTCGCCACACAGCAGGCTCCGGAATCGGCGGCGCAGGCGTTTTCAATGCCGGTGCCGACCATGGGGAATTCCGGCAGCATCAGCGGCACTGCCTGGCGCTGCATGTTGCAACCCATGAGAGCGCGGTTCGCGTCGTCATGTTCCAAGAAAGGAATAAGGGCTGCGGATACGGATATCACCTGCAAGGGCGAAATATCCATATAGTTGACCAGATCCGGCGTGAGAATGGGATAGTCCGAGCGATAGCGAGTGTAAACGGTATCCGTGGATATCACGGAATTCGCGTCCACCGGCGTGTTGGACTGGGCGACTTTAAATTCGTCTTCCTTGTCGGCGGTCAGATAATCCACCCGGGAGGTGACTTTTTTGTCTTCCACCCGTTTATAAGGCGCTTCGATAAGGCCGTATTCGTTCACCCGAGCAAAACATGCCATGGAAGTGATAAGACCGATGTTCGGACCTTCCGGCGTTTCAATGGGGCAAATGCGCCCGTAATGCGTGTGGTGCACGTCGCGGACTTCGAAGCCGGCGCGTTTTCTGTTAAGACCGCCGGGGCCCAGCGCGGACAGACGCCGTTTATGCGTCAGTTCCGACAGGGGGTTGATCTGGTCCAGGAACTGGGAAAGCTGGCTGGTTCCGAAAAACTTCCGTATGATGGCCTGGACAGGCTGCGCGTTCACCAGGGAACGGGGCGTCGGATTCTCGTCATCCTTGTTCATTCTGTCGCGCACGGTGCGGCCCATTTGGGAAAGGCCGACCCGGATCTGGTTTTCCAGCAGTTCGCCGATACCGCGAACGCGGCGATTGCCCAGATGGTCGATGTCGTCTATTCCGAAGGAAAATTTCTTGCCTTTATAGTCAATGTGTGACTGCCCGCTGTTAAGCGCGAGTAGATATTTCACCGTCGCAACAATGTCTTCCGTGCAAAGCGTTCTGCGCTTGTCAGCCGGAATGTTGAACCGTTTCGGGTTGATCATCTTGATCTCTTCGAAAATCGGCATCAGTTTCTTAAGAACCTTGTAGCGGCCCACGAAGCTTAAATCGTAGCGGCGCAGATTGTCGAAAATAAGATTTTCAAGGAACTGCTCGGCCTGCTCTTTCACCACGAAATCCTGTCCGCGGAGCTTTTTGTAAATGTCCTGCTGGGCTTCTTTCGCGGTGCGGGTGGTGTCTTTTCTGCTGTCAAGAGTAAGCAGGATCGCGGGGTTTTCCTGTTTGGGATTGCCGCAGATGAGTTTCACTTTATGAATGTTGCGGTCCACGAAAAGCTTGAAAGCCTTGTCGTCAATGGGCTCGGTGGAGCGCTCATCGAGGTTCCACAGCACTTCGCCGGTCGCGGTGTCAACTATATCTTCCACGGCGTAACGCCCGATGATTTCATCGGCCGCCGCCGGTTTCACGTCCACTTCCTCGAAAGGATAGAAAGTCTGCAGGATTTCCGCGTTGGTTTCCAGTCCGCAGGCGCGCAGGAAAGTGGTCGCGAGGATTTTTTTCTTGCGGTCCAGACGGACCCACAAAACGTTTGCCAAGTCAAATTCGAATTCCACCCAGGCGCCGCGATACGGAATAATGCGGGCGAAATACAGCTGTTTGCCGATGGTGGACTGTTTTTTCTCTTCGTCCTCTTCAAAAATAACGCCGGGAGAGCGATGCAACTGGCTGACGATAACGCGTTCCGCTCCGTTAAAAATGAAACAGCCGCTATCCGTCATCAGAGGCAGATCACAAAGCGTTACGTCCTGCTCCATAACCTCTTTAAGCTTTCCGTTTTTTTGGCGCACGGAAAGGGTAAGCCACGCTTTAAGTGGCGCGCTGTATGTTCCGTCACGGACGGCGGCTTCCTCGGGAGTGATGTAACGCGGGTCACCCATTTCATAGCGGATAAAGTCCAGCTTCATGCTGGAATCGGGCGCCTCTATCGGGAAAACGTCGACAAACGCGGCGTGAAGACCCTTGAGCTCGCGCTCGCTGGGCTTTGCGTCCTTCTGCAAAAGCTCGGCGAAGGAGCGTTTTTGAAGCTCAAGCAGGTTAGGTAATTTCAATGTCTGCGGAATCTTGGCAAAATTGACTTGTTTCATTTATACCTCTTATATTTTGGGGTCCCGGCTTTCTCATTTTCCGTAGTTGGATTTTTCAACCCAACCGCGGAAAATGAGTTCATGAAAAACGCGTTCTGTTTTCCGCAATTCTTTACCGGACATATCCCACCCCCTTCCGGCCCCTTGCTACGGGCCGGCGGGGTGAGATATCATACAAACTGATTCTGTGGTTTACTTAAGCTCAATAACTGCGCCGGCTTCAACAAGTTTCTTCTTGAAGTCTTCCGCTTCAGCCTTTTCAACGTTTTCCTTGATCGGCTTGGGGGCGGCTTCAACGAGGTCTTTCGCTTCTTTCAGTCCGAGTCCGGTGATTTCGCGGACGACCTTGATGACGCCGATTTTCTTCGTCGTGTCGGTAAGGCCGGTGAGCACGATGTTAAACGAGCTCTTCTCTTCAACCGCGGCGGCCGCGGCGGGCGCGGCGACTGCGACTGCACCCATGGCGGGCGCGGCTTTTACGTCAAATTTTTCTTCCACTGCCTTAACGAGTTCGGAAAGTTCCAGAACTGTCATCGAGGCAATTGCTTCAATCATTTGGTCTTTGGTCATTGTGGCCATTTTAATTCTCTCCTGGTTTTTTGGGTAGCCATCCTGTTGAGGATGCGGATGTTTATCCCTTGCGGGGCTACCAACTGTCTGTTGACACGGGCTTGCGCCAGCGTCAGGCGGCAGTTGCGCCCTCTCGACTCTTTTTATCTTCGAGAGCTTTCAGAACGAACGCGAGATCGCGGATCGGGGCCTGCAGCACGGACGCAATCCGGCTGACGCTCGTATACAGAGCGCCGGCGAGATGGCTAAGCGTTTCCGCTTTCGTGCCAAGCTTCGACAGCTTTACGCATTGCTCTTCACTGAACCAACTTTTCGACGAAAAACCGGCTTTCACTTTCAGCGCCGGGAATTCTTTTTCAAACTCTGCCAACACCTTGGCGGTCATGACTAAATCGCCGCCCTTGCTGATGGTGGTCAGAGCCGTGGGTCCCTTCAGTACCGAGGCTTCAGGAACTTCGCCGATTCCAGCGTTTTTCAGCGCAAACGACACTGTCGAATTGCGCTCAACGCGGAACCTTGAGTTCACTCCGCCGAGCTTCTCCCTTAATTTTGCGAGCTCGACGAACTTTAGCCCCTGGTAAGAAGCGAAAAAGAAGCCGTCCGCTGACTTGATTTCCTCAGCCAGTTTCGACGATCTTTCTATTTTTTGCTCTTTGCTCAGGTTCATAGCACTTTAAATCTTACCATATTGCGCAAAAAAATACTATCCGTCAGTTATCGGGTAGACAATCAAATCGAAAATGTGACACACGCCGGATTTGCGCCGGATTTCCGATTACGGAACGGTTTTTTTGGAAAAAACTCAGCATAAAATAATCAATAAAATTACAATAATCTTACAATTGGCGTGTTTTTCGAGGTGCTTTTTATATTTAACATAAATGCAACATAATTACAAAAATGGATGACCACAATATTATAAAGAGCTTGGCACCAATAAAGACCTCACAAATGCCAAATATATCCCTGCCAGACAGAGCATCGGCTGAGCCGAGATATTGCACATTCGCTCGCAAAATTTTACGATTATCCGGCAAAACGTAACAATATTGATAAGACTCTCATGCGGCAACAAACATACTGACTTCAAAAAACTCCCACGATACCGGAGGTGTTTAACACAAAATTCCCTTGCCCGTCTATACGGAATTTCAAGCCCATCCTCCGGCCGGCTCATACAACACAATTTTGAGAACAATCCGATAAACCGGCCCGGTTTGCAATGCCGGAAAATCAACGCCGCTCCATCGGCCAATCACAATAATTTCAACGGGTGTTGATTCGACTAACTGCGCGTGAATTGCAAAAATGAGCAAAAGGCACCACACAAATACTCTTGTAAGCGAAAACGCGGATTTTTAGCCGAGCGGAGCGTAAACGAGCAGGCGCTTTGGTCGGCAAGTCAGAACGCGCAAAGGCGCAGGCAAAAAGCGGTGCGGGTGACATTACCCCATTTGTCAGACAGTTCTCAAGTTGTTAAATGCAATGCGTGACCGCGTTGCTAGCAAAAATCCGCCAACAAGCTTGCGACAAACGTAACAATGGCAGATCCTTCAAATTTACAAAGCAACACACCACTGCGGCAAACCAAAAAAAATGACCGCCCTAAATTAATAGGGCGGTCATACAAAATCATAGAGAACGGTAAGGGATGAGACTGGCAGCGTCCGACTCTCCCAACGCCGAGATGGGCGTTAGTACCATGGGCCCTTAAGAGCTTAACTGCCGTGTTCGGAATGGGTACGGGTGTGACCTCTTAGGAAATACCACCAGTCTTATTCCTTACCGTTCTTTTGTTAAATTAGTCTGAAAGAATGTCAATTTACCTAACATCAAAATTGCCATTAGATTTAAGAATATGGCCAAGCCTCACGATCGATTAGTACTAGTTAGCTTAACACATTGCTGTGCTTACACTTCTAGCCTATCAAACCAGTAGTCTTCTGGAGATCTTTAGTCCTCTTGCGAGGAAGGGAAACCTAATCTTGGGGCGGGTTTCACGCTTATATGCTTTCAGCGTTTATCCCTACCGAACACCGCTAACCAGCCATGCCGCAAAGCACGACAACTGGTATACAGGAGGTTCGTCCAACCTGGCCCTCTCGTACTAAGGTCAGCTCCCCTCAAGTTTCCTTCGCACACAGCAGATAGAGACCGTACTGTCTCACGACGTACTGAACCCAGCTCACGTACCGCTTTAATGGGCGAACAGCCCAACCCTTCCCACCTGCTTCAGCGGGAG
>JBAYFS010000098.1:0-8265 GCA_041667045.1 Elusimicrobiaceae bacterium | reverse complement strand
GATTCCCCTCCGGCTTTTTTATTGCCAAAAAAAGCGACTCAGACTCGCTTCAAAGCCTCGGAAGTTTATAAATGAAAATTGAAGTGCCCGCCACATAATCCGGTGAAAGCGGGTTTTTCAGCCAGCGGTATTCGTCCGCAGGTTTGCGCGTGCAATAGCCGTCCGGCGGGGAAACCGCGTTCTGAATAGTATTCACGGAAACCGCCAGCCATTTTATCCCGCGTTCGGATGGATTGCCAGCGGCGGAATTCCAAAGCTCCGCGCGTCCGCCCAAATAGTATTTGACATTCCCGCCGCCGAAATAGTCCACCGCGATTTTATCTGTTTTTTCTCCGAACGGAGGAGTCCAGTCCCGCAAACGCTTGAGATCCTGGCCCCAGTCGAAATTAGAATCAGTGACAAACCGGTATCCGTTCCTGTTGCCGCCGAAGAACTCGTTAAATCTTGAAAGATAATTCGGAAACGAAACCACAGCCCCGCACAAAAGCCAAACCAACAGCCCGGACAAAACGGCATACCCTGCCGCCTTTGTCCGGTGCGAACACGGTTTTTCAAAATAAAACTTAATTTCGCGCGCGGCTAAAAGGTACAGAAACGGCAAGGTCGGCATAACGTGCCTCAACCCGATATTAAGGCTGCTATGCACGCTGCATAGCCAATACGCGCCCACAAACAGAAGAATGCCGAACCCCGCCCGGTCACCATCCTCATAAACACCGCCCGACAGACGCCGCGCGCCCAGCAGAAAAGCCGCGAAAAGTATAATAAGCGCCGGAAGCGTTTCCTTCATCAGAAAAACCAGCGGAAAATAGGCCGGGGTTCCGAACTCGGTAAGCACGCCGCGAAAATAATGCGCGTTGCCGTATTTCGCGCGGTTGATAACCATTTTAACGCCCAGCAGATATTCCCCGGCCGGCCTTAGAATCCGGTCCGCCGACATGGCCCTTATCGCGACGGGCAGATACTTGCCCGGGAATGTCTGCAGTGTGGCGCGGGTGTCCGCTATCTGCCGCGGCAGCGGATAATTGAAGGTGAATAAAAAATACGCCGCATAAACCAGCAGACTGCCAGCGGCGAACACCAGAAACAACCCACGCGCGTATTTAAAAAAGAAACCGCTCGCGGCCTTGCCCTTATCTTTCAGGCATTTCCGCGCCGCGGCAATCAGCGCAAGCGCGATGAAAACAGGGCCCAGAAGAACCGCGGAAAATTTCATGAGCAGGGCAAAACCAAAAGCCAGTCCGGCGGCAACGCTGTTGCGCGGCACGGGATTATCAAGGAATTTGAAAAAGAAATACAGGGAAACCAGGAAACCGAGCGTCGCCCCGACATCCAGCGTGACATAATGCCCGTGCGCCAGAAAGTTCGGCGAAAAAGCCGTCAGCGCCAAGGGCAGCAGGGCCCAGCTCCCGCCCAGCAGCGCGCTTGCCCAGAAATAGATGAACCACAGGAGAACAAGAGTCAGCAGAACCGCCATCATGCGGCAGCTGAAAATTATCCTGTCCGCATCGTTGCCGGACTCGTAAAGAAACTGCGTACCCAGCGCCCACTGCGAGTTAAGCTCCGTTTTCCAGGACTCCTTTTCCAGCGGAAAATTGACTTTCTGAAACAACAGCGGCAGGGCGCAAAAGGCTTTGGTGAAAGGAGGATGTTCGGGATTTAACCGGTAATCCAAATACCGCACATAGGAGTACCCGGCGGGAATGTGCGCTATTTCGTCCATTACAGCCGAGTCCCGCATAGCCGGAACCAGCATCAGAAAAAACGCGGCGGCAATAATAAGTCCCGCGATAATTTGGGGGATTTTTTCTTTAAATTTCATCAGGAGATTCTATGCGGTAGGCGTTGCGCCATAAACGCCAGCGCACTTTGGCGGTGTCAAAAAGAACCTGAAAATAATCCGCGCCCCGCACATGCGTTCTTATATCGTTGGCCCAGAAAACGGGGATTTCCCGTATCCGGTATCCAAAAGCCTGAGCCAAAGCCAGAGCCTCGGCGTCGAACCCCCAGCTGTTTATCCTGGTGAGGCGGAAGACCTTTTGCGCCGCGGCGCGCGAATAGCACTTAAAGCCGCACTGCGTGTCTCTAATTCCCGGCGTTAAAAGCAGCTGGATGAACAAATTGCCGAAATAACTCAGCACGCGCTTGTAAAAAGGCTGCGGGGGCAGCAGTTTCGCGCCTTTGACCGCGCGCGAGCCGATCGCCACATCGTAGCCGGAACGCAGGCAGGGCATCAGCTTGTCCAGTTCCTTAATGGAGGTGGAATTGTCCGCATCCATAAAAAGCCGCCAGGTCCCCTCCGCCGCCAACATACCCTGCCGGATAACCGCGCCTTTTCCGCGATTCGCCGTGTTGGAAAGCAACCTTAAATTTGCTATTTGGGAAGACAGCTTTTGCACGACGGCGGCGGTGCCGTCTCCGGAACCGTCGTTAACCACTATTATTTCGTAACGGAAATTCCGCGCGGACAAATACCCGTCCAAATCGCGCAGGGTGGCGGGCAAGCGGTTTTCTTCGTTATAGGCTGGTATTATGACTGACAGGAAAGGCTCAACCATACTCATATAACGCAAGGGCAGGGCAAAATATTGCGGCAAACGGGCATATCTATATTTTTAGCATTTTCCCCACCCGCCGGAAAATAATAAAAACAGCGGGCAGGGGCCGCATACCGGCGTTCCCGGGCTGAAATTGTGCGGGCACAGGTTAAAAAGTATAATGCCATAAGTACGGGAAACACCCGCCTGCGCGCTTTGCCTTCCGCCGCAGAAGTTCAGGACCTGCGGCAAAAACAGAAAAAGCCTCGCCAGGCGGTCGCACAAACTTTTTTCGGGAGCAAAACATGAAATCTTTAGTTACCGGCGGAGCCGGATTTATCGGCAGCCACGTCGTGGACCGACTGCTGAAAGAAGGCCACGAAGTCGTAGTGCTGGATAACTTTTCCACGGGCAGGCCGCACAATCTGGCCCACCACAAAGGCAATCCCAAATTAAAACTTATAGAAGCCGACATAACCGAACTGGAAACCATAAAACCGTTTTTCAAGGGCATAGACAAGGTCTTCCACATGGCCGCCCTGGCGGACATTGTGCCCTCGATAGTGAATCCCGTGTCTTATTACCGCTCGAACGTGCTGGGCACGATGAACGTGCTGGAGTGTTCCAGGCTTAACGAAGTGAAAAAGTTTTTATACACAGCGTCCTCCTCCTGCTACGGCATTCCGGATAAATACCCGACCGGCGAAGACGCCGCCATCCGCCCGGAATATCCCTACGCCCTGACCAAGAATCTGGGAGAGCAGACCGCCATGCACTGGCACCGCGTTTATAAAATGCCGGTTATCGCGCTAAGGCTTTTTAACGTCTACGGGACGCGCTCGCGCACTTCCGGCACTTACGGCGCGGTATTCGGAGTTTTTCTCGCCCAAAAGCTGGCCGGGAAACCGTTCACCGTCGTTGGCGACGGCAGGCAGACCCGCGATTTCACTTATGTGACCGACGTGGCGGACGCTTTTTTCACCGCCTCCGAATCCGCCCTGCAGGGCGAGATCATGAACGTGGGCTCCGGCGGCACCTACAGCGTGAACCGACTGGTGGAACTGCTGGGCGGAGAAGTTACCCATATCCCCAAACGCCCCGGCGAACCGGACTGCACTTTCGCGGATACGGCAAAAATTAAAAAACTGCTAGGCTGGAACCCCAAAGTTTCGTTTGAAAAGGGCGTGGCGGAAATCCTTAAAAACATAGACTACTGGCGAGAAGCCCCGGTCTGGACTCCGGAAAAAATAGAAGGCGCGACCAAAGACTGGTTCAAATACCTGGGCTGAACTGCGCTGGTGTCATGGGGAAGGGCCCTTTCCCCCGGCACCGCCGCAATCGTCTGAGCTGTTCTCAAAAACAGGAACGTCCTTTCTCGGCGGAACGGCAGCTCCTTTCAATCCGCGTTAAGCCAGTTCATCCGGCTTATATTCCAGAATATCTCCGGGCTGGCAGTTGAGATATTTGCAAATGGCTTCAAGCGTTGAAAACCGTATGGCTTTTGCCTTGCCCGTTTTCAGCACCGACAGATTCTGCGCGGTTATGCCAACCGCTTCGGCCAAATCTTTTGAAGCGCACTTGTTTTTCGAAAGCACAACGTCTAAATTAATAATTATAGCCATAATCCCCTCATGCTAGATAACGAGTTTTCCTTCTTCATGCTGACGACACGCCTCTTCAAGAATATATGCAATTACCAGAAAAACAAATACCATTGTGATTTTGGAGCCGGCGGAATTTATATCATGGTTAATTACTTCAATATCCCAGCCCTTTAAATATGTTCCCGCAAACATGGACGACAATGACATCCCTATGCTCGCCATATTAAGGTAGGCTATGGTCTTGAGCTTTTGCACGTTTGCCATTTCAAAAATGCGCCCGGCTATAATGTTTGACAGCAACAGCCACATAACGAAATACATCCAGATTCCCACACCATCGCGCATAGCACCAACAACAATCTCGGCAAGGTTGTTTCCACCCATGCCATAAGCCAGCACAGATCCCACAACCAGAAACAACGCTGCCAAGCACAGAGCCAAAGCAATTCCGACAAAGAAACGAATTATCCTCGCGTACCCTTTTACCAGTTCCATACGTTTGTTTTCCATATATCTCTCCTTTAGTATTCTCTATATTTGCTTCCTCTTATCACGTGGAAGCCGTATTACAACCATATTATAGCAGGTTTATTGCCGTTTGTCAATAACTATTTGCCGTATATCGTTCACATGTTACCGATTAACGGCATTTACTTACTGACAATAAGCAATTGCTTAGCGGACCGTAAAAGCGGGGAACACTGCCTGCCTGAAGGCTCTTTCGGACGCATTTGCGCAGTATATTGAAGAAATGTTACTCTTATAAAATATATATTTGCGCACAGGATATTTTATTATGCATTCAAGTTATAATACGAAAATCCTTTCCATCGCCGGCCTGGCGGAAAAGGTCGTCCAGCTAAAGCTGCAGGGCAAAACCGTGGTTTTATGCCACGGTGTTTTCGATCTGATGCACCCGGGCCACATAAAACACATCCAGGCAGCCAGAAAAGAGGGTGATATCCTGGTAGTGACGGTCACGCCGGACAGACACGTCAACAAAGGGCCGGGCAGGCCGGTTTTCACCGAACACCTGCGCGCGGAAACGCTGGCTTCGCTTAACGCGGTTGATTTTGTAGCCATAAATGAATGGGCCACGGCGGTTGAAATGCTGAAAACGGTCCGGCCGAGTGTTTATATCAAAGGCTCTGAATACGCCGCGGCGGAAAAAGACATCACCGGCGGCATTGCCGAAGAAAAACGCGCGATAGAATCCGTCGGCGGCACGCTCCGTTTCACCAACGAAATAACTTTCAGCTCCACCGAACTGCTAAACAAGTTTTTCGGCGTTTTCCCGGAGGCTACGCGCGAGTTTCTTCAGGACTTCAAGCTGAAATTATCTCCGGAAACGGTGATAGACAAAATCAAATCGGTGAAAAAACTGAAAGTGCTGGTCGTTGGCGACGTTATTATTGACGAATACCACTACTGCAAAGGGCTAGGCAAGTCCCCAAAAGACAATATCATAACCACCAAGTTCATCAGCGACGAGCAGTTCGCTGGCGGCGTGCTGGCCTGCGCCAATCACATAGCGGGGTTTTGCGACGACGTAACCCTGCTTACCTGCCTGGGCGCGAAAGATTCGAAGGAAGAATACATCAAAAAGAGCCTCAAACCCAACATAAAAACCAGATTTTTCAGCCGCCCCGACACCTGCACCGTGGTGAAACGCCGGTTCGTGGAGCCGGTTTTCCTGACCAAACTGTTTGAAGTGGCTTTTCTGGAAGACAGTCCCCTTCCCCAAGACACCGAGCGGGAAATGCTTTCGTATCTGGATTCCGTCATCAAAGAATACGACCTCGTGCTGGTTTCGGACTTCGGGCACGGCCTTATCAACGACAGGCTGATCCAATGCCTCAACAAAGCCCGCTTCCTGGCGGTTAACGCGCAAACCAATTCGGCGAATAACGGCTACAACCTGGTCACCAAATACTCGCGGGCCGATTACGTGTGCATTGACGAGCCGGAAATAAGGCTCGCCTCGCACGATAAATACGGCGAAGTCCGCAATCTTATAACCGCCCTTTCGGGCAAGCTGTCCTGCTCGCAGATATCCATCACGCGCGGACACCTGGGCTCCACAACATACAACGGCGGATCGTTTTTCGAAACACCCGTTTTTTCAAGCAAGATTGTGGACCGCGTGGGCGCGGGCGATTCCTATCTTTCCGTAACCGCGCCGCTCGCCGCGGCAGGCCTGCCGCCGGAATTAATCGGCTTCGTGGGCAACGCCGCCGCCGCGCTCAAAGTCGGCATAGTGTGCAACCGCTCATCCATAGAACCGGTGCCGCTTTTCAAATTCATAACCACCCTGCTGAAATAATATGACAGACAAATACAGAATAGACAGCCACAAACTGATTTACCACCCGGACCGTGTCGCCCGCTGGATGAACGGCGAGAACATCTATCCGCTTTACGCCGAAATGTCCCCCTCCGGCGCATGCAACCACCGCTGCACCTACTGCGCGCTCGATTTCATGGATTACAAGCCGCGGTTTCTGGACACGGAAATCCTCAGGCAAAGAATGCCGGAAATGGCTAAACTCGGCTTGAAAAGCGTTATGTTCGCCGGAGAAGGCGAACCTTTTCTGCATAAGGACATGCCGGAAATAACCAATTTCACCAAGGCCGCCGGCATTGACACGTCTTTCACCACGAACGGCGCGCTTTTCACGCCCCAAAAAGCGGACGAATGCCTTGAAAACGTTTCCTGGATAAAAGTCAGCATCAACGGCGGCACGAAGGAAACGCACGCAAAAATCCACCGCACGAAAGAAACTGATTTTGACAAGATAATCGCCAACCTGTCCTACGCCGCGGAACTGGCGGCTAAAAAGAATTACAGATGCGTGCTAGGCATGCAGATGGTTCTTCTGCCGGATAACGCGCACGAGATCGAAACGCTGGCGAAAATCGCGAAACGGATCGGGATGAAGTATCTGGTCATCAAACCGTATTCCCAGCATCCGCAGAGCAAAACCAATCTCTACAAAGACATCAAATACGCTGATTTCATGGCGCTGGCGGAAAAAGCGGAATATTTAAACGACGAAAAGTTTTCGGTCATCTTCCGGAAAAACACCATGAAGTCCTGGGATTCCGGCGACAAAGGCTATGACAAATGCCTCGCCCTGCCGTTTTGGAGCTATATAGACGCGGGCGGCAACGTATGGGGCTGCAGCATGTATCTGGAGGACGAGCGCTTCCTCTACGGCAACATAAACGACCGGACCTTCAAGGAAATATGGGAAGGCGAGAAACGGAAAAAATCGCTTGAATTCGTCTGCGGCGGCCTGGACGCTTCGCATTGCAGGCTTAACTGCCGGATGGAACATATAAACCGCTATCTCTGGGAGCTTACGCACCCGTCGGAGCATGTCAATTTCATATAACTATGCCTAGAATCCCGCAAAACGTAAAAAAAGACCTGCTGGAAAAAATGCTCAAAATACGCGCTTTCGAGGAAAAAATCGTCGGCGCCTACCCGCGCCAGGACATGAAAACCCCCGTCCACCTCTACATCGGGCAGGAAGCCTGCGCCGCCGGAGTGTGCGCGCATCTGAAAAAAGAGGATTACATTTTCAGCACCCACCGCAACCACGGGCACTACATCGCCAAAGGCGCCGACGTGGCGAGCATTGCCGCGGAACTTTACGGCAGGACAACAGGCTGCACCAAGGGCAAGGGCGGCTCCATGCACTTCGTGGACACCGCGGCGGGCTGCATGGGCACGACGGCCATAGTGGGCGGCTCTATTCCTCTGGGCGCCGGAGCCGCGCTGGCTTTTAAAATGCGCGGAGAGAAAGCGATCGGGGTATCCTTTTTCGGCGACGGGGCGGCGGATGAGGGCATTTTGCAGGAAACACTGAATTTCGCCGCGCTGAAAAAACTGCCCGTCCTGTTCGTGTGCGAAAACAATTTTTACGCCACCAATTCCAATTCCCGAGCTAGGCACGCGCATCCGTCCATAGCCAAACGGGCGGGCTCCTTCGGCATTCCGAACGACACGGTGGACGGCAATAACGCCGAAGCCGTGTGGAACGCGGCAAAAACCGCCGTCGCGCACGTGCGCGGCGGAAAAGGGCCGTATTTCCTGGAACTGCGGACATACCGCTGGAAAG
>JBAYFS010000097.1:0-8318 GCA_041667045.1 Elusimicrobiaceae bacterium | reverse complement strand
TTCAGCAAAAAAAGGACCGCGCTTTTCTGGCGGTCCTTTTTTATTATAATGTATAAAGGATATGGGGATAAAAAAAGTAATTGCAAACAAAGAAGTACCTGCCGTAGTGTTCGCGGAGAAATCGCTTGCGAGGACTATCGAAGAGGCGGCGTTCTCTTATCATGTTATGCACATTGACTGCTCGGCGGTCGTGGACAAGGAATCGCTGCTCGCGCTGCTGGCAGCCGAACTTTCTTTCCCGGAATATTTCGGGCAGAACTGGGATGCGCTTGCCGACTGCCTTAGCGACATGCCGGACTGGCTTGATCCCGCGGATGACGGCTATGTGTTGTTATTCACTAATGCCGAGCAGATAAGTATTGACGGCGTGAATCTTGACGCTTTCCTGGAAAAGGGACAGTTTTTTTTCCCGGATATCAACAGTCCGGAGTATGCCGCGTTCCTGACTTTTTTCAAAGTTCTGGAAGACGCCTCAAAAACACTGCTGGAACTCCGGGGTATCGTCATAAAAGCTATTTTCCTTTTTTAATCGGGGAGCCCTAATGTATAAGTGGAAAAAACCGGCCGTGCAGGACACGGAAGTCGTCTATTACGTCCCCGGTAACGAGCCGGAAAAAGAGGAAACGGAAGGAAAACCGTCCAATCCCACCAGTGTGCTGGTTATTGTCCTGGTGGCGGTGATCACAGCCGCGCTGGTCCTGTCGGTTTTCATGTATTTCGAACTGCGCAAGCAGCTGCAAAACAAGTTCGCCGGCAGACCGGAACGGGCGTCCGCGGCCAGAATTTTCATTTCATCAACCACCACGCCGAGGGAAGATCCCGTGCAATTTCCAGCCTCGCGCATGCTGATAACCAACACCCGGACAGAACAGGATTACGCGCCGGAGGAACCGGCTGCGCCCAAAGCCCCGGTCAAGGCAAACGACGTGCGCGCCGCTTCGGATGAGATTTTCAAAGCCTTCCTGAAATATAAGAACAGGCCGGCGGCCAAAGCTTTCCTGGCCGACATGCAGAAAGCCGGCATAAACCTGTCGAACCCCGATCCGGCGACTATTGCCCTCGCGCTCAGCAATCCGATGGTCAACATGGTGTTCATCAAGCACGCCACAAAACCGGACTTCGCCGCGCTCATGCGGGAAGTCAGCACGGATCCGCAGCTGCTGAAATCAATCGGGAAAGTGCAGGCAATGGGAATAAAAACAATCCAGTCCGCGGTTAAACCCGCCGCCGGAACCAGTTCCAATGCCCCGGCCAGGCAGGAAAACATGCCCGTCATCAATCCGGATTTCATGAAAGAATAAAAGCTATTTGACTTCGCTCTATAACCATAATAGAATAGTATAGTATGGGCAAACTTTGGAGCGCGCTAAAAAAAAGCTGGAAACGGCCTGTTGACATCCTCGTTATCCCCCACGGGCCGCTGCCTTCATGGAAAATGAGCTTTTCGATGCCGTTCCTTGTTTCGGCTTTATTGCTGTGGGCAGGGTTTACTTCCTGGGCCTGCTTTATCGTCAGCAGACACGCGGATTATTACATAACCAAAGCCGACAATAAGGTTCTGCGCGCGAAGATTTCCTATATCGCCGGTGAAATTGAAGACGGGCGCAAATACCTGACCATGTCCCGCCAAACGGAACAGCAGCTGCGTGAGGTGCTGGGCATGGGCAGCAAAACGGCCATAATAGAAGGCAAGCCGTCGGAATATGAGGACAGCCTGGGTTTCAAGTCCATTCTTGAAACGAAAGCGTCGGAAATAAGCGAAAGCCTTTTCAAGAAGAACATTGACGAAATGAAAAGCGAATCCAAATCAATGCTCGCGAGCTTTCAGGAAATTACGTGGTACATAGCGAACCAGAAGAACGTTTACCGCGCCACGCCGTCCATTCCGCCCTGCAAGGGCAGGCTGGCTTCGCATTTCGGCTACCGGCTTTCGCCGTTCGGGCGCGCGCGAAGCGAGTATCATTCGGGCATTGATTTGTCCGGCGAGGCCGAAACCCCCATTTACGCAACGGCTGACGGAGTTGTCCGCCACGCTGGCTGGGGCTACGGATACGGGCAGACCGTGCTTATTGACCACGGTTTCGGGTACTCCACCCTTTACGGGCACACCACGCAGTTGCTGGTTAAGGAAGGCGACCGGGTCCAGCGCGGGCAGATGATCGCAAAAATGGGCACCACGGGCCGTTCGACCGGGATTCATCTGCACTATGAGGTCTGGTTTGACGGAACGCCGGTCAATCCGCTGAAGTATATTAAAAACGCCGCGGAGAGCAAAGACGAGGAAGCGCCGGACAATTTGGACGATTTTCTCACAAAATCTAACGGAGGCTAGATGGCTTTTATGAAAAAGAAGGAGCTGGACAAAGTTTTCGAAGGCGGGGAAGGAGTGTCCGTCATCGGCCCGGAGGCGTTTTTCCAGGGCGCGGTCAATGCGAAAGGCTCCATACGCATTGACGGACGGATGGAAGGCTCAATCTCCGACGCGACCGTAGTCATAATCGGCGAAAAAGGCCGCATAAAAGGCGACGTGAACGCCGACGGCATCGTCATAGGCGGAGAAGTGACCGGCAATCTGTGCGCCGCGTCGTTCACCGAACTGCTTGCGACCTGCGCGGTTAAAGGCGATATACGGACGGGGAAAATAGTCATCGAGGAAGGCGCCGCGTTCGACGGGCGCTGTTCGATGATAAAAGACGCGGGCAAAACCGCCGAACCCCGCCCCGCAAAAAAAGACGAAGAAGAGGACGAATAAAATGATCTCATGGATGAACAAGCACAAAAAACTGTTTTTTGTAGGAACCACGGTAATGTTTCTACTCGCCACGCTGGTGGGGCTCGGCAGTTACGTGACCACCAAAGACACGGAAAGCTACGTCCTTAAAATAGGCGACCGCGGCATAAGCACCAAGCTTTACCAGCAGACGCTTAACAGCAAGCTGGATTACTACCGCAACCAGGGCGTGCCCACGGAAGCCATTGAGCCGCAGATCAAGCGGATGGTGCTAAACGACCTGGTGACCGACGCGATTTTTTCCGAAACGGCCCAGCAATACGGCATGATGGTGCCGGACTATGAAATAGTGTCCATCATAAAATCCCAGCCCGCGTTCTTCACCGAAGGCAAATTCAACAACCAGATGTATTACCGGCTTATCATGGACAGCTATAAAATGAGCCCGGAGGAATATGAAAAAATGCTGCGCCAGTCTTTGCTGTCGGAAAAATTCAAAAAACTGGTGACCTCCGCCGCGAAAGTGCTGCCTGATGAAGTGGAAGCCGCCTATCAGAAAGAAATGAAAGGCATGAAGGATCCGAAAAGCGTGAAGGACCCCGAAGCGAAAAAACGCGAAGTGGCCTCTAACCTTCAGAACCAGAAAGCGGCGGAACTGCTCACCTATTACGTGCGCAAATACGTGGCCGCCAATAAAGTGGTTGATTTCAAAGAAAATCTATAAACCGGGGCACCATTCATGGATAAATCTATTGTCGTAGTCGGGTCGGTGGCGTTTGATTCAATTGAAACCGTACACGGGAAAACCGAACAGACGCTGGGCGGTTCGGCGGTTTATTTTTCACTAGCTTCGTCGGCCTTTACCAACGTCAAGCTGGTGGGCGTGGCGGGCGAGGATTTCGGCGCGGAAAACATAGCCAAACTGCGCGCGCATAAAATAGACCTGGAAGGACTGGAAATAATCAAAAAAGGCAAAACATTCCACTGGCACGGCAGCTACGACAAGGATTATAACGAGGCGCTGACCAAGAAGACGGAGCTGAACGTTTTCGAAACGTTTGACCCACAGCTCCCGCTGAGCTACCGAAACACGCCCAACATTTTCCTGGCCAATATTGACCCAGACCTGCAGATGCGCGTGCTGGACCAGATAAAAAAACCGCGCCTTATCGCCTGCGACACCATGAACTTCTGGATAACGGGCAAAAAGAAAGCCCTCCTGAAACTGCTCAAGCGCGTGCATATCCTTTTCATTAACGAAATGGAAGCGCGCATGCTGACCGGAGAACACAATCTGATAAAAGCGGGCCACATGGTTCTGCAGATGGGCCCAGAAGTAGTGATAGTGAAGCGCGGCGCAAGCGGCGCCACTCTTTTCACGGGCAAAGAGAGGATAACGCTGCCGGCGCTGCCGGTGGAAGACGTCGTGGATCCCACAGGCGCGGGCGACAGCTTCGGCGGCGGTTTCATGGGCTATATCTCCACCGTCAAGAACTGGCGGTCATTAAACGAGATAAAGAAAGCCATGGCGTACGGAACGGTTATCTCCTCGTTTAACGTGGAAAATTTCAGCGTTTCGTCCATATACAGACTCAAAAAAAGCGCCATAGAAAAACGTTTCAAAAAGTATACAGCTTCACTGAAGATATGCTGACACATGATTGAAATTGAAAACCTCACCAAAAAATTCGGCGATCTGACCGCCGTAAAAAACATAAATCTGACGATCAAACCAGGTGAGATTTTCGGCTTTCTGGGGCCCAACGGCGCGGGAAAAACAACCACGGTTAAAATACTGTCCGGACTGATGTATCCCACCGCGGGCCGGGCCGCCGTAGCGGGCTTTGACATAGTGAAGCAGGCCGAGCAGGCGAAACGCCAACTCGCGCTTGTGCCGGACGAGCCGTTCGTCTATCCGAAACTCACGGGACTGGAATTCCTTTATTTCATAGGCGACCTTTACTCAGTTGACCGCAGAACACAGGAAAAGGAAATGCCGGAACTCCTGGAACTGTTCGACCTGTCCGGGGTGAAGGGAGAACTGCTGGAATCCTATTCCCACGGAATGCGGCAGAAACTGGTTTTGGCGAGCGTGCTGCTGCGCAAGCCGAAAGTGCTGCTTTTAGACGAACCGATGGTCGGCCTGGACCCGAAAAGCGCGCGCCAGGTGAAACACATATTAAAAGGACTGGCGGACGGCGGGACCACTATTTTCATGTGCACGCATATCCTTGAGATAGCGGAAAAACTGTGCACGCGCATAGGAATCATGTACTCGGGCGAAATAATCCAGATGGGCACGATCGAGGAACTGCGCGAAAAAAGCGGCAGCCCCCTTATAGACTCCACGGGACGGCGCGTCAGCCTTGAGGATATTTTCCTCAGCCTTACCGCCGGCGACGAGTATAAACTTTAATGTTAGGCCTTTTGCTTAAGCGGCGGGTATTGTGCGCGTTTAACCACATTCTGAGCATGAAGATGTGGGAATTCTTCGTGCGGCTGGCCTTCGTTTCCGCGGGCATACTCATACTGGCGGGTCTGTATTTCTGGTTTTTCCGCGTTTTGAAATATCTGGACGGCGTGGCGATAGTCGGCCCGCTGCTGGCTTGGAAACTTACAGCCATGGCCCTGCTGATGACTTTTTCCATGATAGCCATTTCCAGCCTGATTTCAGCCATCAACACCCTTTATTATTCTTCCGACCTGAAATTCCTGTTTTCCTCCCCCGTTTCGGTGCGTGCCCTGTTCATTGACAGGACTATAGAATCCGCGCTTTATTCGTCCTGGGCACTGGTGCTGGTACTGCTGCCGTATATCTTCGCGCTGGGCAGGATAAAGGACGCGTCTTTATATTTTTACCTTTATTTCATTCTCATGCTAATCCCGTTCATACTGCTTGGCGCGGCGTTCGGAATAGGCTTGAGCATGATACTCATGTACTTTTTCCCCTCCACAAAAACGCGCGACGCGGTCTGGGTGCTGGGCACGCTTGCCCTGATATCCGGCTACATGATGCTCCGCTTCATCCAGCCGGAAAGGCTGGTCAATCCATCAAACCTGGAAGTAGTGGCGAAATACCTGAGCTTTCTCCAGGCGCCCACGGCGGAGTATATGCCGTCGTGGTGGGTAACAAAGGGAATCTGGTCTTTCCTTTACGGGCGGTACGGAGAATTCGCCAAATTTTTCGCTTTGCTTTACGGCGTGGTCCTGTGCGTTTACGGAGTGATGGTCTACTTCGCCAAATGGGTGTATATGAAAGGTTACAGCGGAGCCCAGGAAGGCCGACGGCAAAACGGCATCGCGTCGGACCCTTTTGAACGGACACTGGTGAACAAAGGCGCCGTGTCGCGCGAGCAGTGGACCATGATCTGGAAGGACCGGATCCTTTCTTTGCGAGACGTACGGCAGTGGTCCCAGTTCGCGCTTATCGCCGCGATTATGACGGTTTACCTGTTCAGCATAAAACAGCTGCCGCTGGAAGGCGGGGCGCTTAAAACGCTTATCGCTTTTTTCAACATCAGCGTGGCGGGCTTCGTCGTCGCTTCCATCGGACTGCGCTTCACTTTCCCGGCCATAAGCCTTGAAGGCAAAAGTTTTTGGATTTTGCGCAGCGCGCCTATCTCAGTGCGGACCATCATGGTGGAGAAACTGAAACTCCTGAGCGTGCCGTCGGTTTTGCTGGGCGGAACGCTGGTCGGCTGGTCCAACGTGCTTTTAAACGCGGATATGTTCGTTTCGGTCCTGTCAATGTTCACGATAGTAATCGCTTCGTTCGTGTGCTGTGTTATGGGAATCGGGATGGGCGCCCTTTTCCCGCGGTTCGGAGTGGAGAACATTCACCAGATAGAAAGTTCCGCCGGCGGTTTCATCTATATGGCCTGCTGTATGGGCTATCTGGCCGCAACCGTCACTATCGAGGCCTATCCGGTGAAAATGCATTTTATGGCCCACTTCGCGCACTCGCAGTGGAATTACGGTTACGTGGCGCTCTGCGCCGCGGCTTTTATTATTCTTAACTTATGCGCCGCAATAATACCCTGGAAGCTTGGCCTGCGCGCGCTTGAAAAACAGGAAATCTGATTATGCAATACAATAAACGCGTTCTGGTGATTGTTTCGGCTTTGGTCGCTACCGTGCTGGTCGTGGCGGCATTAAAAACCACATTGAATAATTCCGGGCCGAACGGCAAGCTGGATATGCCAGTGGATATAGCCATCACAACTGTAACTCCACCCGCCCCGGAGTTTTCGAAAGCGGAAAACACCGCCGACGGTTATGACGCGGCGCCGGAACCAGCTCCGGACAAACAGTCCGCCGGGACATTCGGAAAATTCTTCACGGACGGCAAAGCGGCGAAACCCGCGTTCTCGCTCACGTTTGACGACGGACCCGGCGTCACCACTCCCGAACTTCTGAACCTGCTCGCCAAGAACAACGCAAAGGCCACTTTCTTCATGCTGGGCGACGCGGTGAAACGACTGCCAGGAAACGCCGCGCTCGTAGCCAAAGGCGGACATCTTATCGGCAATCACACCTACAGCCATAACCACGTGGAAAAACGCGCCAATAAGGAAAGCGCGGCGGAAGAAGAAATCTGCCGCACGGAGCAGCTCATAAAAAAAGCCACCGGGCGCACACCCGTGCTGCTGCGAATGCCCTACGGCATTTCCCGCGGCTGGGTTAAAACGCTGGCGGCGCAAACTGGCTATGACCTGGTCAACTGGACCTACGGGGCTGACTGGTGGACCGTGCCGCGCGAACAGATTTTGAAACAGTATCTGGACCACCTGCACCCGGGCGTCGTTTTCCTTATGCACGACGGCGGCTCCAGCAAGCGGGAAACCACGCTCTGGCTCGTCGAACGCATTTTGAAAGAAGCGAAAGTGCGCAAGCTCACGCCCGTGACTCTTGACGTTTTGCTGGGCCTTGATATAAAGGAACTGGAGCGCGCGAAAGCCGCCCTGCCGAACAAATGCCGAATATATGAAAAAGAAACCGCTTCTCCCGGAAAAGGCACGGAGGAAGGCTACTAACCCGCGAAAAAACGCCGTCCCGGCCTTATCCGCGTCATTAGCGAATAAAAAAAGCCGGGCAAAGAATGCAGGTTTTTTGTTATAATAAATAAGTGATATCTGAAATGCGCCCGTAGTGAAACGGATATCACGGAAGCCTCCGAAGCTTCAAGTACAGGTTCAATTCCTGTCGGGCGCACCCGATTTCCGGTGACGGGTCTGAAAATTTGTAATGGTTGGGTGGCTGAGTGGTCAAAAGCAACGGTCTGTAAAACCGTCGGGTTCTGCCCTTCGTAGGTTCAAATCCTACCCCAACCACCATTTAAAAAAGCCTGCGATAATATCGCAGGCTTTTCTATTAGATGGGGAGCAAGACAGTTGCATGTCTTGCGTTAGGATTTGAAAGCCGGCGCGATGTCTCAGTTTGTGCGAAGCGAAAGGGCACAGGCAGTTTTATGCGCAGCAAAACTGCTTATCACTGCCGATACCATTTGGTCGGATGGATATTTTGTGTCTGCGGTAGGGATAAACGAGGCGCAAATCAGACAGTATATTGATATACAAGGACAGGAAGA
>JBAYFS010000096.1:0-8356 GCA_041667045.1 Elusimicrobiaceae bacterium | reverse complement strand
CTTCCATGTCCGGCGCGGAAAGCATGTCCGGCGAAAAAACAGTGGCGACAGGCGCGGGCACGCTTTCAAAAAGAGTGCCTTTCCACACATCGTCGGGCTCTGCGGCGGGCGGGGGAAGTTCCGGTTCCGGCGCGGTTTTTTTCTTCCGCTCACCCGCAACAGCCAGCCGTTCTGTTTTTTCCGCCTGCAATTGCAGACCGGCGGCGTCCAGTTCCTTAACCCAGTCGGGCAAAAGCACGCCCATAGCCTCGCCCAAAGGGGAACACCAGCGTTCGGAAATATAGGAACCCAAACCCAGAATCTCCGTACCGAACAGCGGCCTTGAATCCAGCACGGAAGTTATAGCTTTGATCTGAATGAAAGGGGGCAGTTTCACAGTAGGGGAAAGTTCCACCACAATGCCGGTGGAAAAGGCTTTTCCGAACGGCGCGCAAACGCGCACGCCGGGCGTTACCCTGCCGGTCAGTTCCTCGGGAATACTGTAGTCAAACAGTTTCCGAAGCGGCACGGCGAAGGCGACTTTGCAAAACATCGCTAGCCCTTTCCGGGCGGCGTGATGTTCGCCGAACGCATGAGCAGTTTCATGTCTTCCCAGGCGGGGCGTTTCCAGGCCTCATTGCGGAGAAGGGCGGCGGGGTGATAAGTGGCGATGATTTTTATCGCGGGATTACGGGGATAGTCGTGAACCGTTCCGCGCAAAGAGGAAAGGGAAGACGCCGAGTTTAAAAGTGCGCGCGCCGACGTCGCGCCCAGCGCGACAATGAAATCCGGCCGTATAAGCTCAATCTGCCGTTCGATGTAAGGCCGGCAGGTCGCTATTTCCTCGGGAGAGGGGGGACGGTCGTTGCCGCGTTTTTCAGGATCCGAAGGATCAATCATCGGATGGCACTTCGCGATATTGGCGATATATACTTTAGTGCGGTCCAGCCCCATGGCGGCTAGCATTTTATCAAGCAGAATGCCGGCCTTGCCCACGAACGGAAGGCCCTGCCGGTCTTCTTCATAACCCGGCCCTTCGCCGATAAATATTATTTTGGCGGCGTCATTGCCCATGCCAAAAACGGATTTAAGCCGCGTCGCGCCGAGCGGACACTTTTTACAGCGGGCGACCATTTTTTCAAGTTCAGCCATCCCCTTGCCGGACAAATCTTCCGCGGGAACGACAGGCTTTTTTCCGGCGGACTCCGCCGCAGGCTTTTTAAAAACGGGCTTATCAAACGCCGGTTCAGGCGCGGGCCGCTTGAAAACGGGCTTGTCCTGCGCAGGCACGACCGGCGCGGCTTTGACGGCAGACGGCGCGGTTTTCTTCGCCGGTTCCGCGGGCGCGTAAACCGGCAGCGAGCCGGAGAACTCGTCCAAATCGTTATATTTGAGAAAATTTTTAAGTTCGCGCACCAGCTTCTTATACTCGTTTGTCATACCGTCATCCTATCACTGCGTCTAAATCTGTATCTGCGGTTGATATCCCGGACGAAGGCCATCACGGTTTCTATGCCTTCCGCGAGAGATTGTTAATCATATGTAAAGTTTATCAAATTTGCGGCCTCAAATAGGCCGCCGAAATATCCGTTTTGCACGCAAAATAATTCCGGCGCGCCTTGCGGACGCGCCGGAACATAAAACACGGAATAAAAAATCTTACAGCTCCGGCAGTGTCATCTCCACAGGTTTCGCGTTCCGTTTGGCTTCCTTCTCCGCGTTGGCCTGCTGGCGGGCCAGCAGATGTTTGCGGTAGTTTTCCAAAATGGAGTCGCGGGTGATCTTGCCGGACAACACATCGCTTAAAGCCAGATCTATGACTTCGGAATTCGGTTTGTGCCGGAACTCCTCGCGCCGTCTGATTTCACGCGCCCACATGGACCCCAGCACGATCAGGTCATACTTGTCCTGGTTATAATCCATGATTTTCTGCTCAATCTGAACAACACTCAGTCTTTCGGGAGTATCTGTCATAAATCAAAGCTCCTCAGTTTATATAAACCGGTATTCGCCGGTTTTGGTTTGTTTAAATCTCGGCAGCTGGCGCGCGGTTTTCGAACGCTCCGCCCGGATAATGGCTATAAGGTCCTGCGTGGCTTCTTCCAGATCGCCGTTTATCACCACATATCCGTACTTCCGGATTTCACCTATCTCTTTCTTCGCCGTTTTAACGCGCACGGCGACATCTCTCGTATCATCTTTCCGCCCCGCCAAACGTTCGCGCAACACTTGCCAGCTGGGCGGAAGGATAAAAACCTTAACAGCGTCTGGGTAATGTTTCGCCACGGTTTCCGCGCCCTGGACATCAATCACCAAAACAGGGTTTTTGCCCCGCTTAATGACCGATTCCAGCGATTTTTTCGGCACGCCATAATAATCCAGAAAAACCTTGGCCCATTCGGCCATAAGGCCCGCTTCAATCGCTTTTTCAAAGCGGGCCTTAGGCCAGAAATGGTAATCAATACCGTCTTTTTCGCCTTTGCGCGGGGCGCGGGTGGTCGCGGTGACTACGCGTTGCAACAGTTCATCTGCCGCAAGCACTTTGCCGCATATGGTCGTCTTCCCTCCGCCCGAAGGCGAAGAAACGATAACCGGAAAACCCCGTACCGCCACGCGCGGCCCCTTACTTCTTGCCGCCGTACTTCACGGCAGACTGCGCCGCCGCAAGGCGGGCGATGGGCACGCGGAAGGGCGAGCAGGAAACGTAGTTGAAGCCTTCCTTATGGCAGAACGCTATGCTGGCGGGATCCCCGCCGTGTTCGCCGCAGATGCCGACTTTCAGGTTCTTGCGGACCGAGCGTCCTTTCTGCACGCCGATTTTAATCAGTTCGCCCACCGCGTCCACGTCAATGGACTGGAAGGGGTCGCAGGGCAGGATTTCCTTATCAAGGTAATCGCCCAGGAAACCACCGATATCGTCGCGCGAGAACCCGAAGGTCATCTGCGTGAGATCGTTGGTGCCGAACGAAAAGAATTCCGACACTTCCGCGAATTTGTCCGCCGTGAGGGCGGCGCGGGGGATTTCTATCATCGTGCCGACCATGTGCGGAATCTGGCGCAGGCCTGTTGATTTCAGCACTTCCTGGTAAACCCGTTCGATAATCGCTTTCTGATTTTCGATTTCAACGTAGGTACAGGTAACCGGAATCATGATTTCGGGCAGGACTTTCACCTTGTTTTTAAGGAGTTCAGCAGTCGCCTCGAAAATGGCGCGGGCTTCCGTTTCGGTGATTTCGGGATAGCTGATACCGAGGCGGACGCCGCGATGGCCCATCATCGGGTTATTTTCGCGCAGGGAATCGGCGCGCTTCTCAAGATCTTCATAGCTGATGTTGAGGGCTTTCGCCAGTTCCTTAAGGTTGTTTTCGTTGTGCGGAACGAACTCGTGAAGCGGAGGGTCAATGAGCCGGATGGTTACGGGGTAACCGTTCATCGCTTCCAGCGTTTTCTTGATGTCCGACTTCATGTACGGATACAGTTCCTTCAGCGCGGCTTTCCGTTCTTCCGTGGTTTTGGAAACGATCATTTTGCGCAGGCAGAACAGCGCGTTTTCCGTGCCTTTGCCGTAGAACATGTGCTCGATGCGGAACAGGCCGATACCTTCCGCGCCGAATTCGCGCGCTTTCTTGGCGTCATCCGGCGTGTCGGCGTTGGTGCGGATGTTGAGCGTGCGGACTTTGTCGCATATTTTAAGGAATTCCATCAGCGTTTTGTCGTTTTCGCCGGCCGCGATCATGTTCATCTGTCCGAGATAAACCGCGCCCTTGCTGCCGTTAAGGGAAATCCAGTCGCCTTCCTTAATGGTGTGTCCGGAAACGATCAGCGTTTTGCCTTCTATGTGCAGTTCGGAGCAACCCACGATGCAGCATTTGCCCCAGCCGCGCGCCACTAACGCCGCGTGCGAGGTCATGCCGCCGCGCGCGGTAAGGATAGCTTCGGAGGCTCTCATCCCTTCCACGTCTTCGGGGTTGGTTTCTTCGCGCACTAAAATCACGTTCTTGCCGGCTTTTTTGGCGGCTACGGCGTCAGCGGCGTTAAATACCACGGTGCCGACGGCTCCGCCGGGGCCCGCGGGAAGGCCTTTGGCGATAACTTCCGCCGCTTTTTCGGCCTTGGGGTCGAGAATGGGGTGGAGCAGTTCGTCCATCTGGGCGGGGGTAACGCGCATGACGGCGGCCTTCGCGTCTATAAGGCGTTCCTTAACCATGTCAACCGCCATGTTGACGGCGGCGCGGCCGTTTCTCTTGCCCACGCGGCACTGCAGCATCCACAGTTTGCCGTCCTGAATGGTGAATTCGATGTCAAGCATGTCGCGGTAATGCTTTTCAAGCCGGTTCTGGATAGCGTCCAGTTCTTTATAGGCCACGGGCATCACTTCATGCAGGGTTTTAAGCGTTTTGGACTGCTCGTTGCGGGAATATTTGTTGATCGGGGCCGGGGTTCTGATGCCGGCGACCACGTCTTCGCCCTGGGCGTTAACAAGGTATTCGCCGTAAAATTCGTTCGTTCCGGTTCCGGGATCGCGGGTGAAGGCCACGCCGGTGGCGCTGTTATCGCCCATATTGCCGAACACCATGGACTGCACGTTGACGGCCGTTCCCCATTCATGCGGGATGCCTTCGATGTTGCGGTAGGCTATGGCTCTCGTGCCGTTCCACGACGCGAACACCGCGCCGATGGCGCCCCAAAGCTGTTCCTCGGCTTTGTCCGGGAATTCCTTTTTGAGCACCTGTTTGATGACGGCTTTAAATCCAGCGCACAGGTCTTTCAGTTCGCCGGCGGTCATGTCCGTATCGGTTTTGTAACCGCGCGCTTTTTTAAGCACATCCATTTTCTCGTCTAAAACTTTGCGGATGCCTTTGCCTTCCTTGGGTTCTATGCCGGCGGCTTTTTCCATAACCACGTCGGCGTACATCATGATGAGGCGACGGTATGCGTCGTAAACGAACCGTTCGTTTTTCGTGTCGACAATCATGCCGGGGATGGTTTCGGCTGTTAAGCCGACGTTAAGAATGGTTTCCATCATGCCGGGCATGGAACTTCTTGCGCCGGAGCGGACGGAAACTAGAAGGGGTTTCTTCGTGTCGCCGAATTTGCGGCCCACGATTTTTTCAATTTTCAGCAGGTTTTCCTTGACGTCCTTGGCAAGCGTTGCGGGATATTTTCTGTTGTTGTTCCAGTAATAGGTGCAAACCTCGGTGGTGATGGTGAATCCGGGCGGCACGGGAAGCTTAAGCTTGGGGTGTCCGGCCATTTCGGCGAGATTGGCGCCTTTTCCGCCGAGCAACTCTTTCATCGAGCCGTTTCCGTCGGCCTTGCCGTTTCCGAAGAAATAAACGCTTTTCTTGGGTGCGCTTTTTTTGGTGCTTTTGACAGCTGTTTTAGTTTTTTTCATAACCGCGGTTACCATTTACGTCTCCTGTGTGGTCCAGTTTATCCGTCCGCGGCGAGGATTCGCGCGCGGCAGCGGGATTTGTATCTATGTTATATCTTAGCAAAGTGGGCCAAGCCGTTGCAAATGGCCCGCAAAGGGATTTTTGCTAGAATTTATGGACTTATGAAAACAAAATCTCCAGGTGCCGCGCTGATTTTCACCGGATCGGAACTTTTAAACGGAAAAAGCAACACATACGTTCCGCTTTTAAGCGCAAAACTTAAAAAACTGGGCGTGCGGGTATTATCCGAACACACTTTGCCGGACGAGCCGGGCCCCGTAAAAACCGCGATAGAAAACGCGCTCAGGTCCGCCGATATTGTGATCACGGTAGGCGGGCTGGGCCCCACTTTCGACGATGTGACGCGCGACGCCGCCACTGCCGCACTCAAACGCGAACTGGTGTTTAATGCACGCGTCATGAAACAGATAACCAGCCTTTTCAAACGCCGCGGCCGGCCTATGCCGGAAAAAAACAGAATTCAGGCGCTGATCATAGCCGGTGCGGAAATACTGGACAACATAACCGGCACCGCGCCCGGACAACTGGCGCGGGAAAAAGGCAAAATTCTTATCCTGCTGCCCGGCCCGAAAAGCGAGTGGGAACCCATGTTCGACGGGCAGGTTGCGCGCGCCTTGAAAAAAGCGTTTCCCGCCGCCCGGGAAAACAAGACTCTGGAAATGAATCTCGCGGGACTTGCGGAGTCCGCCGTTGACGAAAAACTGGACGCGATACGCGCGCGTTTTAAAAAAGCGGATTTCACCATTTTATCCGCACCGGGCCATGTGCGGATTATCGCCTCGGCCCGCGGGGGAAACGCCGGACAGATACTGCGCGCTATCGGCACACTCGTGCGGAAGGAATACGGAAACGCAGTCTACGGAGTCGGGGAACTGCCCGTTGAAGCCGCGCTTGGCAAATTGCTGGTTAAACGCGGGCTGACCATAGCAACGGCGGAATCCTGCACGGGAGGACTCGTCTCGGCCAAAATCACGCGCGTGGCCGGCAGCTCCCGCTACATGAACGGCGCAATAGTGGCCTATTCCAACGCGGTGAAAACGGCGGTTTTGGGCGTAAGCCCCGAAACGCTGGAAAAGCACGGCGCGGTTTCGGAAGAATGCGCGCTTGAAATGGCGCGCGGCGCGCGGAAAGCGGCTAAAGCCGACATCGGCGTTTCCACAACCGGCATAGCGGGACCCGGCGGCGCGACAAAAACCAAACCGGTCGGGCTGGTCTATATCGCTTTTTCCTCAAAAAACGGAAGGGAACAGGTCCGCGAATGCCGTTTCGGAGGAACCCGCAATTACATACAGGAAAACGCCGCCAACGCGGCTCTCATAATGGCAATGGAAAACATTATTCTCCACCCCCCCGGTTTGACACCGGGGCCCATAAAAGGTTAGAATATGTTTGCAAAACCAACGAAAAATAAAGGAACTTAGTAACAATGACATTGACAAAAGAAAAAAGAAGTGAAGTTCTCACCAAATTCCAGGCGCACCCCTCCGATACCGGCAGCTCCTCTGTGCAGATTGCCCTTATCACGGAGCGGATCCGCTACATATCTGCTCATCTCAAGAACAGTCCGAAGGACTATGCAGGTGAACGCGGTCTTCTTAAGCTGGTCGGCCAGAGACGCCGCCTGCTCAGATACCTTAAAGATACTAATCTTACCGAGTATCACAAGGTAGTTAAACAACTTGACATGAGGAAATAACTATAATGACGAAACTTGATTTAAAGAAAACCCGCATCGAAGAAACGGTGGGGGATAAATGCATTTCCATGGAAACGGGGCACATCGCCCGCCAGTCGGACGGCGCAGTAACCATCCAGCTGGGCGACACTACTCTGCTGGCGGCGGTCGTCGCCACTAAAGAGCAGAAACCGGGACCGGCGGATTTCGTTCCGCTTACCTCCAATTATAAGGAACGGACCTACGCGGCGGGCAAAATCCCCGGCGGCTTCTTCAAAAGAGAAGGCCGGCCGTCTAAGAAAGAAATTCTTTCCTCCCGCCTGATTGACCGCGCCCTGCGCCCGCTTTTCCCGGAAGGGTACGCGTGCGAAACGAACGTGACCACCATGGTCCTTTCGAGCGACGCGGAAAATGACGCGGACGTTCTGGGAATAGTCGCGGCGTCAACCGCGCTGACCATCTCCTGCATCCCGTTTAACGGGCCCGTGGCGGGCGTGCGTATCGGCCGGCTGAACGGCGAACTCATCATCAACCCGACCCACACGCAGCGCGAAACCTGCGACATGGATTTAGTCATAGCCGGCACCCGCGAAGGCCTTCTTATGGTCGAAGGCGGAGCCCATGAAGTAAGCGAAGACGTGCTTTTCGCCGCCATGGAAAAAGCGCAGGTCGAAATCAACAAGCTGTGCGACTGCCAGCTTAAACTGCGCGAACAGATCGGCTCGCCGAAATTCGAGTTCCCGAAAGTGGAAATGCCCGAAGCCGTGGTGAAAGCCGCGGAGGAAACAGTCCGCCCGGCGGTTATCAGCATCCTGTCCGCTTTTTACGACAAGCAGACGCGCGACGTTAAAATAAGCGAGCTTAAGAAAAGCACCATAGCCGCCCTTGTAGAAACGACGCCCGGCTGCGAACCCTTCGTGAAACTCATGGTTGAAAACGTGGTTTACGAAGAAAGCCGCAAACTGGTTTTAACCAAACGGGTGCGCGTTGACGGCCGCAAAACGGACGAAATCCGCTCGCTTGATTCCATGATCGGCCTGCTGCCCCGCGCGCACGGTTCCGCGCTCTTTACCCGCGGCCAGACGCAGGGCCTGGTAGTCTGCACGCTCGGCACGCCCGAAGACATGCAGATGATAGAAGGCCTTGAGGAAATTTCGCACGAGCGGTTCATGCTCCACTACAATTTCCCCGGCTTCGCCACCGGCGAATGCAAACCGGACAGAAGCCCCGGACGGCGCGAAATCGG
>JBAYFS010000095.1:0-8368 GCA_041667045.1 Elusimicrobiaceae bacterium | reverse complement strand
TCCGTGAAAGCTTTGTTGCAGGCGATATAGCGGCCCTGCCTGTCTTTGTAAAAAACGGGTATCGGTATGGCGGACATCATGGCTTGGTTCAGTTTGATTATCCGCTGGAGGTATAAATAAGTGTCGTCCACGGATTCTTTGTCCGTTTGGATGCTGCCCGGCGACAGCGAGATAAATATTCCTGGTTCGGTGTCATTCTCCATATAAAGCAGATGCGCGTTGAGTGATGCCGGCTGTCCGTTTAGTGTCAGCTGGTAATTGTCTATGGTTTCCTGCTCGCGTATCAGCGCGGCGAATTTTCTGAACTCCTGCGTGTCGAACTGTTTATCGCCCAGCTCGAAAATTACCCTGCCGACCAGTTTTTCGAAGGGTGTGTCCAGCAGTTTGCAGAAGGAGTTGTTGGCGGAGACAAGCTTTAAATCTTTGTCCAGCGCCGCCAGCGGCCCGTGCGCGATCCCTATTACGCCTTTTATGTATTCAAGAGTTCTTTTCATGTGTTCGGTCATAGTATCCCCAGAGCTGAAATGTATACGTGTCCCCGCATAGGAACGTCCAGCGCAATAATTGCCTTAAGTAGTCTATTAAGATTGTGTACCCGCCTAATTTCACATAATACAAAAAATAGTCAAAAGGTCATAGGAAAAGGGCTTGCCGGACAGTATTGGCGTGCGCATATAAATAGTACGAGTTTTTGTGTCAGATCGCTGGCGGGGAGAGAAGGCCGGGCTTTAATATGGGCGCAGGCTACGCGGGATTATAAGCGGTTCCCCTGCGCACGGCTGGCTGCATGCGCAGAGCGTCTCTGCGAGCTACGGTGTATTGCCAGATTCGGGAATCCGGGCCGGCTCGCGCCCGCGCATGGTTTTCCAAGCGCGCGACACTGGGCCGGAGCAGTATAAAGAGTTATGGAGGCGCCGGGATTCGCACCCGGGTCCGGACAGAGCTACACTAGGTCACTACAGGCTTATTTCCGGCTTTGTACTCCCCGCGCCGACGCCGGAACAGTCCGCGCAGCGAGGCATCCGTTCAGTCTTTCGCGCATTAAGTACGGATTCAAACTTACTGCGCGGCAGTTCGCTAAATGAACGCAATCCCGTCACGCGAACGCTGACGGAGTGCGCTGATAATGCTTAGGCGTGCGCCCAAGCCATTTCGTTTGTGTTGCCAGTTACTTTTTTGATCTTTTTTTACATGGCCTGATCAACCATGGCCTGCGACTTAAGCTTCGCGTCCACCCGTCGAAACTTGTCGCCCCCATTTCAATGAACAAAGCCGTCAGCCTGACCGGCTTACCTATATTGTATACGCTTATCTGCCCGAAAGCAACCGTATTGATTTGTATCATGCGCGGGCAGGGGAATATTTTGTAAACTGGAAAAATAAAGGCGGCGCTGAATTTTTTTCGGTTTCTCCAGGCCGAAAGTCGCAGGAGATTACATGGCTGAAATACTCCATATTGATAAAGACGAAAAACTAATTAGTTATCACGCGTATATTCTTGAGGCCGCGGGTCTTCATGTCCATCCGGCCTCGTCCGCGCAGGCTGCAAGGGCATATCTTGAAACTGCCCGGCCCGATGTGATAATAACCGAAGCCAGTCTGGCCGGAAAGACCGACGGGTTCGATCTGGTTAAGGAAATAAACGCCAAATATCCCGGCATTCCGGTGATGATACTCACTTCCGTTTATGACGAGATGGACGACGCCTGGAAGGACGCGTTTGACCGGGATAAATCCTGGCTGCCTGTCTACAGATTTATGGAAAAGCCCGTTTCCCCTATTGTTCTTGCTGAAGAGGTTGAACACGTGTTAGAGGAAGCGGGACACAAACACGCCTAAACGGCGCATTGACTACTATATTTTCGGAGGCTCGCTCTGATGCTTAATACCATACTGTTCCTGATAGGATTCCCTTTCCTGGCCGCAATTTTGGTCTGGCTTGCGCCCGCGGGAAAGCCGCGCGCCGTGGCTGTGCGCGTAAGCTGCGCGGTGATATCCGCCGCGTCCGTTCTGCTTGCCGCCGGCATGCTGCATCTGCCTGACCAGATTTTTCCGTTCCACAACGGGCTGGTTGACAAAATGCTGTTTCCAGCCGAAGCTCTGCTGACTGTGATTATAATCTGGCTGGGCATAAAATATAAAAAAGCGCTGGCACCCGCGCTTGCCGTCATCCAGTTTCTTATAATGTTTTACTTTGAAATGACTTGCGGCGGCGAACTGGCTCCCCAGTACAACCTTTATATAGACCAGTTTTCCGTTATCATGGCGCTTGTGATCGGCGTGATTGGTTCGCTTATCTGCCTTTACGCCGTCAGTTACATGCGCGATTACCATCGCCACTATCCGAAACTGGCGGACCGGCGCGGTTATTTCTTTTTCGTGCTGTTTCTGTTTCTGGGCGCGATGTTCGGGCTGGTTTTCTCCAACAATCTGCTTTATATGTTCCTGTTCTGGGAAATCACCACGCTCAGTTCGTTCCTGCTGATCGGCTACACAAGAACGCCCGACGCGATAAAGAATTCGTTCCTGGCGCTCACCATGAATCTGGCGGGCGGCATAGCCTTCGCGCTGGCTATTGTTTTCCTTTATAAGAGTTACGGCATAATAGAGCTGGACAAGGTTGTCGCCGCGAAAAATATCGCCCTTCTTCCGGTCGCTCTTTTGTGTCTGGCCGGAGTGATAAAATCCGCGCAGATGCCGTTTTCCTCCTGGCTGCTGGGCGCCATGGTCGCCCCTACGCCGACCTCGGCCCTGCTGCATTCAAGCACCATGGTGAAAGCGGGTGTTTTCCTGTTGCTGAAACTCGCTCCGGTTCTTAAAAGCACCGTGGTGGGCGACATGCTGGTGCTTATAGGAGGGTTAACTTTCCTTTTGTGTTCCCTGATAAACCTGTCCGAGCGCAATGTAAAGAAAGTGCTGGCTTATTCCACCGTGGCGAATCTCGGCCTGATGGTGGCCTGTGCGGGCGTGGGTTCTTACGAGGCGGTCTGGGTCGGCATCATGTTTATTGTGTTCCACGCGGTGGCGAAATCGCTCCTGTTCCTTGTAGTGGGCACCACGGAAAACCGGTTCTACACCAAGGACATGGAAAATTTCGATAATATGGTCGTCAAAATGCCGAAGCTTGCCATGCTTTATGTGATAGGAATCGCGGGCATGTTCGTGGCGCCGTTCGGGCTTGTGATAAGCAAATGGGCGGCTATCGAGGCGTTTTTGAAAATTGATTCCCTGCTGAGCCCCATCCTCATGCTGATACTGGCTTTCGGCAGCGCGGCGACGATGTTTTACTGGACCCAGCTGCTGGGCAAAATCCTTTCCGTGCGCGAGATGCCGCAAGAGGAAAAACAGCGCGAAATCCGCGTCGGCAACGACGAATGGTTTTCTGAATGGGCGCACGCCGGCATCAGCATAGCGGTGTGCGTGCTTTTCCCGCTTATCTCGCGGGTCTGGGTCGAGCCGTATATCGCGGGCATTTACGGGCACTCGTTCGGCATCGGCGAAGGCAATTACGCCATCATGTTGATCATGTTCGCCATGCTGGTGATAATACCGCTGGCCATTCTGCGGTACGGCAAAAAGATGAAATACAGCGCGGACAAAACCTATGTGGCGGGCCGCGATATTGACGAGAATTACGCTTTCGAATGCGCCATAGACACGCGCAAGGAAATTTCGCTCAAGAATTATTATCCGAGCGAGTTTTTCTCCGAAAATTCGCTGCTGAAGGCGGGCAATTCTGCCTGCGCCGTTTTTATCCTGCTTATGATACTGGGAGAGTTTACATGGAGATAATCTGGGGTATCGTGTATGTAATTCTGGCTCCGTTCGCCGGAGGGCTGCTTGCCGGCGTTGACCGCAAGCTAACCGCGCGCATGCAGCGCCGCGTGGGCCCCCCCGTTCTGCAGCCGTTTTATGACGTGCTGAAGCTTTTCGGGAAAGAGAACTTTGAAGTCAACCGCCTGCAGTTTCCGTTCATGCTGTGCCATCTGGTCTTCATGGTGTACACGGGCGCGCTGTTTTACTCAGGCAGCGACATGCTGCTCATGATCTTCGCGCTTACCGTTGCCGCGACGTTTCTGGTGCTCGCGGCCTACAGCGCCAATTCCCCTTACAGTTTTATCGGCGCGCAGCGGGAACTGGTGCTTGTCCTTTCGGCTGAGCCCGTGCTTATTCTGGTAGCCGCCGGCGTGTTCAAGGTGACCGGCACTTTCCGTTTATACGAAGCGGTGGCGACAGGAAACGAGCTGATAAAGTTTCTGCCCGGCCTGTTTTTGTGCCTGTTTTATGTGTTCACGATCAAACTGCGCAAATCGCCGTTTGATATTTCCTATTCGCACCACGCGCACCAGGAAATAGTGAAGGGCATCTCGACCGAAATCAGCGGACGAACTCTGGCGCTGCTGGAAATTTCCCACTGGTATGAAAACATTTTCCTGCTGGGTTTTATTTTCATGTTCTTCGCTTTCAGTCCTGTTCTGGGCGTTGCCGTCACGCTTTTGGCGTATCTGGCCGAAATCGTAATAGACAATTCCAACGCCCGCCTTCGCTGGCAGTGGACTTTGGTTTCAAGCTGGCTTATAACCCTGATATTCGGCGGCGGCAATCTTGTCGCTCTTTATCTGGCGGGGAGATAATATGGAGTATTTGAAAAAATCACCTTGGCTTATCCATTATGACGGCTCCAGCTGCAACGGCTGCGACATTGAAGTGCTGGCCTGCCTGACTCCTCTTTATGACGTGGAGCGCTTCGGCATTATCAACACCGGCAACCCAAAGCACGCCGATGTCTTTCTCGTTACCGGTTCCATCAACCACCAGAACGCGCATATCGTCCGCAATATTTACGAGCAGATGCCGAACCCGAAAATAGTCATAGCGGTGGGCATTTGCGCGGCGACCGGCGGCATCTTCGCCGAGTGCTACAATGTCAAGGGCGGGGTGGATAAAGTCATTCCGGTTGATGTTTTCGTGCCCGGTTGCGCGGCCAGGCCGGAAGCCATTATAGACGGCGTTGTTCGGGCGCTTGCGCTGCTCGACGAAAAGAAAAAAGCCTGCCAGGAGGCCGCATGACCGGTTCTTCAGAAATTGTCGCTGTAAACCCCGAAAATCTTCTTAAGGAAGTGCAGGTTTTAAAAGACGGAGGCTGGCGCCTTGTCCAGATGTGCGGCCGCACCGTCGCGCAGGAAGGAACGCCGAACCGGGTGGAGCTGAGTTATAGTTTCGATAATGCGGACTATAACCTTAAAACCCTTCGTTTCACCGTGCCGGAAGGTTCCGAGCTGCCGAGCATCACGCAGATTTATCTGGTGGGTTTTCTGTATGAAAACGAGCTGAGCGAGCAGTTCAACGTCGCCATAAAAGGCATAGCCATAGATTTCAAGGGCAACCTTTATAAGACGGCGGTCCGGCACCCTTTCGCCAAATTCACCGTGCCGGTCCCTAAAAAATAAGCTGGAGAACGGATTTTATGAAAAAGACCATTTTACCCCTCGGCCCGCAACACCCGGTTCTGCCGGAACCGCTCAGCTTCGATCTCGTTTTGGAAAACGAGAAAGTTATCGAAGCCGTTCCGTCCATCGGCTACATCCACCGCGGTCTTGAGCTGCTGGCCCCTAAAAAGGAATTCACGGATTACGTTTATGTGGCGGAGCGCATTTGCGGCATTTGCAGTTTTATCCACGGTTTGGGCTATTGCCAGGCTGTCGAGCAGGTCATGAAAACGGAAGTGCCGGAACGGGCGCAGTACCTGCGCGTTTTCTGGTCCGAGCTTTCAAGGGTGCACAGCCATCTGCTCTGGCTGGGCCTTGCGGCGGACGCGTTCGGGTTCGAAAACCTTTTCATGCAGACGTGGCGTTTGCGCGAGCACGTGCTGGGTATTTTTGAAAAAACCACCGGCGGGCGCGTTATTTTCAGCGTCTGCAAGGTGGGCGGCGTCAAAAAGAATATTTCGGATGAGGATTTGAAGGCCATGGTAACCGGGCTGGAAACCCTTGCCGCGGAAATCAAAACCACTACCGACGTGTTCTTAAACGATTACAGCGCAAAACAGCGTTTGTGCGGGCTTGGTGTTTTGAGCAAGGAAGACGCCTGGCATCTGGGCGCGGTGGGTCCCGTTTTGCGGGCCAGCGGAAGTAGTACCGATGTTCGCATGACAGGCTACGCCAAATACGGCGAACTGGATTTCGCGCCGGTTGTGGAAACTGCTGGCGACTGCTACGCGCGCTGCAAAGTGCGTATCCGCGAAATATTCCAGTCCATCAATCTCATGCGCCAGGTTTGCGGCAAGATAAAAGGCGAAGCCATTGAGGCCAAAATCACCGGCATGCCGGACGGGGAGTGTTTCATGCGGCTTGAACAGCCGCGCGGCGAAGTGGTTTATTACGTCAAGGGCAACGGCACCAAATTTCTTGAGCGGTTCCGTGTGCGCACGCCGACTTTCGCGAACATACCGCCCGCGATAGTTACGCTTAAGGGTTCGCAGCTGGCTGACGTGCCGACTCTGCTTTTATCAATTGATCCCTGCATCAGCTGTACGGAGAGGTAATATGTTTTCAATGGCAATGTTAAAAACCACCATAGCGAATCTTTTCAGAAAACCCGCGACTGTTCTTTATCCGTTCGTGCCGGGCAAAGTGTACGCCAATACGCGCGGCGAAGTCATGAACGATACCGATTCGTGCATTTTCTGCGGTATCTGCCAGCGGCGCTGTCCCGCCAACGCGATAACGGTGAACCGCGCCGCCAAGGAATGGAAGATCGAGCGGCTGCGCTGTATCGTCTGCGGCAACTGCGCCGACGTGTGCCCTAAAAAATGCCTTTCTTTCGACAATCAATATCCCAAGCCGCTGGCCGGGTACGAGAAGGGCGAAAACGTGAAGACTCTGCATGGCAAGCCCGACGAACCAAAGCCGCCCGCGGCTCCGGCTAACCCGGCCTGATAAACAAAACTACAAGTAAAAAACCCCGCGTGAAAACGCGGGGTTTTTTGTCCGTTCGGCAATACGGTTACTTGGTTTCAAAGTTTTAGCGCAACACTTGTTGAAAAACCTCTGCTGGTGTCATAAGTGTTCCGTCATGATTTTTATGCCGATTCCGATCAGTATCAGTCCGCCCAGGGCTTCCGCGCGCTGCGCCAGCATTTTGCCGAACCGGATGCCCGCGTATACGCCGAAGAAGGTGAAGGAAAACGCGGACGCACCGATTATCAGCGCTGCCGGCACTATTGAAATGTTAAGGAAAGAAAAGCTTAAGCCCGTGGCCAAAGCGTCAAGACTGGTCGCCACGGCAAGCAGGGTTAAATATTTTGTTTCAAACGGGTCCGAGGTAGGCCGTTCGTCGTGCTGATGGCGGGACTCCCACAGCATTTTCCCGCCCACGAACGTCAGCAGGAGGAAAGCCAGCCAGTGATCGAAAGTGGAGATGAAATTTGTGAGCGTCTGCCCGCCGCTCCAGCCCAAAAGCGGCATGGCGATGTGGATAAGTCCGAAAAACAGGGCCATTTTAAGGGCTTTTCTAACAGGCACCGTTTTTCTGCATGTGCCGGCGGCTATAGCCACGGCAAAAGTGTCCATCGAAAGGCCTATGGCGATAAGAACAACTTCGATCCAGAGCATAAGGTCCCGTTATTAAGAAGAAGACGCGCCCCCGTGTTTATCGGGAGCGCGTCTTCTTTGGTGTTTGCTAATCGGCGGGGCGTTTTATGACTTCGCCCAGCGCGGAAAGCGGTTTGTCCAGCTTGCTTTCATCGCCGACAACCAGAATCATCGTATTGTCGGGCCGCAGCCATTTTTTTGCCGTTTCCAAAACGGAGTTTTTTGTAATCGCGCGGATATTGTCGGGATATTTTTCGACGAAATCCGCGGGATAACCCAGATAAGTCCGCAGAATCCGTTCCTTCACGGCTTCCATGGGCGTGGTGAACTCGAAAACATAGGAATTCACAAGGCCGTTTTGCGCGCGCGTCAGTTCCTCGTCAGTAACCTGTTCGGAGCTTATCACCTTCATCTGGCGCAGGATTTCAGTCGTCGCCGCGTTAACGGTGGCGTTTTTTGTTCCCGTCACGGTTTCAAAAGCGCCCTTCTGGTTGTTTTTGATTGTAAAACTTCCCACCATATAGGCCAGGCCCAGATCTGTCCGCACTTTGGAAAACAGGCGGGAGCTGAGTCCGCTGCCGCCGTAGATATAGTTAAGCACTTCGAAGTTGTAAGCGTCGGGATCCTTCCTGACCGGGCCGTCCTGGTAAATCACCACGGGGGCGTTGTCCACTTTGCGTTCGATATAATAAACCTTCCGGGTTTGGGGAGTTTGCGGAGCCGCAATCGTGGGCGGCAGCGCGGCCTTCCCGCTCCAGCCGCCGAACAGCTGTTTC
>JBAYFS010000094.1:0-8394 GCA_041667045.1 Elusimicrobiaceae bacterium | reverse complement strand
GTTATGTAAGCGGCCAGCACAAAAGCCAGCGCGTAACCGCCGAACATCTGCACCGCCAGAAAATCAGCGAACAGGCCCGCCGCGAACGCGAAAGTCAAAGCCGCCACCGGCCCGAACGCCACCGCGCCAGCCACCACCCCGGCGAACAGCACCGACGGAGCGGATCCGAAAAAACCCAGATACTGGGCGAAAAGCCAATGCGCGATCACGCAAACCGTATAAACGCAGAACCAGAAAATGACCGGATTCATTTGCCGGCCTCCGTTTTCGCGCCGCCGGTTATGACAAAAACCTCTTTTATTCCACCCACATTCACCACCGGCTCGACTTTGGCCGACAGGAAAGTCATAAACTGCTCGCGCGAATGAATTTCCGTAACACGGCCCACATTAACGGCCTGGGGAAACAGCGAGCTAACCGGCGAGGTTATAATTTCGTCGCCCACCGCGATATTACTGTCCATGGGAATGTAGTTAAGGCGGAGATATTTTCCGTTAAGGCCTTCCAAAAGCGCGTCAAACCCTTTCCCCTTCACTTCGCAGGTGACGGACGACATGGGATTGCTTATCAGCATCACCTTGGACGTGCCGCCCGAAACTTCGGTTATTTTCCCGGCCAGACCTGCCCGTCCGCCGTAAACGGCGAGTACGGTATCCTTGACGGCGACGCCGTCTCGGGAACCGCGGTTGATGACTATGCCGCTATAATTGTGCGGCGGCTCCGCGCTGATAACGCGCGCCCATTTACCCTGCCATTTAAATTCCGGTTCCACGGCGGTAAGTTCCGTGTAGCGGCGGTTTATTTCAAGAAGGGAATTGTACTGCGCCAGCGAAATTTCCAGCGTTTTCTGGTTTTCCGCCAGCTCGCGGCTGCGGTTGGCGGTGTCTAAAAGGGAACTTACATTGTCGGGGATGTTGGCTGTATGGTGGAGCAACGCTTCGGCAGGTTTCAGGAAAGGATAAAAGACGAAGGAAGCGACTCCTCTGATGGACCCAACCAGCGGGCTCAAAGGAAGAAGAAGCAGCAATACTGCCACTATTGTATATAACGCTAACGCCGTGTTAGCCTGGCGTTTTTCCCTGTCCATAGGCTCCGGTATTCAAAACGGAGACCCGATGAGGCGCAACACCGCCGTCCGCCTTGGCGGGCTTACGCCCCTCTCAGAAAAAAATCTGTATGCAGGATACAAAAGCCGGAACTTATCTGCCGTGGCCTTTGTACCATGTCGCAAAATCGGGTCTTCGGTTTCGGATATTTTCCAACTCCTCAAGAAACTTCCCCGTTCCGATTGCTACACAGCTCAACGGATCAGCCGCCCTGTGAACCGGCAAGTCCGTTTCCTGTCTTATCAAATCTGTTATCCCGCGCAGGAGGGAACCCCCGCCCGCTATCACCAAACCGCGATCCACCAAATCCGCCGCCAATTCGGCGGGCGTTTCCTCAAGCGCGTTTTTTATCACGTCAACGATGAGCCTAATCGGCTCCATAAGCGCCTGGCGTATTTCTTCGCTGGTCACCACAAGAGTCTTGGGCAATCCCTGCGACTGGTCGCGTCCCTTAACTTCCAAAGTTTTTTCTTCTTTAAGCGGAAACACCGAGCCGATCTTTATTTTAACTTCCTCGGCGGTTGTTTCACCGATGATCAAATTGTATTTGCGGCGGAAATACTGGATAATGCAGTCATCCATCTCGTCGCCCGCCACGTCTATGGACTTGGTGACGACCATGCCGCCTAACGATATTACGGCCACTTCCGTTGTTCCGCCGCCAATGTCAACCACCATGCTGGCGTGCGGTTCGGAAATGGGCAAATCAGCCCCTATGGCCGCGGCCATGGGCTCTTCAATGAGATAAACTTCGCGCGCGCCCGCCTGCTCGGCGGCTTCCTGAACGGCGCGGCGCTCCACTTCGGTTATGCCCGACGGAATGCCGATAACTATTCTGGGGTGCAGGAGATTGCGCCGGTTGTGCACTTTGCGGATGAAATACTTTATCATCTCCTGCGTGACTTCGAAATCCGCTATCACGCCGTTGCGCAAAGGCCGCACCGCCACAATATTAGCGGGAGTGCGGCCAAGCATCTGCTTGGCCTCACTCCCTACTGCTAAAACCCGCCTGGTCTCACGGTCTATGGCTACGACCGAGGGCTCCCTAAGCACTATGCCTTTCCCGCTCACATAAATTAGCGAGTTGGCCGTGCCCAGATCCATACCCATGTCGCTCGAGAACAAACTGAACAGATAGTCAAGCATCTTTCAATTAATCCACAAGCTTGATAAGAGACATCTCGGTATTGTCGCCGGCTCTGCGTCCCAGCCGGAACATCCGGGTATAGCCGCCCGGACGGTTCGCGTAACGGGGAGCTATCACTTCAAACAGCTTCTTGCACACCAGCTTGCTATTGACGGTCTTGCGAACGCCGATAGTATCGCCGGCGCGGGCCTGCGTGATAACGCGGTCCACCACGCGGCGCAGCTCTTTCGCCTTGGGAACGGTGGTCTTTATTTCCTCGTGCAGAAAAAGACTGGTGGCCATGTTGCAGAACATGGCTTTCCGGTGCGATCCGGTTTTAGAAAGCTTGCGGTGTCCTAAATTCTTTATCATAATTCTCTCTCGGATTTGTTAAATCCTTCCTCCATCAAACATCCATGCCGAGCGAAAGCCCCATTTCGGTGAGTTTGCTCTTGATTTCGTCAAGCGATTTGTTGCCGAAATTCTTTATCGCCTTGAGCTCCTCGTCCGTCTTGGTGACAAGATCGCGCACCAGGTTGATCTGCGCCGCTTTCAGGCAGTTCGCGGAACGACTGGAAAGCTCAATAACGTCGACGGGCTGGTCCAGCTTGTCGGCGATATTGCTGTCTAAAACGACGCTTTCCGCATTCTGGGAACTGCGGACCGGCACGTCTTCCGGTTCGCCTTCGGGCGTGAAAATATGCAGCGATTTCTTAAGAAGCGACGCCGCTTTCTGCAGCGCGTCCTTAGGATTGATCGTTCCGTCGGTGGTCACTTCGATGACCAGCCTGTCGTAGTCGGTTTTCTGACCGACGCGCGCGGGCTCCACGTCATAATGGACCTTGGTCACGGGCGAAAACAGCGCGTCCATGGGAATGAATCCCGCGGGGCGGTGCACCTTCGCGATGTCTTCGGCAGAGACATAGCCTCTGCCGCGCGACACCTCTATTTCCGCTTCCAGTTTCGCGCCGGGCTCCAGATTCGCCAGCACGAGATCCTTGTTAATGATGGACACGGTGTCGGTTTCCTGGATGGATGCCGCAGTGACCGCGCCGTCTTTCGTCGCGGTCAGGTAAACGTATTCGCGTCCGTCACTGTGCATTTTCACGCGCAGTTTCTTGAGGTTTAAGAGGATGTTTATCACATCCTCGCGGACCCCGGAAAGCGTGCTGTACTCATGCACGGCGCCCTCGATCCGCACGGCGGTGACCGCCGCTCCGTCAAGACTCGAAAGCAGGATTCTCCGAAGAGAGTTTCCTACCGTATGTCCGTAGCCGCTCTCATAAGGCTCGGCGGTGAACTTGCCGTAGAAGTCGTTCGCGGTATTGTCATCCGACACAACCTTCGCTGGAAGTACCAATTCTTCAAAAAACATTCGGGTTTCCTCCGGAAAATTTATTATTTTGAATAGAACTCGACGATGAGCTGTTCATTCACGGCATAGGACATCTCGCCGCGGTCCGGCCATCTGAGAAGCTTTCCGGAAAACTTGGAACCGTCATATTCCACGAAGCTCGGGCGCAGCGACCGTTTCGCCGATTCCTCAAGTCCGCGCACAACCGCGGGCGTTGCGGAAACCGCCGAATCGAGCGTGATTACATCGCCCGGCTTAACGTGATAGGACGCCACGTCCACGCGCCGGTTATTCACCTTGACGTGCCCATGGTTCACCAGCTGCCTGGCGCCTTGCAAGGACACCGCGAAACCGAGCCGCCTGACGATATTGTCAAGCCTGGTTTCAAGGAGTCTTAAGAACATTTCGCCCGATTTGCCTTCCATTCTGGCGGCTTTGTGGAACAGGTTGTTAAACGGCTGTTCCGTCATGCCGGCGGCGAATCTTGCGCGCTGTTTCTCGGCAAGCCGGACTGCGTATTCCGATTTCTTGCTTTTGAATGTGCGGAATTTTCCCTGTTTCGCGGCGCGTTTTTCTAAAATGCAGCCGGTATAGCACTTCGTACCTTTAAGGAAAAGTTTAGTGTCCAGTTTGCGGCACTTTTTACATCTCGCTTCAGTATATCTTGCCATTTTGCATATCCTCCTACACCCTTCTGGCCTTCGGGGGTCTGCATCCGTTGTGCGGTATGGGGGTTACATCTTTAATGCTTGTGACATGTATCCCCGCGGCCTGTACGGCCCGTATCGCTGTTTCCCGCCCGGGTCCGGGACCGTTCACCAGAATGGTGGCGTCCTTAACCCCGACATCTTTAACTTTGTCCAATGCGCGGGTGCAAGTTATCTGGGCTGCGAACGGCGTGCCTTTCTTGGTGCCGCGAAAACCGTTCGAGCCTGATGTTGACCATCCAAGGGTATTACCCTTGTCGTCCGTTATAGTGACAATCGTATTGTTGAAAGAACAATTGATATGAATCACCGCAAAGGAAACAGATCGGTGCTGCTTCTTAATTTTCTTTTTCTCTACCATATTCGCCTCTTATTTTGATCCTACGGTTCTTCTCTTGCCGCGGCGGGTTCTTCCGTTGGTGCGGGTGCGCTGGCCACGGGTGGGCAGGCCTCTGCGATGGCGCAGACCGTGGTAGCAGCCGACTTCGATGTAGCGCTGGATGTTCTGCGTCAGTTCGCGCCGCAATTCGCCTTCGACTTTGTATTCCTTCTGCAGGATGTTGTTAAGAAGCATAGCCTGGTGCTCGGTCAAATCCTTGACCCGCATTACGGGGTCTATTTCCGGACCGATCTTGGCTAATATTTCCTTTGATCGCGCCTGTCCCACGCCGAAGACGTAAGTCAGGGCGACATCTATTCTTTTGTTCTTTGGTAAATCTACTCCGGCAATTCTGGCCATAGTTTTTGTTGATTCCCGTTTCAGATTTCCCGCTCGGTTTACGGTCGGCCGATTGATCTTCGTACGCCGGTGGCTGATGAATCTTGGACCGTCTTCCCGCCGGTTGTGAAATCCCGAATCAACTTCCTCCTTGTCTCCTTGAGTCTATTATCCTTGGCGCTGTTTGTGTTTCTTCACGCTACAAATAACGCGAATGACACCGTTGCGCCGTATCACTTTGCACTTCTGACATATTTTCTTCACGCTTGCTCTTACTTTCATTGGTTTCCGCGGATCCTTTCGGAGTCCGCGCTCCTCATTTTGCCCTGTATGTTATCCTGCCCTTTGTCAAGTCATAAGGAGAAAGCTCAAGCTTTACCTTATCGCCGGGCAGTATACGTATGTGGTGTATCCTCATCTTGCCGGACAAATGCGCAAGAATCTGCTTGCCTCCGGGTATTTCTACGCGGAATGTTGCCCCGGGCAAAGATTCGGTTATTACACCTTCCAATTCGATTTTATCGTTTCCCATATATCGGCTTTGCGATGGCTCCTGTTTTCTTTGCTGCTTACGGCAGGGTCAGTATTTCGCTGCCCGTTTCCGTCACTGCTATCGTATGCTCAAAATGCGCGGAGAGGCTTGCGTCCTCCGTAACCACCGTCCAGCCGTTGTCCAGCACGCGAACCGCGTAGCCGCCTAAATTTATCATCGGTTCAACCGCTATCACCATACCCGGCTCAAGCCGTATTCCCGTGCCTTTGCTGCCGTAATTGGGAACGGGCGGCTCTTCGTGCAGATTGCGCCCTATCCCATGCCCTACAAAATCCCGTACCACCGACATTCCCTGCCCTTCCGCGTATTGCTGAACCGCGTAAGACACGTCGCCCAGATAAGCGCCCGGCCCTATCGCCGCTATCGCGCATTCCAGGGATTCGCGCGTAACGTCCATCAGCCGGCGAGCCTGCGCGCTTATTTTTCCCACGGCCAGCGTAACCGCCGAATCGCCGTGATAACCTTCCACTATCGCGCCCATGTCTATGCTGACGATATCGCCTTCCGCCAGGATGCGCTTATCGTCGGGGATGCCGTGAACCACTTCTTCATTGACCGAAGCGCACAGCACCGCCGGATAACCGCAATAACCTAAAAACGAGGGCTTCGCGCCGCGCTCATAAACCGCCTTGCCGGCGATTCTGTCCAGCTCGCCCGTGCTTATTCCGGGCTTTACGGCGGCGCGCAAAATATCCAAAGTTTCCGCCACCACCCGGCCGGCGCTGCGCATTTTTTCAATTTCCTGCGGCGTTTTAAGTTCCACAAAGCGTTTCCGCCTTATCGGAACGATGCCTTCTTTTTTGCCGCCGGACGCGCCCGTCATTTTGCCGGAGTCCCGATAGTGTCAAGCACCGCCGAGATAACGTCGCCCGACCGGCCCGACGCGTTCACCCGCAAAAAACCTTTCCGGTCTTTATAATACTCGATAAGCGGCGCGGTCTGCTCCCGGTAAACTTCAAGTCTGCGGCGGACCGATTCTTCCGTGTCGTCTTTGCGATGCACGAGTTTTCCGTTGCATTTATCGCAAGCGTCCGCGGTTTTGGAACGCATTTCGGTGTTTATGTTATACACCGCTCCGCATTCCCCGCAGGTTCTGCGTCCGGAAATGCGCTTGATTATGGTTTCCTCGTCGGCGTCAAGCAAAACGACGTAGTCAATCCGTTTGCCTTCCTGCTTCAAAAAATCTTCAAGCCCTTTCGCCTGGACAAGGGTTCTGGGGAAACCGTCGAATAAAAAGCCCTGCTCCATTCCGCGCAAAGCGGAAGCCACGATCTCCAAAACCACTTCGTCGGAAACAAGGTTGCCCTTGCTTATCAGGTCTTCCACTTTAAGCCCGACGGGGGTTTTGCGCGCGATCTCGTCACGGAAAATGTTTCCCGTGGAGACGTGTTTCAAATTCAGCTTCTGGCACAATACGGACGCCGCGGTCCCTTTTCCGGCACCCGGTGCGCCCAACAAAATAATATTCACCGTTGACACCTCGTAAAACCTGTTATTATATTTTATTACTTTTCGGCGCTTTTGGGAAGCTTTTTTATTCAATTACCGCAAATAATAAACATCCGCGAAAAAGTCCGTCATTCGATGAAACAGCCTCCGGCGTTTTCAACCGCCGGAGGCCGGTTTTTCAAAACATTGCCCTAGTTAGCGCCTACGTTAAACCAGCGGCCCTTAATTCTGGTGCCGCGCATCATGGGTTCGTAATTGCGCATCAGCAAATGCGCTTCAAGCTGGCTCAGTGTGTCAAGCGCAACACCAACCACGATCAGCAGAGTGGTTCCGCCGAAATAGAACGGAATGTTCATTTTCTGGCGCATCACATCCGGAACAATCGCGATGGCGACCACAAAAAGCGCACCGCCGAAAGTGATTCTGTTAAGAATCCATTCGATATGCGCCGCCGTTGATTCGCCGGGACGTATGCCGGGGATAAAACCGCCCCACTTTTTCATGTTTTCGGCCAGTTCTTTCGGATTGATGCTCACCGAGTTATAGAAGTAGCAGAAGAACACGATCAGCAGGCCGTAAATGGCTTCATAAATCCAGCTGCCGCGATTGAAAAAATCCATCCAGCTTTGCGCCCAGGCCGCTGTAGGATTGAACTGGACTATGGTCATCGGCACGTTCAAAAGCGATATGGCAAAGATAACGGCTATAACGCCTGACTGGTCAACTTTTAGCGGCAGATAACTGCTTGCCCCGCCGACCATTTTGCGCCCGACCTGCCGTCTGGCGTACTGAACCGGGATTTTCCGCTGGGCCGTTTCCACCCAGACAACGACCATCATGACAACAAAAATCGCCACCAGCAGAACCAGCGCGGTGAGGATGCTCATTTCCTCCGCCTGGATCAGCCGGATGAGGTTCATGGCGCCGGAAGGCATACGGTCAACGATACCCGCGAAAATTATCAGCGAGATACCGTTCCCGATGCCGCGCTCCGTCATCTGCTCGCCCAGCCACATGATGAACATGGTGCCGGTTACGAGCGTGAGAACGGTGGTAACGAAAAACAGCTTGGACGGATCAATCACGATGGGCACACTGCCCGGAGTGGGCATATGCGCTATCGCCATGGTGAGCCCGAAGCTCTGGAAAGCCGCCAGCACCAGCGTGAACGTGCGGGTTATCTGGTTAATCTTGCGCCGGCCCAGCTCGCCTTCCTTGGAAAGCCTGTCCAAATAAGGGATAACATGCGCGCCCTGCAAAAGGCTCATGATGATGGAGGCGTTGATGTACGGCATTACCCCCATCGAGAAAATTGAAAACCGGCCCAGCGCGCCTCCGGAAAAAATATCCAGAAAGCCCAGCAGGTTGTTTCGGTTCGCGT
>JBAYFS010000093.1:0-8407 GCA_041667045.1 Elusimicrobiaceae bacterium | reverse complement strand
ATGTAATCTGCCGGAAAACAACAGGAGGTTTGTATGCCCGAAATAAGGGTTGACGAGAACCGCTGCAAGGAATGCGGACTGTGCGTAACGGTCTGTCCCAAGCAGTGCATTGAGATATCCGACACTTTTTGCGTGACCGGCTATCATCCCGCTAGACTTGCGAAAAAAGACTGCTGCATAGGCTGCGGAATGTGCGCCCAGATATGCCCGGATTTGGCGATATCGGTTTACCGCTAGGCGGTTTGAGAAATTTCTAAGGAGAACTCACATGGGTGAAAAAACATTGATGAAGGGAAACGAGGCGCTGTCCGAAGGCGCGGTGCGCGCGGGATGCCGGTTTTTTTCGGGCTACCCTATTACCCCGCAAAATGAAATTCCGGAATATCTGGCGTGGCGGCTGCCGGAAGTGAACGGGGTGTTCGTGCAGGCGGAAAGCGAAACAGCCGCCATAAACATGCTTTACGGAGCGGCCTCCACCGGCGTGCGGACGATGACCTCCTCCTCCAGCCCCGGCATAAGCCTCAAGCTGGAAGGCATTTCCTACTGCGCCGGAGCGGATCTGCCGATATTTTTCGTTAACGTGGTGCGCGGCGGGCCCGGTTTGGGCAACATCGCCGGCGCGCAGAGCGATTATTTCCAGTCGGTGAAAGGCGGCGGGCACGGCGATTACCGCGTTATCACGCTGGCCCCCAATTCCGTGCATGAAATGGGCAATTTCCCGCGCAAGTGCTATGAACTGGCGGAAAAATACCGCATGCCCGCCATGATTCTGGCCGACGGCATTTTAGGGCAGATGATGGAACCGGTCGAATTTGAGGACGAACAGCCGGTTGACCTCTCAAAACGCGCCGAGCCCGCCTGGGCTTTAGGCAATTCCGCCGGACGCGCTAAGCGGGTTGTTTCGTCCTACGACTTGCGGGAAGGCGAACTGGAAAAACTGGTCAACGCGCGGGCGGAACGCTACCACGCGGTTGAAGAAAACGAAGTGCTTTGGGAAGAACATCACACCGAGCGCATGGATATTCTGCTTGTGGCCTACGGCACGTCGTCGCGCGCCTGCCTTGAGGCTTTACACTACGCCAAGGAGAAAGGGCTTAGCGTGGGGCTGTTTAGGCCCATTACGCTGTGGCCGTTTCCGTACCGGCAGTTAGCCGCGGCGGCGGGCAGGGCGAAAGCGGTGTTAACCGTTGAAATGAGCCTGGGACAGATGGTTGAGGACGTGCGGCTTGCGGTGAACGGTTCGGTGCCGGTGCACCTGCACGCGCGGCCCGGCGGCGGGCTGCCGACCGGCGCGGATATCGTGGCGCAGGCGGAGAAAATTCTCGCCAAACAGTCCTGCTCCTGCGGAGGTTGCAAATGAATCTTGTAAATAGCAGGCCTAAAAGCCTTACCGACAAAACAATGCATTACTGCCCCGGCTGCGGGCACGGGATTGTGCACCGCCTGGTGGCGGAAAGCATAGACGAACTGGGCGTGAAGGACCGGTGTATAGGCGTGGCGCCCGTCGGGTGCGCGGTGTTTTCGGACAGTTATTTTGATTTCGACATGATACAGGGCCCCCACGGGCGCGGACCCGCCATAGCGACGGGTCTGAAGCGCGCAAAACCGGACTGCATCGTGTATTCGTATCAGGGCGACGGCGATCTGGCGTCCATCGGCATGGCTGAAATAGTGCACGCCGCGGCGCGCAGCGAAAACATCACGGTCATTTTCATAAACAACACGATTTACGGCATGACCGGCGGACAGATGGCCCCCACCACTCTTATCGGCCAGAAAGCGACCACTGCCCCCAAAGGGCGCGACCCGAAGGTGAACGGCTATCCCATCCGCGTGAGCGAACTGCTGGCCACGCTTGAAGGCGCGCGCTACATCGAGCGCGTTTCCATAGACGCGCCGGCCAACATAATAAAGGCCAAAAAAGCCATTAAAAAGGCTTTTGACAATCAGGTTAACGGACGGGGATTCTCGCTGGTGGAAGTGCTTTCCACCTGTCCCACCAACTGGGGAGTCAATCCGGTTGAGGCAATGAAATTCGTGCGCGAAAAAATGATGCCGCAGTATCCGCTCGGCGTTCTGCGCGACGATAACGGAGGCGCCAATGTATCACGGAATTAGGATTTCTGGTTTCGGCGGGCAGGGCGTGGTTTCGGCTGGCGTGCTGCTGGCCTACGCGGGGCTTATCGAAGGCAAGAACGTAAGCTGGTTTCCCGCCTACGGCGCGGAAATGCGCGGCGGCACGGCTAACTGTTCTGTCGTGATTTCTGACAAGGCGGTGGCCTCGCCCGTGGTTTCCGAGCCGGACGTGGCTATCGTGATGAACGAGCCGTCCCTTTCCAAATTCGAGCCGCTTATCAAAAAAGGCGGCACGCTCATCATCAACAGTTCGCTGGTTAAAACAAAACCCACGAGGACGGATATCACTGTGTACGCCGTTCCGTTCAACCAGCTGGCGGATGAAATAGGAAACCCAAAAGTGGGCAATATCCTCATGCTGGGCGCGTTCGCGGCGGTTACGGGCGCGGTTTCCACCGGCGCGATTGTGAAGGCTTTGCCGAAAGTGTTTAAAAAAGCGAAGCCGGAAATTCTGGAACTTAACAGAAAAGCGCTGGAAAAAGGGTTCGCTTACATAAAGAAATAGGTTTTCGGACAGGAAAAAGGCCGCCGGGTATACCCGGCGGCCTTTTTCTGATAAGGCTTAATCAAGTGTTTTTCATTGAAATAGCAATATCGAATGAAGTAAGTTTAATTACTAACGGCTATTTTAGCTTACCCACAAGGACATATAATACCCTCGCATAATGTTCGCCAATTTCTTCAAGTTCCGCTACTATGTAACCGTTATAGGTGCCAAATCTCATTTCGTGGCGTAAAACGCTGAAGGTTGTGACATAATTCTCCTTGATCGTAAAACGCATGGAACCAGAAACGGTAAGTCTACCGTTCTTAACCGCGAGGTCTCCCTTCCTAATCCTCTTTTCTCCATGAATATATAAGGTCAAATTATAAGTCGTTCCCAAAAGCTGGTTTGATTTATCCGCCTTTACTTCTATTTCTGGCGAACTTTGCTCCGGATATATGATAATATCCTCTTGGTCCAGCAACTTGCTCGCGTCTGTGAGAGGTTGAGAATGCTCATAGGCGAACATCATTGCGTCATACCGCGACATATTGCTTAAGTCCTGACGTGTTTTTTTGGTTTTTGCAAGGTCCGTGACGATGCTTTTCGTGAGTTCTTGTGGGAACGCTTTATCTTCCCCCGCGAATCCAGGCGCGGCTAAAAAGGCGGCTATGGCTAATATTGCTGCTTTTTTCATATTTCCTCCGATAGGACATTTTTTTGTGCAACCTACATGAATCTTAGCGGAATTAGCGTGGTTTTTCATGGGTCTAACAACCTATTTTGGGATAGGCTTTGGACCTACGTTTTGCTGGAGGGAATGTCCGGCGGGCGATCGGTGTCAGTATAAAAGGAAAAGCTGCTTGTGTTTATTTCGGGAAGAAGGTGTAGCGGAACTGGATCATGCCGAGCGCGTCCCAGCCGCCTTCGAAATTAAGCACCGCGACTTCGAAGTTCATTTTCAGAAGCGAGCCTAAATGGAAATTCACCAGTTTCGGGTTCATCGCCGCGCCTTGCGGTATTATTACTTCGAAACCGACGGGGAAACTGGGCGTGAGCATAAACAGCATGCCGCCGTATAACAGGCTGCGTGAATTGGCGCTCTGGCCCGGGTGCCCGCTTAAAGTTATCGCTTCGGGGGTAAGGAATTCGCTTAGCAGCGGAATGAAATTTCCGATACTGCCTTCCATATAGCCCGCGCTGGTGATGAGTCGTTTTGAGAAAAAGCGTTTGCTCGCCACCACATAAGCCGAGGCCAGCCCCTGCGTGGAATTGACGCTTACGCTGACCGTGGGGTCGTCCAGTTTCGGCTGGCCGGAATCGCGGAACGTGAACATGCCCATCACGCCGGCCGCGACGGCGGGCCGCCAGTCCCCCTCCGTCTGGACCAGCATCTTCCCGTCCGCAGTCATTATCCACTGGCCTATGCGGTCGAGATAATTTTTATCGGACAAGGTCCAGTTGTATGAGTTTTTTCCGTAAATGCGGCCGATGTAATACGCCGCGTTCATGTCCAGGCTGACGCCAATGGTATTAAGGCCCCGTCCGCGATAGGCCGTCGGCATAAGCACCATGCCGCTTATGGGAACGGCGGGGCGGGAATAATCTTTCGCCGGGGACGCTTCGCTTTGCCCTGAAACCAGCGTTGCGCTGGAAACGGCGGGTGCCGCGGTTTGGGGAACGGCAAGCGTGGGCGAGGTGCTTTGGTAAACCGGGGGCCGGTTCTGCGGGGCTGTCGCCGTGCCGCTGGATTTCGCCGCAGGAAAAAGCATGGGCGGCGGCGCGCTCTGCGCGAACAGAGGCATAGCCGGCGCGGCCAATCCCAGAAGTAAAAACGCTTTTTTCATCACAGTGAGAAAATCCTATAACCCAGCCATACTACAGCGTTAACGGCGATTCCCGACGCCACATCGTCCATCGTTATGCCGAAGCCGTTGTGGATGGCGTCCAGCTTTTTTATCCCGAATGGTTTAATGGTGTCGCAAGTCCTGAACAATATAAAGCATAGCAAAAGCAAAAGCGGCGTTCTAGGCAAAAACGCAATGGCGAAATAATAGCCGGCCACTTCGTCTATGACAATTCTGGGGTCGTCGTCCTGTCCGCTCCCGAAATCCGCGCGGTCTGAAATCCATACCGCGAATACCGTGAACGCAATCAGGAAAACCGCGTAAGCAAACCGGTCTTCCGGCAGAAGCGGAACCGTGGCGGCGGCTAAAAGCGTGCCCATAAAACCCGCCCCGGTGTTTTTTTTGTATTTAATCACCAAAGACGGAAGCAGGCTGATGAAAAACCCGCTGGCAACCATGCGGATGAGAAAAGCCCGCGTCGCTCCTGCTTGCGTCATTTCTTCCCCGGATTTTTCTGATTTTGTCCGCCGGAATTCCCGGGCCTGCGGTAAGGGCGGTAGAAGCGGCGTCTGCCGCCGGGCTGCTTGGCGGCGGTCTGGTGTTTTTGCGGAATGCTCCACGATTTTTTCAGCATGGCCCAGTGGCTGTTGAGGTACATTATGCCGCTGCCCCAGGTGATTGCCGTAACAATAATTGTCAGAATGTACGGAAACGGTTTCATCGCGAACACCGCGCCGGCGAAGAACGTGCGCCAGTTCTCCGGGCCCACGGCCGCCAGGTCGTACATATTGAGGATAATGAGAATAACGCACGACGATATCATCTGAATCGCCGTTTTGAATTTTCCTGACCGGTCCGCCGCCAGCACCTCTTTGTGTATCGCCGCCAGCACGCGCAGGCTGGAAATCATCATTTCGCGCGCGATTATCAGGAATACCGCCCATAACGGCACGTTGAGCGCGGGGATGGACGCGAACGCCACGAACACCGCGCCTATCAGCAGCTTGTCAACGAACGGATCCGCGATCGCGCCGAACGTTGTGGCCGTGTTCGTTTTACGCGCGAGGTATCCGTCAACCCAGTCGGTTATTGAGGCCAGCGCGAATATGGCCAGCGCGGCGAGCCTCGTCCAGATGCCCGGCACGACTATGCACACAAACATCAGCACCGACATAAAGGCCCGCAGCAGCGTTATTCTGTTTGCCAGCGTCATCATAATAAATCCTATTTTACGTCCACACCTGAAAATATAACTGGTACTACGGTCACACCCTTTTTAAACGTGTTTTCAACAGCCCTGTTGTCCATGGAGAACGCGACCTGATCGGGATCCGGCGTTTCCACCCGGAATTCCCGCGAGGCTTTCCACGACATTTTCGCCCCCGCCGGAGCGTAGCCTTCGAATAAAGTTTTGTCGTCGGCGGTTACCCGCAGCCATGTTCTTTCCTTTATCAGGCTTTCCAGGCGGGATACGAAAGCCGCCTCGTAAAGCGAATCCGGAGCCTGCTGCGCCGCGGCGTAATTCTGAGTCCATTCAAAGTATTCCGCGTTGCGCCATAGCCACGCCGTCGCCAGAAGCATCGTCAGCAGGCCGGCGGCCGCGTATTTCATGAAATACGTGTGCGCCGATGACAGAAATCCGTCGTCCGACACGGGCGTCGCGGTATCCAGTATTATCTGGCGGCCGTGGCTGTGCCCACTCCTGCCGGACTGGGCCGCATTGTCATAATCGGCGGCTATTTCCGCGAAATCCACGCCCATGAATTCACAGTACTGCATAAGGAAACTGCGGGCGTAAACCTCGCGCGCGTAATACTCGTAATCGTTGTTTTCAAGAGCCGCCAGCACCTTGAGCGGAATTTTTGTGCGCCGGTGTATCCGCTCGTGCGTAAGCCGGCGGATTTTCCGTTCCGCCGCCAGCCGTTCGCCCGGACTGCGGAACCGGGGTTCCGCGGGGGGCGTGATTTTTAGAACGTCGGACATTTTTTTATTAAGCGGCTTTCCCTGTTAAAAGTTTATGACTTCGGTCCCGGGCGGCGGCGTCCATTTGAAAATGGCTTCCGGTATCGTGTCGTTTATCTTCGTGTTCTTCAGCTTCGTGATTACTTTCGTTTCGCCGAGATTAACGTCCACTTCGCGCGGAAAAAAATCCGTTTTGTCCAGCATGATCGTCAGGTTGTAAGAGGTTTTGTTTTTTTTTGGCGTGAGCGTTATCAGCACGAGCCCGTCTTTTTCCGTAACCTTCACGTTATGCTCTTTTATCAGGTCCCCGTAATAGCCGAAATTCGTTATGCCGGAGAAGGTCCCGCCCTGTTGCTCAATCCAGGTTTTCCAGTCGGTTTTAACCACCTGGGAATCGCCGGGCTTGTAAATGCTGATTGTTTCCCGGTCCGTCACCACTATCTGAGCGCTTGGCGACGTATGGTCAATGCGCAGGAAATTAGGTTTTTTATAATAAGCCGTTCCCTCTATGTTTGTGCTCATGCCGGTGTCGCCGAACACGATTTCCTGCGTGAAGCCGGTCTGCATGGTCCTGAGATTGGCGTCCCATTGCGCAAGGCGTTTAAGAGCCGTTTCCTCAAGCGGAGGGACGGCCTGTCCCGCCGCCACGGGTTTCGCTGTTTCTTTTTCCGCTTTGCGCGCCGTTGCCTGCGCCATGGGCCGGCCCGTCGTAATTGTGGCGGAAACCGTGCCCGCCAACATCATTATTGCCAATAGGTGCATTATTATTCTCCTCATTTTTTCCTCTCCTTTTGCTTATCCCCCGCGCAAAACCATATTCTCTCCCCGAGAATTACTGTCTTGATATCTGCGCGAAAATCAGTTGTATTCTTCATCCTCCGCCGGACCCGCCGGTACGGACGGTGCCATGGCGTCAAAATTCGCCATCTGGTTTTCTATTTTGTCAAAGTGGATGTCCCAACGGTTGGAACCTTCCGGCTTGGTTATAAAGCCCTGGATCTCCAGCACGCTGAGAATGTTAGTGGCCCGGGCCGAAGAGCCGAAATGCGCTTTCAGCAAATCCTGCGAGACGCGGCGCCTTTGCGTTATCAGGCTGAGCGCCGAGCGGAACTCTTCCACGCTCACGCCCAACCCGTCGCCAATGCTGTCGTCCGCCGCCTCGGAACGGATTTGAACCGGATAATCCGGCCGGCCCTGCGCGCGCAGATGATCGGCCACGGCGCGTATTTCCTCCTCGGAAACATAAGCGCCCTGCATACGGGCCGGTTTCTGCGCGTCTATCGCCAGATAAAGCATGTCGCCTTTGCCGAGCAGCGATTCCGCGCCCGCCGTGTCTAAAATTACGCGGGAGTCCGTTTTGGACGTTACCTGCAACGCTATGCGCGACGGCAGGTTCGCTTTTATCACGCCCGTGATGACGTTCACGGACGGCCTTTGCGTGCACAGCACCAGGTGAATGCCTACGGCGCGCGCCATCTGGGCGAGCCGCTGGATGGAATCTTCAACCGCGGCTTTTGTCTGGAGCATGAGGTCCGCCAGCTCGTCTATTATCACGACGATAAAGAACATGTTGGGTTCGCCTTTCTGCGCGGCCCAGCGGTTATAGGATTCAATGTTGCGGACTCGGGCGGCTTCTAAAATTTTATACCGGGTTTCCATAACCTTGACCAGCGCCTTAAGCGACTGGACGGCTTCGTTCGCGTCCGTTATGACGGTTGCGCGGTCGGCTGGGGTTTTGGGGTCGTAAAGGTGCGGGATGCCGTCGTAGAAAGTAAGTTCGAGCCGCTTGGGGTCTATCATCAGGAACTTCACTTCGTCCGGCCTGGCCCGGTAAATCAGGGAAAGTATGAAGGTCTGCAGGCAGATGCTCTTGCCGCTGTTAGTGGCGCCGGCGACGAGGAGGTGCGGCATTTTTTCCAGATTGGCGGTGGCGGGCGCGCCGTCCGAATAGCGGCCTATGGCGACGGTGAGCGCGGCT
>JBAYFS010000092.1:0-8574 GCA_041667045.1 Elusimicrobiaceae bacterium | reverse complement strand
TTATTCGCGGCAATTCTTGCGCTGGGGACAAGTGTATTTGTCTTCTGCGGTTTCGTTTCCGCCAAAAACTCCATGAAAAGCGCCAGCGTTGCTTCCGGTGAACCGGCGTATACCCAGGATGATTTTTATACTGACGGCTTTTTCAAAGGCATAAACAAAACCAGAGCCTACACCTTCCGTTATAGGCAGACCGAATACAATAACAAAAATGATTTGCAGGGCGACTATTCCCTGGCCACTTTTCTGGACCCGTTTTATACTTTGCCTAAAGCGCTCTGGTGGACTCTGACCGGAAAAGATTTCGGCGCGATACCCACCTGCATGCGTTATGAGGGCGAGAATCCTATTTTGGATCTGCCCGCCGACAGCAAACCGCAGGCCGGACCGAAACCGTCCGTGACCGCCGGGCGGGAAAACACATTCCGCAAGCAGGAAATGCTTACGATGTACAGTACGATAATGGTTGAAGAAGAGGCCCGCGGGCTTGCCCCCAAATTCGGGGAACCGCATGAATGGTCTCCGGGTTTTGAGAGGGAATACCTGTTCGCCACGGGGAAAGCTATCGGAGCGTCAAAGCTGCTTTATGCTTTGACTGCTGGTGTCTCTTCTAATTATCTGTATGCCGGAAAGGAAACTGAACTTATAAAATGGATTTTGGCGCAGCCCGATTTGAGCATATATCCGCACGCCATCTTCCAGGCTTCCTACAGGATAAACAAAGGCGATGTATACCTGACGCTGCTGACAATCGAGAATGTGCTTTCTGACGGCTGGCGCAGGCCGCACCGGGAGAAAAGCTCGGTAACCCGCAAGCTGGCCCCGATTACGGTATATGCGCAGGGGTATGATGACAAGTTCGGCTCCTGGTATCATTTCCACGGCATAATGCTCTATTCTTACTCTACCGGGTTTAGCCGCGCAAGCTTTGCCCAGCTTACCGAAACTATCGGCAGCGATATTTGCGACCTCAGTCATGATCCCCAGGAGGACTGGTCAAACCTGATGGGCGCGAAGATCGGATCTTTTCTTTCCAGCATAGTGCGTTTTAAAAGGTGGCATGAATTCGCGGCACGGGCGAACGGTAAGAACGTGTATGACCCTAAATTTTATCTGGACCTGTCGGAAGATTTGAACAATGATTCCATTCTATACCAGTCCGACTTTTTGCAGCTTATAGTGCATTCGGTGGACTATCTGGCCAGTTCTCTGGTAAGAGAGCACGGTGGCGGAATTTATCTTGACGTCAGTTGTCCGCCGACAGCGAAAGACACGTGTTCGGTTATTGTTTCGCGGAAGTGGAATGGAGCATCGAAATCCCGGAAAATTTCCCTTAATACCGGGGAAAAGAAACGTATCGGGCCGTTCCGTGCGGGGGAACGGATTTCTTTGGCGATTGAACGACCCGGGCAGGCCGCGGAAACCGTTCAGGTTGTCATACCCGGGCAAAGCAGCCGGGCAAAGGAAAAAAGAATATGAAAAAAATATATTTCTCCATAACAGTTATAGCTTTTTCGGCGATGGCGGGTTTTTCGGGAGATTTTGCTGCCGGCGCTTCGCGCGGCGATTTTCCTGTTATAACATTCGGTTCCGCCAAGAGAGCGGCGGAAATTCAGCGCCCCAAAGTGCTTAGCGCGGCGGTCAAGATTTCTTACGAGGAAATGAACAGGCGCATGAAAACTGCGTTCTCCGCGAAAGTGCTGGACGAGGCTATGGACGCCCATGTGGTTGATGCAAGAAAGCCGGTTATAATCGGTTCGCGCAGTGCGATAACCGTTGAGAATCTTCAGTTCTCCGTAAAACACGCGAATGCGAAACCGTCCGTCACGTTCAAACCATATTTTGTCAGAAAGAACGTTTTGGGCCTTGCGATATCCAAGTATGACCCCGGTGTTAACTGGGTCGCCAGCGCCGTCATTTACGGTATGGGCGAAAAGAACGCCATTTCTATGGAAATGGGCAGGCTGACAGACAGTATTGTGAAATTCATACGCAAGACTGTCGGCCCTAAAATGAAGGATCCTCTGGCGTTTTCATATGATAAGGAGAAAATGGAACTTTTGACCTATTTTAAAAGCGATTTCATTTCTCCGTTCGCGGAAGGTGTGGGGATAAGCGGATTCAGCTTTGACGACGAAGGTGCGACGATATCCATTAACAACGGCGAAAAGATTCTGGACGCGGATCCAAGATATAACATTGTGCTGGGTGATGAACTGCTTTCTAGTATTCTTAGAAAAACGCCGCCGGACAGCAATTTGTCGTTCGCTGGACCTGGCGGAATCGCTTTCACTGAAAACGGGCTGGCGATCTCCGGACTTGTTCGCGGACTGTCCCTGGGCGGAGAAAATGGCGTTGATGTTCGTTTTTCGGTTCACATGACTCCTTCGCTTCTTTCGGCCAACAATTTTGTCTGCTCCATAAGCAGGATACAAATTGACGGTGTTTATAGAAACGGGCAGCCGCTTCAGGCTGTACCGCCTGCGCTGGGCACGGCTCTGCAGCAAAATATTATTTCGGTTCTGGCGGAAAAATTGCGCCAGAACAAATACTTAAGCCCGTATCTTGAAATAGCGCAAACCGGTCCGTCATCCGTCCGAATTGGCCTGAAACAGAGTTCATTCCTGCCCGCGTTCGGAGACAAGGTTGCGGTTGATAAAATAAAGCTTACCCGCGGCGTCGTTTACCTGCACCTGGCGCTGTTCTGAAATGGTCCTCCCGCGGATGCTGTTATTGGCGGTGGTGAACGGCTTACGGTGGCAATGAGATAAGCGCATTTTATTTGGACAGCGAAAGAACGCCCTTTTTTTAAAAGGGCGTTCTTTCTCTGCGGTGTTAGCGGGATTGAACCGCTAAGTTCGATATTTTTGCCGCGGCTGTCTGCTCCCAAACGGGAGAAAAGATGATAGAATTTTAAGGCGTGGCTATCGAAAACAAAAACTACGGATTCTCTTATCTAGCCTGGCCGGCGGCTTTTGCCGCGGGGCTGATTGTTTGGTTTGTTGTCGTTTTTCTTCTTCCACGGATGATAGCGGCGCCGGTGCCGGATGTGTCGGTTTTTCTGCCGCAATGCGCTTCTCTGCTGAAACCGGAACCTGCTGAATCCATCGGGTATCTGTTCGCGCTGGTTTTCCCGCCGCTCCTGTATTTCTTTGTTTTGAAGTCGTCCAACCGTTTCCATTATGAAGACTTGTTTCTGCCGGCCCTCCTGTGCCAGGCTTTCCTTTTTATATTTACGCTATGGCTGTGGCGGTTTCAATATACCCATATCCGGGCGTATTTCCCGGTTTGGATGCTTTTTCTTGCTTTTATTACGGGCGGTGTCGGGGCCTTGTTTTGTGTACTGGCTCTGGTTTTTCCGCCGTTTAAGGCGCAGTTCGGTTCACGTTTCCCGGCGAAAGCGCTGCGAGGGCTTTTTCTCGCGGCTGGCGCAGGCGCGCTGGTATGCGGACTTTTGCCGGCGCTGTTTACCGACGGGAACATCGCTTCCGCGTTTCCGATAATGCGTGCGCACTTGCCTTACACTTTGGGCGAGTTCGCCGCGGTGGTAAACGGACGCACTCCCTGCGTGGATTTTTTCCCGCAATACCAAAACCTCATGCCGTATGCGTGGCTGCCGTATTTTAAAGTGTTCGGACTGTCCGTTTTCACTTATACGTTCGGCATGGCACTGCTGTCCGCCGCGGGACTTGCCATGATGTGGCTGGTCTTTCAAAAGCTCACGGGTGATGGCGCGAAGGGGGCCCTGCTGTTTCTGGTATTCGCGGGCATTTCCTTTTATGGAACAAAAGCGTCGGAGACTGAGCGGTTTTACGTTTTCAACTACTACGCTGCCGCGCCTATCCGCTATATAGCGCTGTGGGCGGTTGGGCTGTTAGTGGTTATGTTCTCGGAGAAAAGGAGTCTGCCCAGGCTTGTTTTTCTATTCTTGGCGGCCGGTCTGTTCGCGCTGAATAACCCGGATTTCGGAATTCCGGCTTTTGTCGCGGCGGGAGCCGCGTGTTTAACGGGCGGAGGCGCGGAGATTCTCCAGCCTCGGCGCGAAAGCATGCGCGTGCTTGCGGCGGCTTCTGGCGGGCTGGTCTGCGCGGTTATTATTTTTCTTTGTGTTACGGTACTGCGCAGCGGGCGGTTTCCTGATCTGGTATCAATACTGAGGTATCCGGCTATTTTTTCCTGCAACGGGTTTATGGCTTTGCCGTTGCGCGCGTACGGACTGCATTTGGTGCTGCTGTTTACTTTTATGGGCGCGCTTTTCGCCGGGATGACGCCGTCTTTGAAAGGTTCACCCAAGGCGCGCGTGTTTCTGGTTTTTATAGGAGTGTCGTCGTGCGGCGTGGGGATGTACTATGTGAGCCGTTCGCACGCGAGCGTCCTGCCCGCGCTTTTCCCCGCGTGGGGCGCGGCGGTCTGCGCGCTTTTGTTTTACACTTTGGATTCGCTGTTTAAAACCGAACAGGAAGATTTGCTCACAGGCGTGTCTTTTTTGCTGCCGCTGTGGTTTGAAATTTCCCTGGCGGCGCTTTTTCTTTTGCAGTTATTCACCCTAAACGCGCCCGCGAAACAGTTTAGGCGCCTTGCCTCCGCGTCCAACGTTTTTGCGGGCGAACTGGAAAAAATAGAGCGCATTGTTTTGCCCCGCGTCGTGCCGGGCGAAAAAATAATGCTGATTTGCGGTTACGGCCATTTGATCGCCGTTCGCAACAGGCTGGATAACGTTTATCCTTACGCCAGCGGCGGTTCGCTTATCCTGCGCGCCCAGGCCGAAGAAACCGCTAAAAGGGCGAAAGAACTGGTGGTGCGCACTGTTTTCGGCGTGCTGCCCGACGGGGCGGGGCGGATTTTTGAAAACGCGGGTTTCACCAGGACTGAATTTTATCCGGAACTGAAATTCGGAATATGGCAAAACACTGAGGAGCGGCGCGGTGACTGATTTTTTTCGCGGGCATAAAACTTTTTTCCTGAACGTCGGGCTTTGCGCGGTGATTTTGCTTGCGCTGTATCCGCTTTTAAACGCGGGTTTTGTGGGGTGGGACGAAAGCGATTATATCGTGAATAATCCGCTGATAAAAAAGTTGTCTTGGTCTAATTTTGCGGAAATCTTCCTGCGTTCCGACCTGAAGCTTTACACTCCGTTAACCACGTTTTCCTTCGCCCTGGACCATTTCGCCGGCGGCGACAATCCAGCCGTGTATCACGCGGTTAATTTGCTTTTGCACATGGCTAATTCCGTTTTGGTGTTTTTCATTATCCGTGCGCTGGGGCTTGGCCCGGCGGGCGCGTGGCTGGGCGCGGCTTTGTTCGGAGTGCATCCGGCGCATGTCGAATCGGTCGCCTGGGTGGCGGAACGCAAAGACGTTCTGTGCGCCTTCTTTTTTTTCTCAAGCCTTTTGCTTTATCTGAAGAGCGCGGAAAACGGAAAAAAGCGTTTTTATTGCGCGTCCGTTTTTTGTTTTGTCCTCGCTGTGCTGGCGAAACCCATGGCTGTAACTTTGCCTGTTATCCTGATTTTGTGCGACTGGTTTAAAGGTCGCGCCGCCGGCGGATTGAAAAATAAAATACCTTATTTCATTGTTTCCGCAATTTCCGTTTGCATAACCATGCTGCCGCGCTTTCTGTACGGCGGGGATGTGCCCCCCGAAGCCGCGTTCGGAGCGGGCGTGCGGGTCCTGTCGCCCATGTACGCGTGGGTTTTTTATGTGTTTAAGATGTTCTGGCCGGTGAATCTGTCCGGCATGTACGAGTTGAGCGGCGGCCTGCGCGGGATAGGAGCGTATGCCGCGTTATTCCTTGCCATTTGGACTCTTATTCTTGTTACCCTGCGGCGCAGCCGCACGCTTATGTTCGGGATTATATTTTTCACCGTCGCTCTGTTGCCCGTGATACAACTTGTGCCGTTCGGGCCCGTGCTTACCGCGGACAGATATACGTATATTCCTTATTTCGGTTTGTTTTTCGCCGTTGCGGCGGTTGTGGAACGCTGGCTGGATAAAACCGCCGTGAAAGCGTTAGTCCTTGCGGTTCTGGCGTTGTTCGTTTTTGCTTCGAATGTGCGGTGCCGGGTGTGGATGAATCCGCTGGTGTTTTGGCAGGATGTGGCTTCAAAAAACGCCAAAAACCCCAGTGTCTATATTAACCTTTCGAACGCGCACCTGAGCGTCGGACAATATGCGCAGGCCGAAGCGGTGGCCCGGCGGGCAATTGCTATTGATCCCGCGAGACCTAACGCGCATATCAATCTGAGCATATGCCGGATGTACGCGCGCGACACGGACGGCGCGCTTGCCGCGCTGGAAAACGCGCGGGTGCTGAGGCCGGACAGCGCGTTTGTCTACGCCAATATGGCGGTCCTGTATTTTCAAAAAAGGGACAGGGGGACCGCTTTTTCTTATTTGGAAAAAGCAGTTTCTCTGGAACCCAAGAATACGGATTTCCTGAAATATCTGGCGGCAGAGCGCCTCAAAGACTGCGCTTCGGACGAGTGCCGGTCATCCGCCGCAGCGGGACTTATAAGGGTTTTGGAGATAAATCCGTCAGATTCCTCCGCCCGTAACATGCTCTGCGGCCCAATGAAAATCTCCGCCTTCTGTGGCAAACAGTAAAAAGTTTGAGTTGAATTTTGCCGAAGTGTGGTATCGTAACATAATAATTGCTAAGGAACTGCGAGGGTTAAAAGTATGTCAGACCTTATGATTGGCGTTGCTTCGTTAATGACGAAATATCCGTTTCTTTTTTTCGGCTTCGGTGTTTTTGCGGATCGGCCATGGGTGTTTTGTTTTGTAGGCGTTTGTTTTTTCGGTTTATATCTTTATCTGGCGTATCAAAGGAAACAAAGTAAAACACGGCTTCTGGCCTGGCCTTGGTTAGCACCAGCTGTCCTTTGGTTTTTTAGTTCGGTATGGGAGTGGTGGGTAGGCGGTACAACCCCCATGCGGATAGATTTGTTGCTTGTTATGCTCATCCTGACGATAGCTACTTCGGGCGCCCTAGTTACATGTCTTGCCGGGCTTTTTATGCGAAGGCCAGATAGCTTGGTTGCAACGCCGCGTAAAATCGGGAAACTTTTGGTGCCGGGTGTTGTAATTATGCTGATCTTATCGGCGTGCGGAGTGTTTATGTCCGTACGTAAAAAACCGCTTTTGTCCCGTTTGGTAGAGCCGAGTTACAGTTACCATCGTATGGAGGCGATGGACGATTTAAAAAAGCTTCCGCCTGCGGAACAACGCAAGTTTGTTCCGAAATTGATAAAAGAACTTAAAAATAAAGGAATGTATGTGCGCCAAAATGCGGCTTCCACGTTAGGTTTTCTTGGGGCGCCGCTCGCCGAAGAGGCCATTCCCGCATTGAAAGAAGCGGCAAACGATTCCGAGGAAAATGTGTGTTCAGCTGCCACAGAGGCCTTGGCTCAAATGGGCTACGATACTGACGCTGAAATAAATAAACTTATACTTGCCGTGGCAAATGAGGAACCCGCTGTGAAAGGGAACGACCAGTTGCATGCAAAGCTGAAAAGACAAACTGGCATTTACGGGTTACAACGTATTGCGCTCCATCAGCGTCCCAAAATAGATGCCGCTATGCCCCGAATAATCCCTGTGCTTATATCAGCGCTTAAAAGCGAAGATATGGGTTTGCGCTGGAGTGCCGTAGACATGCTATATCGCGAGGCGGCTCAATATGCGCGTGAGATGCGCCCCGCATTGCCCGTCCTTGCGGTTATGTTTAATAGCGGGAAAGATGGCGGAAGGGACTATGCCGTTTTGAAAATCCTGAAATATGTAGCGATTATTGATCCCAAGAATCCTGACTTGAAACCGTTTATCCCAGGTTTGCGGCGGCTTGCGGAAAGTTCCGTTTGGCGCCGGGAGGCGGATGCAATTTTGAACATTATCGCTCCGCCGACAAAAGCTGAAATATTAGCCAAAGCAGAAAAATATTATAAAGAGAAAGAACAACGCTGTGAAAAAGCTGGTTCCCAAGTGAAAAACATGCTGATAAAAAAAGAAACCGCCGATATCCTGGTTGTGTCAGTGGATTATCAGATAAAGAGTTTGGCTTCCTATCCCAATGCCTATTTCGGCGCATGCCCATATTTGCGCGGAGAACGCTCAAAGGGTTATTTTGCTTATAAACCTTTTCCGGTTCGTGCCAACAAGGGCACTGCCCAAGTCACAGTGCAAATCATGCATAATTCGGACAATCCTGATTTGGTGGAATCAGATGTTATTATGGTGGATATGTATTTAGGTGGGAAAGAGGCTTTTTGTTCACAGGCTTTTCCATACAGGAAAAAATGGAAAGTTGCGGCTTTGCGATAGAAAAAGTCTTTTGGTGAAAATTGAGGAAATGTTTCCACCGCATCGTTAAAGTTACTGGCAAGCAACTGCTTCTGTTAGCCCTGTTTATCTTGCGTGCGCAATAAGTTAATATATTCATAGATTATGCGGTGTTTTGGAGAAACGCAATGAAAACGGTTATTCTTGCCGGCGGCTACGGCACCAGATTAAGCGAAGAAACGGAAGCCAGGCCCAAACCCATGGTCGGTATAGGCGGCCAGCCGATTTTGTGGCACATCAT
>JBAYFS010000091.1:0-8640 GCA_041667045.1 Elusimicrobiaceae bacterium | reverse complement strand
TCGGACACCGCTGTCTTTCATAAGGAAGACGCCGAGCGAGTGCTTGCCGCTTTCCGCAAAGGGGAACTGCCGGAGCAGGCGGATTTTGTCGTTCTCGATCCGCCGAATCTGGTGAAAAACAGAAAGAATTTCCCGCAGGCCAAGCAGCATTACATAATGCTCAATTCCTCCGCCATGGAAGGTTTGCCGCCGGACGGGCTGCTGGCCACGTTTACCTGTTCGCACCATATGGAACGCGAAACCTTCCTCGAGGTTTTGAGAATCGCCGCGCGCCGCGCCGGCAAGCAGGTTACGCTGGTTTGGACGGGCACTCAGGCCAAAGACCATCCGGTGCTGCTGGGCGTACCGGAAACGGAGTATCTTAACGCCGCACTTTTGCAGATTCATTAGCGTTATTTCGCGGTAAATGAAAAAGGGCCCCGTTTCCGGGGCCCTTTTTTAAATTGTTGGCTTGTTTTCACTGCTGGGCGTTCTGCCGTCTTTTGACTTTTATCCATTCCGTTTCTTTGGGCGGGTTGAGCGTGTCGTCAATAATGGACAGGATTCTTTCCCGCTCGCACGGTTTGGCGACATAGGTTATCGCGCCGGCGGACAGCGCTTCCTCAATTTCGGTAATCTGGCCGGCCGAACTCAGCATAATAATAGGGATGTTTTTTGTGGACGGGTTTTTTTTGAGCGCCCGGCATGCTTCAATGCCTGTCATTTCCGGCATCATAATGTCGAGCAGGATGAGATCAGGGAGCAGGGTTTCCGCTTTTTTAACGGCTTCGGCTCCGTCAGGGGCGAGTACGGTTTTGAAGCCGTGGCCCTTGAGGATTTCGGAGACAAGCGACCTGATTATCTCATCATCGTCCGCTATCAGGATTGTTTCGTTCATAAGCCAAAGTATACCAAAAAAAACACCCTCGCAACGTGTTTTTATGTATTAGAGGGTGAAAGATTTTTGTACTGTAAAATTTGCAGGTTTGCCGCGGGTTAGGATCGAACTAACGACACATGGTTTTTCAGACCATTGCTCTACCACTGAGCTACCGCGGCAATCCAGCATTAAGCATATATATTATGCCAATTTGAGCGGAAAAATACAACAGGCTGTATGGGTTAATGTTTTCACGGACACACTGTAACGGGGTTTAGTGAATGGTTCGGTCTTTCGTAGTTGTAGTTACGGAAAGGTCGCGTTAATTTTGGTACAATCGAAACATTATGAAACCGTCCCTTTCCCTTATTATTCCCACCTTGAACGAACGAGAAAATATTTTGCCGCTAATGGGACGCATCGCTGAAACGCTCGGTTCCTATCCGTTCGAAATAATTGTGGCGGACGACAATTCGTCCGACGGAACCGCCGTTCTGGCTGAAGACTACGCCAGAACGCATCCCAACGTGCGTGTGCTGCGCAGAACCTCTAATCCCGGCCTAAGCGCGGCTATTGTGGACGCTTTTTCGGTCGCCGAGGGGGATTTTCTTGGCGTTATGGACGCCGACATGTCGCACGATGAAAAAATACTGCCCGCGCTCATAAAAGCCGTTGAAGACGGAACCCAGATCGCCATAGGTTCGCGCCGGGTACCGGGCGGCGGGGCTGATAAATGGCCGTTTATCCGGCGCGCCTATTCCAACGCCGCCACTTTAGCGGCTAAAATTTGGCTTAATACCGGAATTTCTGATCCCATGAGCGGCTATTTCATTATAAACCGGGCGGTTTACGAGCAGGTGAAGAATACTCTCAATCCGAAAGGCTACAAAATCCTTTTGGAACTGGCTGTGCGTTCAGGCGAGCTTTCTGTTAAGGAGATCCCTTTTGTTTTTAAAGATCGCACCCAGGGCTACAGCAAGCTTTCCGGAAAAGTGGCGGCAAAGTATCTGGAAATGCTTTTTGACCTGCGGGGTTATGGAAGTTTGTCCGCGCGCCGTAGGCGGGCCGCGCTTATCCGGCGTTTTACGCTTATTGCCGGTGTTTTGGGCGGCGGGCCTGTGCTGGACGTCAATCCGGTTTCTGCGGACAATTTGCCGTCCGCCGCTTTTCTGACCTGGCTTAACAGGCCGGGCAGCGCGTTTTGCGGAGCTGCGGATTATCCGCCCTGCGCTTATCTTTTTACGAAAGCCAATTTGCCGGTTCTGCCGTTTGCGCCCGGATCTTTCAAAAACGTCACGGTTTCCGGAAGTTATGAAAATCCGGCGGATTTTGCCGTTTTTGCGCGTGAAGCGCGCAGGGTGCTGGCTAAAAACGGGATTTTCGTTATTGCGGCGAACGCCGGCAACGCCGCACGGCGCGATCTCTTGGCTGACACGTTTAAATCGGTTTCACAAACGCGCGGATTTTTTGTCTGCGTTTCCTAAAATCTTTCGTTTAATTCCGATAAGGCCAGATTGGCCGCTTCCTTCACGGTCGGGTCAGGGTCCTGTTCCGCCGTTTTTTCCAGAACCGTTTGTGTGTCCAGATCTCCGATATTGCCTAAGGACTGGGCCGCCATCGAACGCACTTTCGGCTCAGTGTCGGAAGTTAGAATGTTGACGAGAACGGGCACGATGCCGTCTACGGTGGACAGGCCCAGCACGCGCACTGCTTCTACGCGTGTTGCGAGGTCTTTGTCATGCTGCGCAATGTATAAAAGAACTTGCGCGGTGTCTATCTGCATCTGCCCGGCCGGACCGTAAATCTCCACGACTGTGTCTGTATAACCGTACGGGTCGTTCCAGTCATCGGGGAAATCCCAGCCGTCGTCGCCTGAAACGATAACGGGGAACTGCTGAATCGTACAGCATTCGCCCAGCGCGGAAACCGCCGCCTTGCGTACCAGTGATGAGGTGTCGAAGAGCCCCGCGTACATAAGCGGTTTTTCCGCATCCGCCGACTGGAACTGGTTTAAGGCTGTGGCCGCCGCCGCGCGCACGGTGTCGGAACTGTCGTGCTCAAGCGTTGTCGCCAAAGGTTCAATGGCGTTGTCGCCCGCTATGCCGGAAATCGCTTTTACTCCCGCCAGCCGCACGTTGGGCTGCTGTGCCGCCAGCAGTTCCGACAGGGGATCTAGCGCCGCGGCATTGCCGCATTTCCCGAGATTTTCCGCCGCCTGTATTTTTAAATTGTTGTCTTGGTCCTGTAGCTGTCCGATATACTTCCGGTCGCATTTATTCGGTCCCGAGCAGGCCGTTAACAGCGTCACGAAAAACAGAAAAAAATATTTTCTCATAAATTTCTCCTAAAGGAATATGATAGCAAAAGAGCCGAGCGGATACTCAGATACGGATAGGTATTTGGGACGTTGCTTGTGCACTATGCTGGAGAGATGAGACTATTCGCGAAAAGGTATTTTGACGAGGTCTTTTTTTATTGCGGATTTAAAGCTATCGCTTATCCTGCCAAGGTCAACAATGTCAATTTTATAAGGGATATCGCTGTCTTCGAAATCCAGTCTTAAACGTTCGATGATATCAAACAGGTTTATATCGGAGGATATGGCAATGTCAATATCGGAATTAGTTCTGGCTGTGCCCCGCACTCTGGACCCAAACATAAAAACCTCAGCATCAAGGTGCTCAAGTTCCGTCCGGAGTATTTTTGTCATTGCCGCCAGATACTTGGGCGCCAACTCTATTACCGGTTCAGACATTCTTCTGTTCCAGCGCTTTAAGGAATTTTGTGGCGTCTTTTGAAAACTCGGCCGCGATTTTATAGATGTTTTCAGCCTCCGCACAGTCGTATGTATTGGAGGTTTTGTTTCTGGCTGCATGGTATTTAAGCCAAGCCTCGAAATCGTCGATTAGTTTATACTCGCAAGCGGTGCGAAATAAATCCCGGCGGGAGGTGCCTGAAATATCCGGTGAATAATTATGTTCAAGCCACAGCTGCATGAACTTCCAGCAGCGCTCATAGGTAAATTCAAAGTTCTGGATAACGCCAGCGCGTATTACCTCATCTTCGTCCTTGTTCTGGCCTTTTATCAGCCTGTCGGCAACAAGAAGGGAACGCGCCAAAGAGTCAACCGCTTTCTGCAAACTTGACAGATCGAGTTTCATGTTGTTTCCGGAACAATTATTATACCGTTATTCTATTAAATTTGGAGCGCGAAACGGCAATCGGCTCGGGAGGGCACAACACATGCAGGTTTCTAGTACATTGGTGTCATTGTGCGGCGGCGGCATAAAATTTTATAATTGATATATACGCATTTAACCGCCCACAGGATTATTCTCTATGGAACACCGACGAAGCGACGTTCGAAACATTGCCATTATTGCCCATGTTGACCACGGCAAAACCACTCTGGTGGATGCCATGCTCAAGCTTACCGGGGAGTTTAACGTAAAGCCCGAGGAAACCCAGGAAGCCGTTCTGGATTCCAATCCGCTTGAAAAGGAAAGGGGCATAACGATTCTCGCCAAATGTACTTCGGTTCCGTATCAGGGGCACACGATAAACATTATAGACACTCCGGGCCACGCCGATTTCGGCAGCGAAGTGGAGCGCATTCTGCAAATGGTGGACGGTGCCATCCTGATGGTTGACGCGGTTGACGGCCCCATGCCGCAAACGAGATTTGTTCTGAGGAAAGCGCTGTCGCTGGGGCTTGTGCCTATAGTGGTGGTCAATAAAATGGACAGGGCCAACATCAATCCGTCAGGCTCGCTGGACGCGGTGTTCAGTCTTTTCATTGATCTCGGCGCGACCGATCCGCAGCTGGAATTCCCCGTGCTTTACGCCTCCGGCAAGGAAGGCTGGGCTTCCGATTCTCCCGACGTCAAGGGAACGGACATAGTTCCGCTTTTTAACACGATCTTAACCCACGTGCCCGCCCCTCTTGCCCATCCCGACAAGCCCCTTCAAATGCAGATAACGATGCTGGACTATAATAATTTCGTGGGCCAGATCGGAATAGGCCGGATTGTCGCCGGAAATATCAACAAGGGGCAGAGTGTCCTTCTCCTCAAGCCGGACGGCAAGCAGGTGTCTTGCAAAGTCATGCGGCTGGAAAAATTTGCCGGCTTGGCGCGGCAGGAAGTTGATTCCGCGAAAGCGGGCGACATCGTCGCCATCGCCGGTCTTGAAGGTGTGAATATCGGAGATACCATATGCCTGCCCGAAAATCCGCAGGCGTTCAAACCGCTGTCCATAGATGAACCGACTCTCTCAATGGAATTTCAGGTTAACGACAGTCCGTTCGCCGGATTGGAAGGCAAATTCGTAACCAGCCGTCATTTGAAGGCGCGGCTTGAAAAGGAAGCCCGCACCAATGTCGGCCTGCGAGTTGAAGAGATGGAAGGCGAAGGCAAATTCAAGGTTTCGGGCCGCGGCGAACTGCACCTCACCATCCTTATTGAAACTATGCGGCGCGAAGGGTTTGAAATGGCCGTTTCGTCGCCGGAAGTGATTTATAAGGAAGAAAACGGCGTTATCTTGGAGCCCATGGAATACCTAGTTCTGGATATTCCATCAGAATTTCAGGGCCTGGTGTTCGAGCTGCTGGGATCGCGCGGAGCCCAGCTCGCCAACATGCTTACCGAAGGCTCCGACCGGATACGTCTGGAATACACGATCCCGTCGCGCGCTTTAATCGGCTTTAAATCGGAATTTCTTACCGGCACGCGCGGAAAAGGCATAATGCACCACAGTTTTCACGGCTACAGCCCGAAGGTTGATATCCGCCGCCTGCGCACAAACGGCGTGTTCGTCGCCAAGGAACAGGGGGAAACCACGGGCTACGCCATGTTTGGTTTGCAGGACGGCGGACAGATGTTTGTGGCGCCCGGGCTTAAAGTTTATGAAGGAATGATAGTTGGCCAGAATTCCAGGACGAATGATCTGGTGGTGAATCCCTGCAAGGAAAAGAAACTGACCAACATGCGCAGCAAAGCCACGGACGAGGCGCTCGCGCTGACCCCGGCCCGAGTGATGAGCCTTGAACAGGCGATAGAGTATATAGCGCCTGATGAACTGGTTGAGGTAACGCCCAAATCGTTGCGCCTGCGGAAGAAAATTCTTGTCAGCCATTTGCGCAAGCGGTCAGAGAAAGTCGTTACTGAGGAAGAAGAGTCGTAATTTTTCCTGTTTTTTGAAAAAACGAAAACCGGAACGGGATTCCCCGCTCCGGTTTTTTACTTTTGCTAATGCTAGTTGTTGATTAAATCCTATAGGTTTGGATTTGCCTTTTGGTCCCATGCCAAATTGGAGCGAAAGGCCCTGGCAGGCAGGACCCGGATAGACTACACTTTGTTTAGGCACGTAATATTGACGGTGCCCGGCAGTTAAAGATTTGGGAAAGGAGATTTATGAAAAAAATGATAATTGCGGCGATAGCGGTGCTGGCTGTGGCCAGCGCGGCAGAGGCAAAATCCACCCGGGCGCCTTTGCCCAGGGGTGTCGAACAAGAAATACTGTCGGTTATTGACGATACCTGCGGCGATACCTGGTGCGAAGGCGATTACAATTATAGGTTTACGCACTTCAACCTGGAAAATGGCAGCGCGACGCTGGAGTTTTTCTTTTTCTCAAATTACGACAAGCCCAAGCCGGTTGCCGGTAAAGGTTTTGCCGCAAATGTTCTGTCCGCCAAGAAGGCGGTTTGCCGGGTTCCGGCGAAGAGTCTTGCTGACGTTTACACGAGAGGTAAGCTTTCATTGCTTACCGATAGTTTCTACAACAATATTAACGATTGCATAAATAAGCTGACTTTGAAATAGCATTTGCACGTATAGAACGAGAGCGGGCCGCATGTCATAATCGCGGCTCGTTTTTTATTAAGCAGGTTACGCGGGATATTTCGGCTAAAAGCGTACGCCAAGACCGGCCATCATGACATCTGTGTCTCTGTTGTAGTTGGTCATAACCCTGTTCCATGAGGCGCGGACAAGCAGGTGTTGCAGGAACCTGTAGCTTGCCGACATGCTTAAGACGCCAGACGTAAAATTGGTTTCTTCCTTTCGGCGGGAATCCACCGCGAAATACGCGCCAAAGCCGGCGCTGAGAGCCAGCCGGTTGTCGAAAAACGTTCGGACGGGCCATAACTGGGCGGTTATTCCGCCGCGCCGCGCTATGTCGGTATTACCCTCGTTTAGCCAGCCTACGGTTAAATCAAGATATTTAGCCAGACCGCGCCGGTATTCGAAAGCGAACGCGTCGGCTGTCTGGGAATTGTAACTATTTATAACGGTTTGCCCGGCGAAGGCGGTGATTTCATTGTTAGTGCTGCGCTCTTGCTGCTCCTCCGGTCCGGATACGGGTCCGCGTTTGTCCGGCGCCTGCAGCTGATAGCCGATACCCAGCAGCAGCATGTCCGTGTCAATGTCTCCGCTTATCCTGCCGTGGTTTTCGCGCACCTGCAGAAACCAGCGCCTGCCCATATACCAGGTTGCGGATAGGCTGGTTTCCACGCCCCAGCCGTGCACGTCGTCAAAGCTTTTCCCGCGGCGCGCGGCCTCCGTGTCGAAATATTTGTAAGGGCCTATGCCTGCGGACAGCGCGAGCTTCCCGTCAAATACGGCATTTCTCATCCATACCTGCAAAACGGGCCCGTCACGGTGGTGGTCCGGCACGTGGCCTTCGTTGAGCCAGGAAAAACTCCACGCGAAATGTTCCGAGAAAGCCTGGTTGTATTCAATCTGCCAGGCGTAAGAACCCTTTCCGCTTTTTTCTTCCATTTTTCCGGTGAAGAAACTCAGTTCCTGCGCGCCGGACACGCCCGCCAATAATGCCGTCTGCAGGAGCGTAAAAAGGAAAGTGCTTTTTCTGATGTTAATTCTCATGTTATTTTGATAACGCCGCGTCGGTTAAATTAAACTACGAAATTATAGCATTAAACCCCGGAAGGCAGGGCGGAGCGGAACGATTTCCGGAAAAAGAACTGGTATGGAATTCCGCTTAAAATTGAAAATAACGCGATAGTGTTCATTTATCCGCCGCAATTTACTATACTCAAAACATACGCCGCGTGATTGAGTGCTGAAATCGCGGCGTTTGGTCATTATAATAAGGAGTTGTATGAAGCAAATAAACTTGCAAATATCTTTAAAAACAGTAAGGTCCGGATTGTTTTTAGTTGTTATGCCTCTGGCGGTGGTGTTGCTGGCGACAGTGGGGGGAACGGAAGTTATAACTTTTAAAACCTACTATCCTTCACCCTACGGGTCATACCAGAAAATGAAAATAACGAAAAGCCTTACCGTCGGCGATCGTTTGCCTGACGGGACCTATACGCCGCTTGATATTTCCGGCAGCGTGAACGTTACAGGCAGCGTTGGCATTTCCGGCGCCGCTAATGTGCTGCGGCTGGAGCCGCAAAGCTGTGCCGGCGTCACTAATTCGGTTAACGGTGCGGTGTGTTTCAATACGGACGGGAAACTGAAGGTTTACTACAACGGCTGGAAAGATATCGCCGGAGGCGATACGCTTGTTTCGGCTGTTTCACAATATTCCAACTCTTACACCGTGGAAATCATGGCTCCGGCCTCCGCCGATTACGCCCTTATTGACTTTAACGGGACGCTCCGGTTCGGCAGCGCCGACGGAGCCGGCGCCGAGACACTGGGCGGGGCCGTTTATGTGGACGTCGGCACCGGCTACTCGTCCGGCGGTTATACCATCATGATGGGCCGGGGTGATATGTACGATTATGCCGGGGTCTGGAACGGTGCGTCTTATAG
>JBAYFS010000090.1:0-8782 GCA_041667045.1 Elusimicrobiaceae bacterium | reverse complement strand
CGGCTGGGCGGCCTCGCCCGCGCTGTGGATGAAAGACTCGGGCCAGAAGGAATGGACGAAACTGCCCGAAGGCATCAGACAGATTTTCTACTGACAAACCAGCGCCTGAAATGAAAAGGCCGCCCGGATGTTTCCCGGACGGCCTTTTCCTTTAAGTGAGGTTTTTTACCAGGAGACGGCGATTTTAAACACCGGCCCGTAGTGAAGCAGATAGGGAAACGGCCAGGCGGCGACTTCGTCATACGCGGACACCTGTCCCGATCCCATAGGGAACACGACCTGTCCGGCGAAATTGAAACCCGCGCCCAGGCCCACATGAACACGCTTGAACTTTTTCATCCACATAAGGCCCATGGTTACGTCGTAATCAATAACGGGCGCCAGAATATTCTGGGTTGTCATATGCCTGCCGCCGTTGGCGGTTTCAAGTCTGCGCTGGGCCTCGTCATTGATGTGCATATTGCCCACGCCTATTTTGTCCTGCGAAGTGGCCCAAAAACCGAGTCCGTCGCCGGACCCGCTCATGACCGCGGCGTTGAGTGTGTCGAACCCGAACATGAAACCGTAAGTTTTAAAATCCACGTTATCCTGATAAACGTCGTTGCCGTAAACCGTTTCGCCGGTACGCACGCTTTTGACCAGCCCGTTTATCTGGACCGGCATCTGATAGGTATTGTAGCCCAAGCCGAAGTACATCCCCATGTCATTGCCGGCGTAGTAAAGCAGGTCAATGTTGGCGTAAGTGTTGTCAAACGTAGTCTGCGCGGGCTGGCCCGCGACGGCGGGACCCGTCCACGTGGCGGTTCCACGCAATTTGGAGCTTTGCATGCGCAGTATCATTTTGCCGTACCCGATATACCCCATCAGCCTGTTAAGTTTCCCGATAAGGTTATTGTCCACGTCCGCGCTCACGCCCAGCTTAATGCCGGTGCCCCGGTGCCAGATACCGCCTTCATAGGTGGTAAGCGATGTGGTTTCCATATCAAGGTCCAGCATGTCGTTTTGGGACACGAACTGGCCCGATTTCCATGTGGCTTTGGGAACCACGGAAAACCCGACGAAAGAACCGAATTTAGATTCCGGATTCTGCCGGGACTGCGAAACATATTCCGCCTTCGCCGCAGTACACAAACACAGTGATAACAACAGAAACATGCTTCTCATTATTCTCATCCGATTTTTCTCCCTTTATTTGCCGATAATATAACCAAATGCCATTGTGGCGATTATGATAAGCGACATTACGGCAAATCTCGGCCTGCCCGCATGGGCATAGCCAGCCGCCAGCAAAACGACGCGCGCTATAGGCGTAATTATCAGGGCCAGCACCCCCGCCATAATTATCCGCCCGCCATATGACCCGCCGAACAGATAAACAACCGCAAGCCCGGTTATCATTATAACAGAACTAACCAAAACCCCGTAAAACAAAGTTTTTGAAATCAGGATTTGTATGCGTTTTTCTTTCTTCATATTAAAAAATTATCTTTAGCGCCATCGCAAAAGCGATCAGGCTGAAAGCCAGTTCAAGGCGTTTGCCTTCGGTGCGCGCCAAAACTCTCATCCCCAGCGCGGAACCCGCTATAACGCCCAGCACCACAACGGCCGTCACTTCAGGCAAAACCATGCCCCGGCGGAAATAAACCACCGCGCTGGTCGCCGCGGTGACGCCCAGCATGAAATTGCTGGTGGCCGCGGCGGCTTTAATCGGCACACCACAAACAATATTCATAAGCGGCACTTGAATAATCCCGCCGCCCACGCCCAAAAGCCCCGAAATGGCACCCGCGAAAACCGATATGGCCGACGCCGCAGGCATGCGTTTGATGGAGTAACTGCACACTTTGCCGGTGGCGGGGTCGGTATACTGCGTGCCGAGCGGATGGTCCAGCCGGCAGGTTTCCTGCTCCCCGGCCTGACGGGCATTGTTGAGGCTTTTCCTAAACATGGTCCAGGCAACGAAAAAAAGAAGCGCCGCGAAAATGTATTTCAAAACGGAAGGGGAAACCATGCCCGCTATAACCGCGCCCAGCACTGCGCCCGCGGCGGTGGACACTTCAAGCGTTATGCCAAGGCGCATATTGGCAAGCCCGCGCTCCACATTAACCGCCGCCACGGAACTGGAAGTGGCTATTATGGCGACAAGGGAAGTGGCTATAGCCTGATGAATCGGAATATGCGCGTAAAGGAACAGTATCGGAACAATGAAAATCCCGCCGCCGAGCCCGAACACCGAACCCAGCAGGCCGACACAGAACCCCAAAACGAGAAGCAGTAAAAAAGTCATACGCTAAGCGCGGCTACCGCCGCCGCGCAGGCTGTTTCCATGCCCGCCATAGTGCGCGGATTGTGAAATTGCGGGGCCCATTTCAAATCAGCCAGCGTGTCGCTTACGGAAAAAATGGCGCAGAATTCCGCGCCGCGGTGCTGAGCCACGGCGAAAAGGGCGGCGGATTCCATATCCACGACAGCAATCCCTTCCCGCTGGTACTGTTTTATTTCGGCGATTGTTTCGCGGTACGGCGCGTCGGTGGTCCAGCACGCGCCTACGGAATAAGGGGCGGGTATTTTATCCATGGCCCGCTTGACGGCTTCGACAAGACTGCCTGACGCGTAGGCGAATTTAGACGGTTTCAAATAATGGTGCGACACGCCCTCATCCCTTACCGAGCGGTCGCAAATCACGATATCGCCGATATTTATATCCTTTTGGAGCGACCCTGCGAAGCCTATGGACAAACAGCGTTTCGCGCCCGCCGCGATAAGCCCTTCCAGCACGATTGACGCGACCGGCGCGCCTATCCCGAAATTGGCGAAAAAAGCCACTCCGGTGTTCGGCACCGAGTAAAGCTTTCCGCCGAACATGGACTTGACCGTTGGCGCATAAGTGGCGGTTATATACCGCACAAACTGCGGAGAGTAACAGAGGATAACACCCTGCGGAACTGTAATTTTCGCGCCGTTGGAGAGTCCGCTGCAGTAATCAAGATAATCCTGAGGGGAAAACAGAGCCTCACTGTCGTGCTTGTTCTCTGAATTGGGAAACGCCATATATATATAATAGCAAAAACTTCTTAGCCATCCGGGACACAAAACAAAAAACCCCGCCGTTTATCCGGCGGGGTTTTGCGAGAAATTACTATTCACTTTGTTATTCTTATATCTTTCGGAGCGACTATGTTGGGATTGGCTTTTACGGCGCGGACCAGCGCATCCCGTAGCATAATCTTAGTGTCCGTTTTATCAATGCCTTCGGAGAATATGGGTCCGCTGGCGGTGAAATTGTTGGTGGCAATCTGATACAGGCGTCCGTCAGCCAGAGGTTTGCCCGCGATCTTGATCTTAAGGCCGCCGGGCATTACTTGCACGGTCAGACCGGAAACCTGAAGCGCGCAGGTTCCATCAGGCCGCATGGCGCGCTTGAGAACGGCGTAAAGCTGTTTTCCCGTCAGCTTCATGGTAACCAACGAATTATCAAAAGGCATCACGTTAAAAAGCACCCTTCCCGTGACCGGCCCGCGCGGTATGCCGTCCCGGATGCCGGACGAATTCTGCAAAGCTATAGGTGTATTCGCGGCTTTCGCCATCATATCGGTGAACCAGTTGCCCATGGGGCTGTCCATCCGTCCGGACGCGAATCTGGCAATGGGTTTATCGGCCCGCCCCAGTACATTGTCCATACCCAGCGCGAATTGCTGCGTATAGCCGGCGAGAATCGCCTTTATCTCTGGATCTTCCCCGGTGTCGTTAAGCCACGGATATACGGCTTTTACGGATACTTGTTTGACTTTTCTGGTCGTGTCGTCGAAATCCAGAACCACACGCGACACCGAGGTAAGATTTGATCCGCTTTCGGCGAACGTGGTGCTGCTTACCCGGTCATAATAACCGTTTTTAAGGGTCGTATGCGTGTGCCCGCCCATGATAAGCGCTATTTTCCCGGGCACCGCGCGCGCGATCGAAATATTTCCGTTCGAAACATCCTGCGTAGCCGGCTGCCAGGCGGGACCGATCTGATAAGAGGGGCAGTTTATGCAGATGCCCTGGTGGGAAAGCACCACGATAGCATCAACTTTTTCCTTTTCAAGAGCCGGCATAGTGCGGACCATCGCCTGCGCGGCGTCGGCAAAAGAAAGCGGGGCAATATTTTCCGGCAGAGTGGCCCGCGCCGGACCGGGCGGGAGAAATCCGACTATCGCAATTTTATAGCCTTCGGCTTCCACTATCCGGTACGGCTTTATGCAGGAAAAACCCGGCGTTTTATCAGCCCTGTTTGCGGCAAGAATCGGGAACTTGGCCTGCGAGCAGAGGTTTTTGAGGTTCTGGGCCCCGAAATCGAAATCATGATTGCCGGGCGCGGAAGCAGTGTACCCCATCTTGTTCATCATGGCTATGGACGCCATGCCCTTTGAAAGATTGCCTTCCGGCGATCCCTGAAACCAGTCGCCGGAGTCAAGCAATAACACGGGCCGGTGTTCTTTTTTAACAAGATTTGAGATGGCGGGATACCCGCCTAGCCATGATATCCCCTCAGTATTTTGCGGCACCGCAGTGGGCATATAACGCCCGTGGGCGTCACTGGTGTGATAGATCACGACAGATTTGGCGTCCAGGCAAGGCGTAAGCAAAACAGCAAAAAAAGCGAAAAGGGGGAAAACCTTTTTCATTGAGTTCTCCAAAAGCATAATATATTACAATTTAACAGAATCTTGCTCCATATGCATGGGTCTTTAGACCTATAAACCGGTTAAAAACAGATATTCGCGGTACTTTTCCGCGGCCCGCGCGAAAGCGCGTTCCTGCCCCGCGGTGAATTTTCCGAACGGGATGGGAATAAGAGTATTTTTGCGGCTATCCCGCTTCCAGATTCCGATAACCCTGCCGTCCATTACCATAGTGGGTTTGAACACACCGTTTCCGCCCGGGCACACAAATTCCGCGTGTTTGGGGTCGAGCGAGGCTGACCGGTCCTTGTAAGCCAGCAGGAATTCGTCAAAGCCGGGCAAAAGGAACATCTCGGAATTCTGCATTCCGCACCGGGGCAGGCGCGCGGAGTAATAGGTATTGCCTCCGGCAGCTTCCGCCGCCAGAGTCCCGCCGGCGGAACCAACAGCGGCGCGCGCGTCGGTAATTTTCAGGCCGGACCACCAGACAAAATCTTGCAAAGTCGCCGGTCCGCGAGATGAAAAATACCGTTCCGCCAATTCCTCCGCGGACAGTTCCGCCCCGCATGCCGGGACCCATTCGTCAAGCAGAACAAAAGTCTGTTCCCGGCCCGCCTGAGGGCCGAAACAAATCAGCCCCTCCAGCGCGGAGTTCCACAGAATGTGGTAGCCGCGCGCGGCGTCCACCGCAATCCCGCTTTCACTTATGGAGGAAAGCAGTTCCGCTCTGGTCAGGCAATGTCCGCCCTTAAGTCTTTTATGGATAATCTCGGCACACCGCGCAAAAATTTTCTCATTGAGGCCAAGCTGCCTGTTCCTGCTCGCGCTGCCCTTGAGTATGCGCGGGGCGACCAGCCTGAGCAGTCCCCGGACATCGCCCGCCGAAGTAAAATGCAGAGTGCCGCGCATTAGCCAGGTGCGGACAATCTGCCTGTCCGCGATCGCGCGTTCGATGTCCGAAACGCGGGCGCCCGGCAACCGCAAAGCAAGCGACCATAACGCGCCGTAATAATCTTGGCCCTGTATCGCCACAAGGCGGGCCATAATCTCACCGGGAGTTTTGCAGTCGGAACAGGAAATCCGCTGGCTTAGCAGGCGTTTTTCAGTTACGCCGAATTTTTCCGCCATACCGCTTACTCTATGACTCTGCGCACATGCGACAGGTGGGTTTTATACCATCCTTTAAACTCGCGCAGTTCAACGCTGCCGTCGGTGCTGTCTATAATGTGGCCTTCGTCCACAAAAATGATAACGTGCGAAACCCGGCTGCGGTCCCGCTCAAGAATGAAAAGCAGATCGCCCGGCTCCATTTTTTCGCCGTCGGCAAGCTTTCTGCCGGGCGACAAATCGCTGTCAGACTGTTTCTCGATATCGCTGTTGAACTTTATGCCCAGGCCGTAATTGTATACCCATGAAGTGAAGTTGGAGCAATCCAGTCCCGGGCCGGTTTTTTCGTTCAAGTCCTGATTCGGATTCCAGCCGGGGATATGATGGTGCCGGTACGGCAGACCGATATATTTTTTAGCCGCGGCTATAATTCTGGCCCGTTTCCAATTAACGGGGTCTTTGCCTTCCGGCGCGGAAACTTCGGGATATTTTGCGGCGGTCGGTCCCCAGCCTTTCATTTTGCTCCACTTCCGTTCGGGCACGTCAGACTGGGGCAGGGCGTCCCGCACGGCGAAATCCGCGGTAACGGACGAATCGTCCGCAGCCGCTTCCTGCGCGCCGCTACCCCCGCAGGAACAGAATAGCAGACCGGAAACGCCAAATAAAATAATTAAGTTTCTAAAGGATGTTTTCACAAAGAAGCTCCCAAAACGCCGCATGACAACTGAGGAAATTTTACCAAAAATTGCGGCAGCCCTGCCGGAAAACAAAAACCCCGCTTCCGCGGGGTTTTTGAGAATACCAAGTATCGCAGCTATTTGCGCAGAGCGGCAAGCAGGGCGCGGCCCATCGCTTCCGAAGACATGGGGTCCCGGCTCGTTATTATTCTGCCAGAAGTTATGGCAAGCGGCTGGGGCGGCTGACCGTCTTTCAGCCCGCTCTGATATTTGCCGCCGGACGCCTTGTTCATTTCGTCCTCAAGCGAATACGGCAGCACGGGTTTTAATTCGGCGGCTTCCCACACGGCGGGGAAACCGGTGACCGGAACACCTTTAATCAAACCAGCGAACGCCAGCGAAGCCGTGCCGTGGCACTCCGCCGCCACGATTTTCCCGTTTTTGTGCATCTGCCGGAGTATGCGTATCGTCTGGGGATTTCTGTTGAGGTCGAACATGGCGCCATGCCCGCCCACAACCAAAACCGCGTCATAACCGGCGGTTTTTACGTCTTTGAGTTTCTGCACGGGAAAGGCTTTCAGGCGGGCGTCGGTCTTCTTGACCAAAGCGTCAACCGCCGGACTCACCCACTGGGGATTGTTAACGCTGAGCGGGTCGAGCAGGGTCGTCCCGTCCGGACTCGCGAACGAAACCGACACACCCGCGTCCTCAAGCACTTTCAGCGGAGAAGCCAGTTCCTCGCCCCAGTAGCCCAGCGACACTTTGTTCCCGTTAACCACCACCTGCGTACCGGAAGTGACAATAAACAGAACTGATTTTCCCGCTCCCGCGGCGTGCGCCAGCGCACAGCAGGAAAACAGCATACAGATTATCGCAAAATATTTCCTCATGTCCAGCCTCCTTTGTTTTAAATATTCTACACTATTTGCCCAAATGCACAACAAGCCCCTGCGCAAGGGTAAAATCGTTATTCTTTACGCCGGAGAATGGCCGGCTGTCATATTCGTCAGTAGCGGTTATCCGGTACGACAGTTTTTCCGTAATCGCCAGTTCGGCGTAAGTCTCGTTATAAATCCTATAATCGGAAAAATTATTGAACGAAGCGAAATATATGAAATCCTCGCCTATGGTCATGAAATCGCCCACTGGTATTCGGAACACCACCCGCCCGTTGGCCCGGAATTTCCGGTTTTGCGTGCCGCCGTAATACAGTTCATATTCCGGAGCCACGCCGGCGCTGAGCAAAATGGGATCGAAAATTTTACCGCCGAAACCGTGCAGGCATAATCCCGTGCCGTTGGTGGTGCGGTAGTGAAGGTTCAGGAATTTATTCTGCGCGTGCGCCGTCCAGACATAAGCGTTAACGGAGGGGGACAGGGCATACGCGTAAAGCGCCGATATCCGGCTTTTTTCCAGCTGGGTGGAGCCGTTAAACGCGCTGTACGCGGACGCGCCTTCCACAAACAGCGAATTGGCGGGATTAATCTTGAGCGCATAGCGCAAACTGCCGCCGAAAGAGGAACTGTCCACATTGCCGGTCAGGCGGCTTGCGTTGGCGAAAATTTCCAGTTTTTGCTTCTCGACGCTGGTCCACAGTTCGGGCGGAGTCTGGCGCTGATCGTCCGTGCGCGCGGCCTGAGCGCCAGCCGGCGAGGACGCGGCGGCCAGCAAACCGGCGAAAATAATAAATTTCATTGTTTCTCCTTGGTAAATATTACAGCACCCGCACTTTATAGCCGGACGCTTCCAGCTCGGTTTTCACGAAATCTTTGTGCTCGCCCTGAATTTCCAGCACGCCGTTTTTAACCGTCCCGCCCACGCCGAGCCGTTTTTTAATTCTTTTAAGCAAATCTTCTTTCCCCTGCGGATGCATGGGCAGCCGCTCCACCAGCGTAAGGCCGCTTCCCTTGGCGTTCTTCTTAAACGAGATCCGCACCGGTTCGGTCTGCGTCCGCGTTTTGCTTATGCCAGCGACGCACTCGCAAACCGCTTTACCGCACCGGAAACATACTTCCGGCCCCTGCGGGCCTGTTGAATAAACCGTTTTATCAGCCATATCAGCCTTCTTCTGTCTGGCGAAGCAGAGCCTGGAACTTCACCATTCTGGATTTCAAATCCCGCCTGCGCCCGCCGACAACAAAAGTTCCGTCCCCGTTAGCATGGATAATCCGCCGGTCGCGCCGCCGCGTATTTTCCCACGCCTTTACGGCTTTCAAAATGAAGAAATTATACTTGCCGGCAAAAGTCGCGTCCGCCACGCGGCATTCGATATTGGCAAGGCATTCGCCGATCAGCGGCGCTTTATCCTTTTCCGCGGGCAGAGGAGTCAGGCCG
>JBAYFS010000089.1:0-8921 GCA_041667045.1 Elusimicrobiaceae bacterium | reverse complement strand
GGGCCGGTCAGCCGAGCGCGCGGACTCGGCTTCGTCGATATATTCGGCGGTAACATCGCCGCCTTTTTTTAGCGCGTATTCGCGCAGCGCTTTAAGCTGTGCCGGGATTGATAAGTCTTTATCCGCCTGTCCCTGCGATGATACTCTGGCGTATAGTGCTGCTTTCATAATTGCTCCGGTTATTTACTTGCGTTAAAATATGCGGTCAGCAGGCTTACAAGCATTTTGCTCCTGCCGCCGATGTGCCATTCGGTATTGGCCTGCGGCTGTATGTCGCTTTTATAGTCGTAGATGCTGAAGTCCAGACCGTTTATTCTGCCGGTCCATTCCGCCTGTATCTTGTCGCCTGATTCGGTGTACTGCGGGTTGCCGAAAACTTTGACCAGCTGTTTGTAGGTGGTGCCTTCGGGCATATAGCCGACCAGTCCGGTGCCGGACAGATCCGTCCTGCCCATTTTTACTTCGATTTCCATTTTGATATTCGCTTTCATAAAATCTCCTAATTTACCGTCCGGGTGATTTCGCCGGTCTTGATATCAAGCGTTTCGTATATGTGCTGTTTGCGGAAGCCGTAGCCTTCACGCCATTGCTGTTCGATATTGCCCGTCAACCGGGCCTGCGGCAGGGCCTTCTGCGTATCCGCTATGCGCTTGTTAAGGAGCGGGAGGTAATCTTTCAACTCGCCTTCGAGCGGCAGGGTTTCGCTATAGATGTCGAACCCGTTTATTTCAACCGTCAGGTACCGGTGCCAAAAATTACGTTTTTGCGAGTTCATATAGCCTCCTTCGGGGCAATCCGCGCTACTGTTTTGCCTTTATGCTGGACCACGAACCGTATCCGGCTCTTGGCGTTTCTTACCTCTTTGCGGCGGGCCTGCGTTTCCGCGAATTCTTTTGCTTCGGACTGCGTATTGAATTCGCCTATTACCAGCCGCACGGTGCTTCGGTGTTTGGTTCCGCCTAACGCTGTTGATATTGCCGTAACGTAAAATTTCGCCGTTTTTGTCTTTGTCGTTTTCATACTGCCTCCGTTTTTATTTGCGTGTCGTTTACCGTCATCATGAACATACCTTCACTTCGGCGAACAATCAAGTCACATGAAGAGGTTATATCGCCGAGATTAAAAGGCGGTCTGAAATGCCTGTTTACATGCACCGCAAACTGGTAAAATAACTGCAGAATGAAACGCCTGTACAAAGAGGTGGCTATGCCAAATCTGGGCAATATACTGAAGCTGGAAATAAACCGTCTTGCCCGTCGTGCCGTGAAACCGGCGCTGACGGAAATGCACAAAGATATCACCGGACTTAAACACAAGATTGCGGAACAGCACAAACAAATACAGAAGCTGGAAGCCGACAACGCGCGGCTCCTTAATTTGTGTGCGGACAAACCGGCAATCATGCCGGCAGAAGCCGCCGGGAAAATAAAGCGGCTGGGCCCGAAACTTATCAAAGCGCAGCGCAAACGCTTGGGGCTTTCACAGCGCGAGTTCGCGTTATTGCTCGGTGTAAGCACCAATACACTTGTCCTGTGGGAAAGCGGGAAAACCAATCCGCGTGAAAAAGTACGCGCGCAGTTCGCCGCAATCCGCGAAATGGGCCGTCGTGACGCAAAGAAACTTCTTGAAGCCAAACCGCAAACTGAAACCATAAGCAAATAACCCACAAAAACTATCAGCCCGTCCGGTCCCATAAACCGGGCGGGCTTTGCTTTCTAGGCGAGGTTCAGCTTCGCCAGCCAGTCTTTGCCGACCAGTTTGTTGAGCGCGGCGATTACCGCGTCTATCGCCCAGCCGATGAGGATACCTTCCACGGCTTCCGGCACAAGCGGGATATCCACCAGTTTGTTGAGCACGGCGACGGCCAGCGCTTTTTTGTCCGCGCCTTTGATGTCCTCGTCCTGCCCGACCGACTCAACCAGCGTGATTATTCCCGGTATCGCTTCCGCCGCGTCTTTCAGGCTTTTCACGGTTTTGATTCTATCCTTCACCGTGTCCAGCTTTTCCAGCAGTTCTTCAGCTTTCTTTTCGCAGTCCATACTGCCTCCTTTAGTTTTGCACTTCATATTTTCCGTCGTGAAACATCAGCACTTCGCGTGTGCCGCCAGCGCTTACATGCAACCAGCGTGAATTGCTTCTACGTTCGTCAATAAGCTGGCCGAACGGGATATCGGATTCCTTCCAGAGCCACGCGAACGCTTCATCCAGCAGCACGCCGGCTATGTGGAAATCAGCCGCCATGCCCTGCATATGCCGGCTTGTTTTACTGCCGCCTACGGCGGCGTTAAGTTCTTCGCAACGGAAACCGGAATGGATTATCACCGGACGGTTATAATGCGCGCGGATCGGCTCCAGAATTATCCGGCACAGGCCGGTGAGTTCCGAAACATAGCCCAGCGCTTTTTCACGGTTTACGGTTTGGAATTCCGGCTTGTCCGTGCGCGTGAGTTCGTAAAACGTAAAGTGGTCGGACAGTTTGAAGTCGTTCATTTGCCGCTCCATTTAAGCGCGAGCTGGAATAACGCGTTGACCGTCACTGTCACGCCGCCGACTATCCATGAGATTTTAGTTTTCAGGGCGCGCAGTTCCTCGGCGAGCCCGATTTGCCCGTTGCCGTTTACTGTGTGTTCCAGTTTAGTGATGCGTTCGCGGTCCTGTTCGCAAGTAGCGAGGTGCGCGTCCTGCTTGGCTTCAATCCTTGCCAGCCTGTCGATTATTTCTTTTTCGATGTTTTCCATAATCACCAGCCCCGTTTGACGATGAGGTAGTACGTGCCGCTATAGCACCCGCTGCTGCCGTTGGGGCAAACGCCCGTTCCGGTGGTGCGCAACCATGTAATAATGCTCCCCATCCCCTAATTTGCGAGCCATCGCCCATGGTGGCGTGCTCGGCGACGCAGGTGTACCCGCCGAACTCGACCGTCACATGGTTATAAACCCGCTCAATGCCGGAGCTGACCAGTTCGACTGTAAGCGTTCTCATCACCGTTAGAAATTGCTTTTTTGTTTTCCTTTTGTTACGATGTTTTTATTGACGGTGTGATCAAGGGGGCGTTCGATGAAACGAGTTCTTCTCGGATTTGTGGTATGCTTTTCCATTTTTTGTTTATGGCGGGTGGTATTTGCGCAAGGCAAACCTTCAGATTCCGGCATTATAGTTTTTGACGACGCCCGGCACATTGAATACTTTAAATACGAAACCTACCTCGCCGCGCATAGCCAGCCCGCGCAAACGCCCGCAAAATGGGCTCAGCTTACCGCAGGCGAACGCGAAAAATTAGTTTCCGACGGCGAAGCTTACCTTAATAAGGTAAAGAAAGACCTGCTGGCAAAGTTGGTGCTGCCGGAGCAGGAAATAGAACTTTTCGCTGCAGTGTGGGGCACCGCGCAAGCTTCCGCCGAAACGACTGATGTAAAATTCAACGACCCCGGATACGCCACCTACTTTAAATATTTAAGTTACCTAAGTAAATATAGCAACAACGTATACACCGCCGAAACGTGGCAGCAGCTGTCCGCGAAAGAACGCACGCAAAAAGCGTCTGATGGCGAAACTTTTTTAAACGGTTTAAAAACCGAACTGTCCGCCAAACCTTCACAAACCGCGAAGGAACGCGAATTGTATGCGGCAGTTTGGGGTGAAACAAAACCAGCCGGGCAAATGACGGAAAAACAAGCCGAAGCGGAACATGCTCAAACCGAAAGCGCGGTTGTCAGCAAATTGGACACGGACTTGCCCAAATATCAAAAAAGCGGGAATTGGAGCGAATTTTTCGACGGCAATAAAACGAAAGGGGATGTTGAAACGGTATTCGCTAAAACGGGAACAAGCAATAAAAACGTGGCGAAACTAGCCCCGTATGCGTACACCACGCAAACGCCGAATGCAAAAAAAGCGATATCCGTGCCGCCGTTGGCGAAACAGACGGCCCCGGGCGAACAACCCGAAAAACAAAGTAAAACCGGAATGCTGATAGCCGGCGGAGTATTAGTGCTTGGCGGCTTGGCTTACGGAGCAAAGAAGCTGCTGGGAAAAGCGAAACCCGCCGCGCCGCAAATCGACGAATTCGATTTGGATATCCGATTTACTGAGCAAAAGTTAGGTACCGATTGTGTTAACGCCAAAGTTAAGACATGGGACAATGTTCCTGCGTGCGCCACGAAATCTTGTGTCGGGGAAGTATGCCATAGCTTTGGCTGTGGCACTGCGTATGGGAAAACATGCGAGGGGACATGTGATGCACACGGAGGTGTTTGCTCATTAGTATGTCCGCAGCCGGACGGGAACCATGCGTGATTATACGCTAGGGATGTGGGAGAGGATTGAATGAAGACATTATTTGCAGTTCTTGCGTATGTAACTTTTTGCTGTTCCGCAAATGCTGCTGACATTTTAGCGCCGAAAGGATGGCGCATGTCTGCGGGCAAACCTGCCGCATATGCGCTTGGGATTGAAACAACAACTATAGACGGTCAACAGCATAGAGTGTTATTGCTGAAATCCACTTCGGCGCAATATGGTGAGTATACCGCCGTTACTCAAGAAATAAAAGCAAGCGAATACCTTGCCGCGCGCGTGGAATTCTCCGCCTACATTAAGTCGGAAAACGTGGCAAACAATACAGGGCTTTGGTTGCGGGCATACAATGGCAATAGAGTTATGGCGCTTAGCAATATCGCCTATAAACCCATTACCGGCACAACATCGTGGCACAAGTATACGTTAGTTTTAGATATACCCGAAGGCAGCACTGAAATTTTATTCGGTTGGTATCTGACCGGAACAGGCAAAGTCTGGGTTCGGGAGGCATCTTTTAGCAAAGTAAAAAAACATTTTTGGCAAAGACACAATCAGCTTACGCCATCTTCATATGTTCTTCCAATAACTTTTGAAAACGAAAATGGAGATTTTGTTATCAACGACAACATCAATCATGTTAAATCGGACCAGTTTTCGCTGTCAATTAACACAGCCACCTTAAATAATCAGGAACGCAAAGTAATAAATTTTCGTTCAACAGCAATGCTATACGAACCTGCCGAATTGATTAAGACAATTCCTGCGGAAAAATATAGTAGTTCTAGGACGGAATTGTCGGTCTATGCGAAAACAGAAAAAGTTGCAGGCGTGGCTGTATTATTTATATCTGGGTGCGGGGTCTATAATTATCAAACACTCGCCAACACACTTGCCCAAACGCCAAGCGAAGTAGCCACGGGCTGGACCAAATACTCGGTACTCATGGATTTGCAGGATAATTGCAATACACTGACTTTCGGTGTAACATTTTCAGGATTTGGCGACTTATGGCTGGGGAATTGGAGTTTGCGCGCTAGTGATAAAATCCAACCGCTAACTATGGCATCTGATACAAATACATACCAAAAACATCCTATAAATCTTAATTTCACGGAATGAGCCACGGAATGCCATTACCGCAAATAACTGAAACCATGTGGCAGATTGTTTCAGCAAAGGATAAGGAGGCTGTAGCCATAACAGTACGAAATACGGCATTACGATTATCAAGCGATGCCATATTGAGGATTGCATTTGTTAGTTCAAAAAAACAAGTTACCCATCCTGAAAATGCATACTGGCATCCATTGGGCATAGCGCAAGGCGACTCCGGCTTGGCATTGTTGTTTGGACAGATGAACTTATGTATGCCAAAAGACGGTTGGGATAGACATGCCCATGTCGCTTTGAAGCGCGCCAGTGAAAATTTGTTTTACTGCCAAGAATTCGGGTTGCATGCAGGAATATTTGGTTTCGCTTATACGACACTTTACTTATCAAATGATGGCACACGATATAAGAAACTACTAACTTCCTTGGACCAGGCATTAGTTGCAAAAATGGCAAGGCAATGCGATCAATTTTTACCAGAGGCAAATTACTTTTCTGTAGACGTATGGGATGTAATATCCGGTTTAAGCGGGATGGCGCGGTATTTAATTGAGCGAAAAGACAATCCAGACCTGCGTTCGGTATTGGCGCAAGTTTTAAAGTGTCTGGTGCATTTGTCGGAAGATCGCAACGGGGTTCCCCGATGGTTCACTCCGCCCGAACTTTCACCCGGCGAAAGCATGAAGGAAATGTATCCCAACGGCAGTTTGAACTGCGGGATGGCGCATGGGATACCGGGGCCTTTGGCGGCTTTATCGCTGGCGAAGATTCACGGCGTTTGCGTTGACGGGCAGGAAGCCGCCATACGCAAAATAGCCGATTGGTTATTGTCGCACCGGCTTGACGATAAATACGGCATGAACTGGCCCTCCGCGATAGCCGTAAAAAACCTCGGCACGAGTACCGCGCCCAAGTATGTTGAAACTACCGAAGGATTGCACACCACACACACTGGCTGGTGCTACGGACCGTCGGGTGTTGCCGTGGCGTTGTGGCATGCGGGCGTTGCGTTAAACGACCAGAATTATAAAGATAAGGCCATAGCCATAATGCGTTCCGTATTAGCGCGACCGATATCTGAACGCAAGTTATTCAACCCTGGGTTATGCCACGGGTTCGCGGGACAATTGCAGATAGCGTTGCGGTTTTACAATTACACCGGCCTTGAAGAATTCGCCGACGAAGCGCGCGCTTTGGTAAAACTGCTGCTTGAAAAATATTACAAGCCGGACACGCTGCTGGGGTTCCAGTCGTACGAAGCAGAGGGCAAGGCAATAGACCAGCCGGGCCTGCTTGACGGTGCACCGGGCGTAATACTCGCATTACTTTCTGCCTGTACCGATGTTGAACCAAAGTGGGACCAGATTTTTATGCTGTCCTGACCTTATGGAACTCACGCGCACCCCATCACGCAAAAAACTTTATTACAAACCGCTTGAGCAAGTCGCTGTGCGTGTGCCGCTGTTACCAGTTGAATTCTATAACACGCTGAATTGTCCAATCAACTACCATCAATTTGAAGATAAAATAAAGTATGCCATTACAGTCGGCAGCATGAGCCTTGCCGATGCGTTTGACCGTAATAATTCCAGCGCAAAAGAGATAAATAAAGACCAAAGCAAACTGCTGCGGTATCTTATCCGTATGTCCACACGCCCCACACCCTACGGGCTATTCGCGGGTGTAGCAATGGCAAAGTTTGGCGAGACAACCGATTTGGCAATTGCCGCCGAAGAACCGCAAACCCATACAAGGCCGGACATGGGCTGGCTTTTAAAATTCGTAAACAAGCTGGAAGCTCAACCTGAAGTTCTTGAGCAATTGCACATCTCGGTTAATCCGACTATCTTTATTCGTGGTGAACGACTGTATTTGCAGGAGCGGCTATCTTCTGACAAAGCCGAAACCGAACCCCGGGTTTCTATCCGCGCAACAAAAGCGGTTCAGAAAATTATGGAATTTGCCGCAAAACCAATTGTTTATAGCGAACTTTGCGCTAAACTTCTTGCCGTTATACCCGAAGCAGATGAGGGCAAAATTGAGCAACTGTTAAACTCCCTGCTTGAGCAAACCATACTGCTAACTAATCTGCGCCCCCCGTTGACCGTGCCTAATCCCGCCGAATATGTTCTTGATATCCTTAGCAAAATTTCATCAGCGGCTGAAATGAAAAACAAGCTGACGGAATTGCAAAACATAATCAAACAATGCGATTCCGGTTCATTTCCTCAACGGATATCTGCCTATCGGCAGGCCAAGGTTATTGCGGAGACGTTGGCGGGGGCTTCCGCTCATCCTGCTGTGCAGGTTGACTGCGGGCGAAAGTTTGATTGCTCGGTAATATCTTCCAAAATTGGCGAAGAAACCGCACGTGCGGCAGAACTGATGCTGAAACTGTCGCCATTTCCTGACGGGCTTGAACCACTTGCCGCATATAAAAATAAATTTGAAAACCGCTACGGAATAGGCCGGGAAGTATCAGTTTTGGAACTGCTCGACCCGAATTTCGGGCTTGGCATACCGTCGGAGTATACCGGCAGAGAGTTCGGGAACAACGCACAGGCACCGCTTCGTAATCATGTTTTGCTAAAATTGGCGACAGAAGCATTGCGAGACAAACGTACCGTGGTTGAGCTTACAGATTCCACAATAGACCAGCTTAAAACATACACGCCTGACATTAAAACCGCTCCGGTATCGCTGGATGTGTGTGTGCTGGTTGCCGCAAAAACCAAGCAGGATATTGATGCCGGAAATTTCAAAATTGTTATAGGGCCTAATGTCGGTGCAGGTTCTGCTGGCAAGATGCTGGGGCGTTTTGCATATTTGATGGGTACGTCCGCCTTGGATACTTTAAAGGCTATAGCCGATATTGAAAAACAGTATTTGCCTGACAAAATTCACGCCGAACTTGTATATTTGCCGCGCAGATTCCGGGCTGGTAATGTGGCGGTTCGTCCCGCCACGGGCGAATATGAAATCGCGTTAGGTGTTTCGGCTAATACTGCGCCAGATAAGGTTATTCCTCTAAATGAATTGTGTGTAGGGGTAAAACACGGTCGGTTTTACCTGCGCTGGAGCAAGCGTGATGAAGCGGTGATAATTTCGAACAAGCATATGCTTAACACCTACGATGCGCCGCACATTTGCAGATTTCTATGCGATGCGGGGGCTGTTCCCACGGCTGGTTTCACAAATTTCAGTTGGGGCCCGGCCTACAATTTCCAGTTTTTGCCACGGGTTCAGGCCGGAAGAACTGTTCTTTCCCTTGCACAATGGACAGTTTCAGGTATTACATTTGAGAGGAAACAATTGGAATCCAATTCAGTCTTTGCCTTGGCATTCAAAGACTGGCAAAGCGCATGGAATGTGCCAAGATATGTTTATCTGACTGTAAGTCTTTTGACCTTTTTGGAGTTTTACAGCATTTTTGAATAGACGACTCCGACTGCGTTTAACCTAGTTTACAACTTTTCCGACTCTGCTTCTATCTTCAGATTTATTGCTTTTCG
>JBAYFS010000088.1:0-9084 GCA_041667045.1 Elusimicrobiaceae bacterium | reverse complement strand
TGTCTATGGGAGGTTCGGCGTGTCCGTATTTCGGGACGCTGCTGCGGAAGTCCGCGTATTTTCCGTCATGATTGAACATGGTGTAGGCTTTGTATCCGGCGGCGCGCAGATTATCCAGCAGGTAACAACCGGGCGGCGAGTCGGCATAGAGCAGGGGATGGGGCAACTGGCCGCAGGAGGATTTTAAAACGCGCAAAGCCGACGGGCCGCTGTAGGAGCAGGCGGCGCTGAAGTCGGTGAAAACATAATTGAATTTGTTTAAAAACGGCAGCGCGTCCACTTTCGCGTCCTTAATATCCGACCACGACAGGGAGCAGACGTGCAGTATTATTATGTCAAAAGGCGGGGTGCCGGGGTCCGGTTTTGAGAATTTCACTATTCTTGAACTTTCTTTTTTATAAAAATTCTCAAGAATTCCTTTGTCAACATTAGCAGCTATCTGAACCGGCTGGGATATCCACGCGGCGGTTAAAATAATATAGCAGGATAGCGCGAACGCAAACGGTTTTTTGCGGTAAACGAAAAAAGAACCGGCAAAAAGCGTCGCCGCTCCGGCCAGCATGGTGAAGTTAAGCGACTGCCATGCAAAATTGAGCAGATACGCCGTTGAAGGCCGCGTGGTTGGATTCAGCAAAAATTCGGAGAGCATTGAAACGGACGGCAGATAGGACTCTTTCCACAGCAGGGCAATTGCGGCGGCGCCCAGCAGCGCGAATTTTATCGTTTGGAAAAAACGGTTTTCCACCGCTGCGAAAGCGCTCAGGACATGCACGGCGGCGGCCAGGACGGCGGTCAGGATTATATTTATCGTTATATATCCGGCCAGGGCGAGGCCGGAAACGGCCAGGAGATAAAAATACCAAAACACCCAAAACCAGTTCCGTTTATTTTTGTTCATTGCTCAAGATGGCAATCAGGTTTTTAGCCATGGCAACGTGCCGCACTTCGTCGTTTAAAATTGCGGTCAGTGTTTCTTTGAGTTCAGGGTTTTTGATGCTTTCGGCGACGGCCTGCTGTACACGCAGGGCTTCCTCCTCCAGATGCTCCATCTCGCCGAAATAATCGAGAAAATCTTGTTTAGTAAACATCTATCTCCCCCTTTTTAACCCGTTCAAGAATAAGGGTGAACCGCTGCAGATGGCTTTTGGAGTCCGTCATCAATTCCGAAATTATTTTATGCACAGCGTCTTTTTCCCGCTCGCCGAGGCCGCTCCATTGCATAACCGTCTGAATGTGGTGCATGTATATGTCTACAAGTTTTTCTTCGGTGTTTATCAGCTTTCCCAACGCAACAATGAATTCGTCTTTTGTCATTTAATTCCCCCCGAACAGCCACGAAACGCCTTGGGCTGAACAATCAAAGTGTCCCGTGCCGCAACCGGCGTAAAACTGGTCCCGCAGATCGCCGGAAGAAATGCTCCAGTCGCATTCTTTGTCAATATTAAACCAAATAACCGCTTTAACCGCGAGAAAGCGTTTTTGCAATAAATGTTTCAGGCGCTGAATCCAGGCTTTTTTATCGCCGCCCAGCCCGCAGGAGGCTGTTTCTGAAATAAATACCGGCTTTGAGGGGAATGCTTTTACGCTCCGTTCATACGCCTTCTGCAGAATTGCTTCGGGCGATTGCCAGCGGCGGAGTTTTCCCCAGTTATAGGCGTCAAGGCCGATTATATCGGCGCAGTCTCCGCCCGGATAGTAATTTTCAAAACGGTTCCACGCCGCGGCGGGCACATCGTTGGCGTTAACGGAGAAAATGAATTTCACGTTTTTGCCATTACCGTTTCGGAATATGGACCTGACATGCCGGAACGCCGCTATGTAAACGCCGGGCGCGCCGGACCAGCCGTACCAGTCGCCGTTTGGTTCATGCGCGAAGCGCAGAAATAAAGGCTCGTTGCCGCAGGCCGCCGCGAACTTGTTTATGTATTCGTCATATTTCCCGGCGGCGATGTCCGGCAGAAGTTTTTCATTCTGTTTTTCCAGATATGGTTCCCAGGTTATCATCGGGACCGCGCCCGACTTTTTTATCGCCAAAACGGTATCCACTGGGAAGCTGGTTTTCCAGTTGATGAATATATTGCGGATGCCGGCCCTGTCACCGGAAATAATGCCGGTGTTCTCAGAAACGCCAAGAACGCAGACCGTATGCTTTTTTTCCATTTCCGTTTTGTGGCGCAGCAGTTGGGGATAATATTGCCTTAGCAGGAGAAATCCCGCGCAAAGGGCGGCTGAAAAGATGATTATTGAAACGGCGGTTTTTGTTTTGTTCATTTATTCAAGGCGAAAATGTGGGACAGCAGCCATATGTGGTACATAACCCAGAAGCTGTTTATCGCAATGGCGGTTGGGTTGGCGCTGATTTTATACGGCGCCATCGCCAGGGCCGCAAGGTTTAGGGCCAGCATTACGATATAGGGCAGCATCATTTTAAAGGAAAGGGTTTCCCTGCCGTTTTTGGGAGTTATCGTGAATGGCGCGCGTTTGCCGATCAAGCCCAGGAATGTTGCCCGCATAAGGACGGGGAAGCAAAGGAAATTTGCGATCATGCCGCTATAGATTTGCCGCACGGTATAGCCCCGGTCTGATACCGAGGAATAAAAAACTAGAGAGGACAGGAGGAAATAAGGAAGGAATGTCGCGATATAAATTGCCGGTGAGAGGAAAAAAGAGGGGATGTCGAAAATAAGGAAAAGTACGGGCGCCAGCATTAGGTAGAAATATACCCAGCCGATGAGGTAATAACTGCTCGCCAGAAAATACTCCCACCACTGCGCGGGCGTTAGCTTGCCCGGAGATTCGGCGAATTTTTCCATAATCGTACGCAGAACGCCCACCGTGCCCGTGGCCCAGCGGCTTTGCTGCTTGAAATAGGCTGGCAGCGATTCGGGCGCCATGCCGAACGCTATCGCGTGGTTATAATAAACGGACCTGTTGCCTGCCATGTGCAGTTTGATTGATGTGGCGAAATCCTCGGTTATTGATTTTTCGTCGAAACTGCCAACCGCCCGCAGCGCGCTTATGCGGAAAATGACGTTGGTGCCGCAGCAGAACATGGCGTTGTCCATGCTTTTGCCTTCGCAGATGCTTTCGTAAAATATTGCCTGCTGCATGGCGGCGGCTTCCGCTATCGGGTTATCCAGTGTGTTGGTGTATATTTGCGGTGTTTGGACAAAGGCTATTTTCGGGTCGCTTTCGATTATGGGGAGAATTTTTTTGAGAAAATCCGGCATCGGGTTCTGGTCGGCGTCGAAAATAACCAGGTATTTTTCCGTCATGGCGGCTAGCGCGTCATTGATGATTCCGGCCTTGGCCCCGTGGCGCAGGTCCCTGCGGTATACCGTTACGTTGAATTCCCTGCCAAGTTCGTCCGCTTCCCGCATGAAGGCCGGTTCGCTCGAATCGTCTAGCAGATAGACGGTTTTGTTCGGATAATCTATGGCGTTAATCGTGTTGAGCGTTCTTTCCAGCACGGCGCGCGGTTCGTGCCGCGCCGCCGTTACAATGGCGACCGGGGGCAGTTCGCTATTTTGGTCAAAAACAGGGAAAGTCTTTTCCCCTAGTTTTCCCGACATCATGGCGTGCCGCGCGTAGCCCACCGCGTGGATTAAGATGAATCCTTCACAGAAAAGCAGCAGCAGGCCTGTGAATTTTTCCACGGGCGTGTAGCCAGCGTATCCGAGAATAAGGGCGCGTGTCACGAAGTAAACGCAGACTGCCGTTGCCGTGGCTAAAAACAGTATGCGGGTTTTGTGGATTCCGGTTAAGGTCATGCTGTGGTTTCCTGTCGCATGAAAATGTCAGCTATTATCTGGCGGCATGGCGGCGGAGCGTTTGCCGCAGCTTTCTTTCCCCCGGAAGATATTATAGTTTATTTAGCGCAAACCGGGCACCGTCCGATAAACGCGGCGATATGCTACTATTTATATATGAAGGAGAATACCGAACTTAGCGCGGCTGAACCGATAATTCCGGAGATAGTTGAGCCGGGTTTCACACCGGAACCGCAGACCGGACATGAGGGCGTTTTTCGTGTCCGGGAAAAACGCAATCCGGTAAAATCCGTGATCGGAGGCATCGCCGGACTGCTGGTTTCGGCGGTGGTCGGGGTATTCTTTCTGGGCGCGCTGGCTGTTTTCGTTGTGCTTGCCCTTGTTGTTTTCCTTGTTTCCGCGGTTTTGTCTGTTTTTACGGGCCGCAAACCTAAAATCATGGCCGTGCGCACATTTAAATTCGGATCCGGCAATCCGTTCGGGAAAAACTGATGACTCTTGAATTTTTACCAATAACCGCCTCGGAAATGAAAAAACTTGGCTGGGATTACGTTGATGTCGTGCTTGTTTCGGGCGACGCGTATGTGGACCATCCCAGTTTCGCCGCCGCCGTGATAGGCCGCAGCCTTGAGGATTTGGGCCTGCGCGTGGCGATACTGCCCCAGCCGGACTGGAACAGGCCGGATGATTTCCGCCGTTTCGGAAAGCCCAGGCTGTTTTTCGGCATAAGCGCGGGCAACGTTGATTCCATGATAAACCACTATACCGCCGCCCGCAAAATCCGCTCGACCGATGAATATTCTCCCGCGGGCAGGGCAGGACTCAGGCCGGACCGCGCGTCGGTTGTCTATTCCCAGCTCGCCCGGCAGGCTTACCCGGGAACGCCGGTTATTCTGGGCGGGGTCGAGGCCTCGCTCCGCCGCGCCGCGCATTACGATTTCTGGAGCGATACCGTCAAACGTTCCATCCTGCTCGATTCCAAAGCCGATGTTTTGGTTTACGGAATGGGCGAATACCCGGTTCGCGAAATAGCCAGGCGTTTTATGGCGGGCGCGGACACGCGTGCCCTGCGCGATATCCGCGGCACGGCTTTCGCCCTGGGCGCCGCGGAAGCACCTCCGGACGGGAATGTCGCCGTTCTGCCTTCTTATGAGGAAGTGAAAACGGATTTTGACGCGTTTAACCGCGCTACCCGGATTATTCTGGAAAATACCAATCCCCTGAACGCGCAAACGTTGGTTCAGTATAACGACAAACGGGCCGTTATAATTAATCCGCCCGCAATGCCGCTCACGGAACCCGAGATGGACGCGACCTACGCTTTGCCCTACGCCCGCGCGCCGCACCCCTCCTACAAGGATCCGATTCCGGCTTTCAACATGATAAGGGAATCCGTCACTGTTCACAGGGGCTGTTTCGGCGGCTGCGGGTTTTGCTCGCTGACTCTGCATCAGGGCCGGATTATCCAGACCCGGTCAGAAAAATCAATAATAAACGAACTCAAACGGCTTGCCTGCACGCCGGGTTTTAACGGCATAATTTCCGATTTAGGCGCGCCGACCGCGAATATGTACGGGCTTAACTGCAAAAATCCCGCGGCGCAGGCGAAATGCCGAAAAGAATCCTGCCTTTATCCGTCCGTCTGCCCCAATCTGCAAACGTCGCACGCAAGGCTTTTTGGACTGCTGGATCAGGCCGCCCAGATAAAGGGCATCAAGAAAATTCTCATTAATTCCGGCATACGGATGGATCTGGCGGTTTTGGAGCCGGAATATATTAAACGGCTGGCCCGCGATCACACCGGCGGACAGCTGAGCGTTGCTCCGGAACATGTGTGCCCCACCGTTTTGAGGTATATGAAAAAACCGCCGGTGGACTGCTGGCGGAAATTCGAGCGCATTTTCGGAGAGGAAAGCGCGAAGGCCGGAAAAACCCAGTTTCTCGTTCCCTATTTCATCGCCGCGCATCCCGGCTGCACTTTGTGCGATATGATTGATCTGGCTGTCTATCTTAAGAAAAACAACTGCCGGCCCCGGCAGGTGAACGATTTCATCCCTTCACCCATGGAATACGCCACCGCGATTTATCACACCGGCAAGGATCCTCTTACCGGCGCGGACGTGTTCGTGGAAAAAACCGAGCGCGGAAAAAAACTTCAGCGCGCGCTTTTGCAGTATTTCAAGCCGGAGAACAGGCATGCGGTAACGCAGGCTTTGCGCCTGACGCGCCGGATAGGCGACGCCAGCGTATTGTTTTCCAAATATCAGGAGTCATTGCGCGTGGACTGGCCTGGTGTGGAAAAACCGGAGCGCGGCCAGGAACCGCACCGCGGAGCGCCTGTTCACGCTGACATGCCCCAACCGCGGAGATTCGCGCCTAAAGAAAAGGAAGCTCCGGGGCTTCGCCGCCCTGATTCCCGGCGAGGGGATAATGACGGTGGTAGAAAAACCGGACCGAAAACGGAACGGCGCGATTTTGCCGGTTCCCGCGATGAGAAGCCGCGGCGGAGGGATTTCGCGCGGCCCGAGAAGCGGTTTGTTAAACGCGACACCGGCGCAGGACGGAAAGACAGACGGCCCGATTCCCGGGAAAAGGAAAGCCGTGAGCCGGCGGATCGTGCAAAAATTCCGTTCGGCAAATTCCGGAAACATGAAAAGCGTTAAGATAATTTTAGTGCGGCCGCGCAATCCGCTTAACATCGGCGCGGCGGCGCGCGCCATGGCGAATTTCGGTTTTTCCGAACTGGCGGTTGTGGACCCTTACGGGCCCGTGTGGGAAAACGCGCGTTCCGCCATAGGCGCCGGAGATATTATTAAAAACGCCCTGATTGCCAAGGATGTAGGTGAAGCCGTCGCGGACTGCCATTATGTTTTGGCCACTACTGCGGGCCAGCGGCGCACACCGGAACGGTTCGTGGTTCTTCTGCCGGATTTGCGTGCTTTTGCGCTGGAACAAGCGTCCGGGGAAAATTTCAAACTGGGCATATTGTTCGGCTCGGAAAAAACCGGTCTTACTAATAAACACATTTCCTTTTCGCACATGCTTTTAAATATCCCAACCAGTGAGAACCAGCCTTCCATGAATCTCGGGCAGTCCGTAGCCGTGGTGTGTTATGAACTGTCAAAATTCGCGGGCAAAATCACGCCGCTTAAGGGAACGACCGCTCTCCCGGCGAGCGTTGAGGAAATCAACCGGCTGACCATGGAAATCAACGAAATTTTCAAGAGCGCCGCCTCAGGAACGGACCCGCGCGAGGAAATGCGGATACAGCGGATACGGAAAGTGTTGTTTGATCTGCATCTGTCGCAGGAATCGTTCTGCAATGTTCAATCGCTTGTTTCGCGCGTGGTTAACAAAGTGCGCGCCGCATCCAAATGAATTGTTGTACAATTGTTTCTATAAAGTGCAAAGGAGCTTTGCAATGTCCAGATTAAGGGCATTTGTCTGTATTCTCTCCGTGGTGTTTTTTGTTTCCATGCCGCTATGCGCAAAAACCGTCAAGGTGGGTGAGACGGAAATCTATTCCCTTTCCCGGGGCGCCACCAGATATCTGACTATTGAGGAGCGCGCCAGCCTCACAAACGCTCAGATTAGGCAGCTGCTGGAAGACAGTGTTACCGACCCTGAGGATATCACTTTCGTCCGGGAGGGCGACCGGTTCGATATAGTGGCCAGCGGCAAGGTGATATTTTCATTAACGCCGGAGGAAACCGGCCTTTTGCCGGAAGAAACAGAAGCCTATGTTCAGCAGCTTACGGAAAAACTCAGAACCGAGTTCGGACTGACGAAAAAGCGCGCTCTGAGCGCGTCGCTTCTCACTAAATTTTTCTTTTCCTTTATCTATCCGGTAATTCTGATCGTGGTTATTATCGGGCTGAGGTTTTTCTATCGCAGCGCGATAGTTTTTATCTACAGGCAGGAAAACGGTCTGCAGCTCGGTAGGTTTGAAATCATGTCGCCGGTGAAGCTGCGCATGTTTTTAAAAGTGGCGCTGGTGTGCTTCACAAGCCTGGTAATACTGGCCGCGCTTTATTTTTTCCTGGCCGCGACGTTTTATTATTTCCCCGTAACGCGCGGGTATGCTCTGTGGATGTATGCGCTGACCGGCGCCATCTGGGCAAGTTTGTGGCACAGTTCGGTGGCTATCGTCTGGCGGCTTGCTCTTGCCGTGCTGGTGGCGATTGTGGCGTTCGCGCTGGTCAACACGATAGACAAGCTGTTTGACGAAATAGAAGACGGGAAAATCCAGCCCGCCGGTTTTATAAAGTTCGAGCATATAGACATTTTCGAGTATCTGGCGAAAGCGGCTATCGTGCTGCTGGGCGTAACGTTTATTGTCATGCTGCTGCCGGGCAAGGGCGGGCAGTTCGGCACGGTTGTGCTGGCGTTTGCGGGCCTGTCCATGGCGTTCGGGTTTGTTCCGGTTCTGAAAAACGCCGCGGCGGGATTCATGATCGCGTTTTCCAAAACCCACCATCGCGGCGCGGTGCTTATAATTGACGGTCACGAAGCCGTGATTATGAGGACCGGCGTTTTCTTCACGTCCCTTCGCTTCGCTAACGGCGAAATACACCAGCTGCCCAACCGGCAGATTCTGAAAGGCCGCACGCGGACGATGCCGTCAGGCGATATAGTCACCTGGACCGGCAGGATAAAAATACCGCCGGCCTGTCTCGTATCCGAGATCCAGCAGCTGATAGAGAGCTGGGCCCTCAGCTGGAGCGAAAGCGCCATGTCCAGAGTTACCGGGATAGACAATTCGGTTGTGGAATTTGAACTCAAGATGCCGTATCTGCAATCCAGCTCGGAAGTTTTCGTCGCCGCCGCTTTTGACGGGCTGGGCGAAAGCCTGCGCGAAAAACAGGCCGAACTGCTCGGTTTCCGTCTTAAAACCTGACGGCTTTCCGGCCGCGCCTTATGACACAGAAAACCAGAGACCTGCTGCTGCATATTGTGAGAGGCGCGATGTTTTCCGTCGGCCTCTTCGTTACAGCGGCTCTCATTTATGAGTACGGGTTCGGGCTGGAAGGCGGCCTGTCCCAGTTCATGCATGAATATGAACTGGCGGCGGCCTATATCTTCTGCTTCCTGCAGCTTTTTAAACTCGCCATCGTAAGGCATCCCATAAAATTCATACGGAAAAACTGGCTGGAATTCGTTCTTGTTTTCCTGATGTTCTTCCAGTTGGGCGCGGGACTGGCGATAACCTCGTCGCCGGAGTACGAATATCTTGCCCAGCATTACAAGCATCTGCCCCTGACACAGATATCGCTGGTTTTCGTGCAGATGTATTTTCTGATAACGGCGTTTATAG
>JBAYFS010000087.1:0-9099 GCA_041667045.1 Elusimicrobiaceae bacterium | reverse complement strand
CCGTCCTTCATCGCGCCAAGAGACAGAGCGGCATAATAGGCGGCCGTTTCGTCGGGTCCGGCAAGAATCTGCAAAAGCGGAATTTCGGCATCGGGATTTCTGGCTTTGCCCAGCAGTTTCACGGCCTTCTCCCTGCGCTCGGTGCTGCCGATGCGGATATCTTCGATGAGATCGTCGAGCGTAACGAAATTGGCCTTGCCTATTTCCACCATGTCCTGGGCGAAAACAGCCATCCCGCCGGGGAAAAATGACAGCAGGGCCGCAAGCAATAAAATATTCGGTTTTGTGTTTCGCATGTCCTCTCCTTTTGTCCGGGGATATAATATATTACAATTTTAATACATATGAGCCCCATCTTTCCAGGCGATTCGACAAACTTCGAAACCGAAATACGAGCCATTCTTTCCGAAGGCGGGCTCGCCGGCGGCATGCTGCCGGGCTTTGAACCGCGCTCCGCCCAGATCGAGATGGGCGCGGCGGTGGCGCGTTCGCTGAACTCCGGCGCCAAACTGATCGCGCAGGCCGGAACGGGGGTCGGGAAATCGCTGGCTTATCTGATTCCGGCGGCGTTCTGGGCGTGCGACAACGAAAAAAAAGTAATCGTCGCCACCTATACCCGGGCACTACAGGAACAGCTGATCAACAAAGACCTGCCCGTCGTGGCGAAACTCGCCGCCAGAACGGGGCGGGAACTGAACTACGCTCTTTTAATGGGCGCAGAAAACTATCTCTGCGCGCGGAGGCTGGCGCACGCCGCGTCCGCCCAGCGGGAATTATTCGATTCGCCGGCGGCCGGGAAAATACTGGGCCACCTGGCGGACTTCGCCCGCCAGTCGGAAACAGGGCTGCGCAGCGCGATACCTTTTTCCGTTCCGGCCCAGGTCTGGGAAAAAGTGCGGCGCGAAGCCGATTTGTGCCTAAAAAAACGCTGCCCCTTCCGGGAACGCTGTCTTTACATGAAGGACATTTTCCGGGCCTGCAAAGCGGACGTGCTCGTGGTAAACCAGCACCTTTTCTTCGCCGGACTGCCGGTGTCGGCATACCACGCGGTGATTTTCGACGAAGCGCACAATATGGAGGACACCGCAGCGGAATTTCTGGGGTTTTCCGTCTCCAATTACCGCGTAGGCAGAATGCTTTCCGAGCTTTATACTCCGGCCGGAGGGGGGCGCGGCCTTGTCAAAAGAATAAAGAACAAGCCCGCCGCATGGCTGGAGGAATTCGAAAAACTTGTTCTGGAAACGGGCAAGGCTGCCGATAATTTTTTCCTTTCCTGCGCGCGGGCGGCGGGCCTTAAAATAACCGCCGTTCTGGCGGAAGCGAAAAGCACAAGGATACTGCGCCCGGACATCGCCGAAGATAACGTAACGGCGCTACTCACCGACCTTGCCCGCCAGCTGGGCGCCGCGCTGGAGGACTGCTCGAACGCGGAAGACGAAGTGGCTCTGTCGGCCTATAAAAACCGCGTTTTGGAAACCGTGGCGGACATACGCGCTTTTCTCAAGGCGCAGGGCAACGACAAAGCCTACTGGATTGAATCGCGGCTTTTCCGTTCCGCTCCGGCGGTTGAACTTAACATGACGCTTTTGGACGTGTCGGAAGAACTCGGCAAATCGCTGTTTTCCCGGCCCATACCGGTTATATTGACATCCGCGACGCTGGCGGTCGAAGGGAATTTCGAGAATTTGAAAACAGGCCTCGGCATCGGGGAAGCGCAGGAAATCATTTTCCCTTCTCCGTTCGATTATCGGAGCAACGCCGCTTTTTACACGGCGGCAAACCTGCCGGATCCGGGCGCGCAGCCGGCTGATTTTGAAAAAGAGGCCTGCGCCAAATGCCTTGAAATAATCAAGGTCATTCCGGGCGGAGTTTTCATTCTTTTCACCAGCTGGGAATTTTTGCGCAAAGCCAGCAATTACATCAATTCCGGAAACACGGGGCGGGATGTTTTTGTCCAGGGCACGCTGCTGGCGGACGAACTGCTCCGCTCGTTCCGCGAATCGGGCAACGGCGTCCTTCTGGCCACCGACACCTTCTGGCAGGGCGTTGACGTGCCGGGCAGCAATCTGGCCTGCGTTATCATAACGAAACTGCCGTTCGCGTCGCCGGGTTCGCCGGTAGAGTCGGCGAGAAGCGAATACCTGACAATGAAAGGCAAAAACGTTTTCGAGGCGCACAGCCTGCCGAAAGCCGTGATAAAATTCCATCAGGGGTTCGGACGCCTGATACGAAAAACCTCAGACTACGGCGCTGTAGCCGTTCTGGACCCCCGGATAATAACACGCCGCTATGGCGCGAAATTCGTCAACTCCGTGCCAGAATGCACCTATGTTTCGGATCTGACGAATCTGGCGGCTTTTTTCAAAGACCGGGGCGGCAGGCCCCGCCCCGCCATACAGGCGAACGCGCAGCTGCAGGCGTTTGAGGCGCTGGCGCCGAACGACGATGATTTCCGGTGCGCACAGTTTGATGTGCCGCAATCATGGTCAGACACGCCGTTTGAATAGTACAATATATCATCTGAAATGTTCTGGAGCCAAAATGCTTAGCGAACTTGAGCCGCAAATGCTCGATGAAGTGCGTGATTTGAACCTGAAGCTTTTCCGCAAAAGCCTGCCGTTGGAAAGTTTTTTGAAACTTGAAAAAGTAACCCACTCACACAGGTGCCGGCTCGATTCCGGTTTTCTTTATTTCTCCTTTAAAGGGCCGGACGGGAATTTCATTTCCTCCTGGCGCGCCGAAGAGGCGAAACACCCGAAAGCCAGTCTCAATTTCCTGTTCGCGATTCTCCTGTCGAAACTGGCTGAATTCACTATGGCCTATTCAGGCAAACCGGCGAACCTGCTGCCGGTGAAACTGCCCGACATGCAGAAAGGAATGGACAAAAGCTACCACGACAAACTGGCCGGGCTGGGCAAGGCGTACCAGGTGACCAAAGCGGACGTGGCGGGAGCCATTACCGAAGAAGCGAAGGAAACGGCCTCGGCTGAGCTTACGCGCATAGAAAAAGGCATCAACAGGGAAACCGCCCGTTATTACGGCCTCACGAAACGGGAAACGAAACTTCTCAAAACCGTAATGCAGTACGGTTAAATACAATTCAACCGGAATTAAAAAAACTGCCCGCACCACGCGGGCAGTTTTTCTTTTGCCGTTCACTTCAATATTTCACTTCGCCCATTCCTGAGCCAGCCCGATCACTACTTTCGCCGCTTTTTCCATCGAATTAAGCGAAACCCACTCATACATGCCGTGGAAATTATTGCCGCCGGTGAAAATATTCGGCGTGGGCATACCCATGAAGGAAAGCCGGGCGCCGTCCGTGCCGCCCCGGACGGGATTATGGATAGGCGTGATGCCTTCGTTTTTGAAAACCGCGAAAAGCTTGTCCATGACTTCGGGATGACCGGAAATTACGCTTTTCATGTTGCGGTAGCTTTCCGCGAACTTAAGCTCAATTTGCGCGTTGGGGTATTTAAGCTTCATCTGAGAAACGATGGCCTCCAGAAGAGCTTCTTTTTCCTTGAGTTTAGCCAGGTCGTGATCACGCACGATAGCGGAAACGTCGGCTTTCTCCACGCCGCCGGAAATGTCGGTGACCATGATGAAACCTTCGCGATCTTCCGTGGTTTCGGGAAGCATGTTTTCCGGCCAGGAGGCGACGATGTCCGCCGCGATGCGCGCGGCGTTAGCCATTAAATTTTTCGCTTTGCCGGGGTGGTAGCTACGCCCGGTAACCGTGATATGGGCGGAATCGGCGTTGAAAGTTTCGTCTTCCAGCTCGCCTTCCACGCCGCCGTCAATGGTATAGGCATAGCGCGCGCCGAATCTTTTGAGGTTGAATTTATTGGCGCCACGGCCTATCTCCTCATCAGGCGTGAAGGCAACCTTCAGCGTGCCGTGCGGAATCTGCGGGTTATTTTTCAGGTATTCGAAAGCCGCTAGAATAATAGCCATTCCGGCTTTATTGTCCGCGCCCAGAAGCGTTCCGCCGGACGCAGTGATAATATCGTGCCCGACGCTTTCCTTAAGGCCTTCGGAATCCCCGGCCAGCGTTATGCCCATTTCCTTGTTAATGACGATATCGCCGCCTTTGTAAGCGCGGTGCCGCTGGGCCGCCACATCTTTGCCGGAGCAGTCGGGCGCGGTGTCGAGGTGAGCCAGAAAACCTATTACGGGAACGGAGACGGGCGCGCTGCCCGGCAGTTCGCCGTATACATAGCCGTTCTCGTCCACTTCCACTTTATCGAGGCCTATTCGCTTCATTTCCCGTTCGGCGATGCGGGCCAGCGTTAACTGCCCGGCGGTTGAGGGGCAGGTTTCGGACTTTTCGTCGCTCTGCGTGTCCACCGCCGTAAATTCCGTAAAATAGGAATATAATTTTTCTTTCAAATCCATTTCCATAAATAAGCTCCTTGCAAAATGTATAATATAACTATACAAAAAAACTTATGCCATATTTTAAACACGACAATTGCGAAACGTACTTTGAAACCGAAGGGGAAGGGTTTCCGCTGGTGCTTACGCATGGTTTCTGTTCGGACATCACGGGCTGGGAACCGGTCCGCAAAACTTTAGCCAAAACGTTCAAGCTGATAATGCCGGATAACCGCTTCGCGGGACGGACGAAAACGTCCGGCGAAGAATCTTCCACAAAACTTTTCGCCGAAGACATAAAAGCTCTTCTTGATTTTCTGCAAATTGAAAAAGCGATAATCCTGGGCCACTCGCTGGGCGGCTACATTGCGCAGGAATTCGCGGCGGCGTATCCGGAAAAAACGGAAAAACTTGTTTTGGTGTCAACCGCCGCTGTTTCTTCCAAACGCAACAATCTGCTGATTTCTGCTTTCGCGCAGCTGCATAAGGTACACGGCAATTCGGAACTGTTCTGGCGCAACGCCTATCCGTGGCTGTTATCGCCCAGAATGTTTGACAACGTGGAAGCATTTGAAAATATCCTGGCTTTCACGGTGAAATATCCTTATCTGCCTTCGCCGGAAAATTTTGCCAGGCAAAAGGACGCGCTGATTTCGCACAACTCCGAAACGAAGCTATCCGCGATAAAGGCAGACGCGCTTGTCCTATCCGGCGGTATGGATTTTCTTATAACCACAGAAGAGTCGCGCCAAATGGCGAACCGTATACCGCGCGTTAAATTTGAGTTTATAAAAAACTCAGGGCATAATATCCCGTTTGAAATGCCTGAACCGTTCACGCAGGCGATAGTCCGTTTCGCCCAAGGAAACTAATGAAAGAGTCAAAACTTCTGACGATTAAGCTGCTGAGCAGGAAAATATCCGAGTTTAAGGATCTTGCCGGGAAAACCTCATTTCATAACCGCCATTCGGACAGGTTTGAAATTCTGGTGAAACAGACCGAAAACCTTCTCCAGCGCCTTTTTTCGCGCCAGGTGGCGAAAGATTACATCAAATCAATAACCCTGCCGGAAGACGGCACGGCCATGGAGTCGGAAGAGCATTACTCGCTCAGGCGCAAGAAGATAAAAATCACCCTTGTGACTTTGAAAAAATATCTTGATCTGGTTGAATCCACAAAAACCTGAGCCTAACCTACAGGTCCTTGCCGCAGGAAAAAGCCTTCCCAATAGCATCGCCCAGTCTGAAATATTCAGCGTTCCCGAACGAGCCGAACACGAACGGATCAACCTTGCGGATATCCGGAAAGCCTTCAGCATCCAGCGTTTCCGTGTCGGCCTTGAAATCCATAATCTGCCCGATAAACTGCGTGTGCAGGCCGAGTTTTTCATATTTGAAAAGGCGGCACTCAAGCACGGCGGGGAATTCTTCCACATACGGCGCGTTGACCAGCGTGCTGCGGACGGCGGTGAGGCCGAGCCTGTCGAATTTATCAAAATCACGCCCGCTGACCAGACCCGCCAGATCCGCGTGCCGCACATAGCGCGCGGACGGAATATTCACCGTGAACGCGCCGGAATTGATTATGCTCGCGTGGGAATGCGTGGCTTCGCGCAGGGAAACAGCCACCATGGGCGGTTCGCTGCAGCATATGCCGCCCCAGGCCGCGGTCATGATATTGGGAACGCCGTCCTCGTCATAAGTGCCGATAAGAAGAACCGGGTGGGTGAATAAAACCGTTTTTGGTCCTATGGATTTTTTCATATAGTCTCCCGTATTACAGAATCCGTCAATACTCGTACCAGGATTTGCCTTCCGGCGATTTGTCCGTAGAGTTTATCAGGACTTTGCCGAACCGCGGAGAATTTCGGTCGCCTATCACGGCCCAGCCCCCGTCATTGGATAAAGCGGGCCCGATATCGGGGGGGAAACTGTCGTTTGAAATAACCATCACGGAAGACGACGCTTCCCTGCCTGGCAGTTTCAGAACCGGGATTTCGGTGACATAAGAGGGTTTGAGGACCGCGATGTCTACTATGTTTTTGCCAGGATTGTTTTTGGCGTAATTATCAACAGCGCTCCGAAAAGCCGCGAGCGCGTTTTTTATATCGGCAACGCTGGTATCGGAAGGAGCCGGCTGGGGACCTATAAAACTCGGTTCCGCCGCTTTCTGGACCGGAACAGGGGCCGGCGGCGCGGAAACCGCCGCGGATGCGATGGCCGGCGGAACCTGCGCGGGCATAGCCGCGGGAGCCGCCGACGATTTTTTCACGGCGTTTAACGCCAGCGCGGGTTTAAGGCTGTGGTCCAGGGCAAGGGGAATGGCTTCCATATCGTCTATCAGAAAAGGAATGTCGCAATTTTGCACCTTGGAAATACTGTCCACAAAAGATTTATAATCCATTTCCAGCGCGCGCACCTTCCAGCCGAAATCGGTTCCGGTTTTGAAACAACGGCTTTCGCCCCGCGCTATGCGTATGGTCCGGCGGAGCCGGTCCACCGCCGCGCGCAGTTCGGGATACTGGCCGCTTTTGACTGTTTTGGACATTTCTTTAAGCATGCCGATGTAGCCGGGCATCTGGCTCATGGTCTGGACCAGCGCTTCGCGCTCCGGACTCAGCCTGTATTCCGCCGCGCCGCAAGCCGCGCACAGCAGTGTTAACACTGCAAAAAACATTCGAATTTTCATAGTACCCCGTAATGGACTGCCTGCGGATATATTAATACTTTGCGCGCGAACGCGCAATCCGCCTTGATTTTTCCAGCTTGCTTGCTAGAATAAGGATATATGGAAGACAACGATTTCGCGATAGACCCCATAATTCCGCTCGCCTACAACATGGCGGACGGATGCGCGCGGTACGCGCTTTTTATCGGCGCGGGCGTGTCGAAAGACGCGGGCATCCCCTCCGGCATGGATATCCTTTTGGGCACACTGAAGCTCATAAAGCAGATGGAGGATAAAAGCGGCGCGCCCATTTCAGACGCGGAGATACGGGAGTATTACAAAAAGAAATTCGCGAACAGCACCTATTCGGACATTATCGCCTCGGTGTTCCCCTCAAACGAGGAACAGCGCGGCTATCTGCAAAACATTTTCGCGGGCATCAGTCCGGGCAAAGCGCACAGGCTGATTGCCGATTTCGTGCGCCGGGGATTCATAAAGTTCATAATAACCACCAATTTCGACCGCCTGCTGGAACAGGCGCTCGACGAGGTCGGCCTAAACGGCAAATACACCGTCATATCGGAAGACGAAGCCAAATTTTCCAAACCGTGGAACCAGGAAAAATTCTGCCGCATTTATAAAATTCACGGAACCATTGAAAAAGGCAAAATACGCAACACGAAAAAAGACCTGTCCGCCCTGCCCAGGGACCTGTGCGCGGATATCCGCGACATTGTGGAGCGGCACGGCCTCATCGTGCTGGGCTATGCCGCCAACGAGGACGATGAAAGCGTTTCCGCCATTCTGAAAAACCGCCGCTTCTCCGGCTACAGCCTTTACTGGGCGGCGTGGCAGGGGAAACTGTCCGAAAACGCGCGGGAAATGCTCGCCCGCCAAAACGGAATCAGCATCAACATCGAAAGCGCGGGTGATTTTCTGGCGGACCTCTACGCGCGCATTGAAATCGCGCGCTCTAACTCCGAGCAGACGAAAAGCGCGGTTTACCAGACAAGATTTAAAAACATGTTCCTTTCCCCGGCTTCCGACATCGAGATACTGCACGCGATTGACGATGAGCGCCAGAAAATAATCCGTCGGATTGATTCGCGCCTCGATTCCGCGTCCGACTCCTACCCCGAACTCTGGACGGTTTTCACTGAACTGTTTTCGTTCTGCTCAAATTACCTGCTCCTGTCCGAGCAGATAATCCGCTACAGCCCCAAGGATTTTAAGCATATCACAAAGATTTTCGAGCAGATAAGCAAAGCCCAGCGCAAAGGCGGCTTCGGGCGGAGCGGCGTGCGGCAGTATCTTTGTTTCTGCCTCATGGAAGTGATCGCCGCGACGGCGATTGAGCACGGCAAATTCTCGCTGCTGGCGGAAATTCTTAAAACCAAGCGCCTTAATTTCACGCTGGACGCAATGGAATACATCCTCAACTGGGAAGTCCAGCCGGAATTTATCCACTATCGCGCGAAAGAAACGGACGGCAACGCCAAACCCCTGACCGCCATGTTCGAATATCTGCTGGAACTGGTGGCGCGGCAGGATTTCCCGCTGGAATTCGATATCAAGTCCCGGCTGCTGGAAGCCGATCTGATGTTTCTGGCCTATTCCATAAAATACCCGCTTAAAAGCAGTTCGCTTTACTGGTTCGCCCGCTCGCCCGTTTATTGCGGCAAAGGCAGCCCGGAACTGTTTAAGAGAATCAAGTTCGACACCGAATTCGCCGATCTGGTGGCCGCCGAATTCTTCGGCGAGGACCGCGGCGAGCTTTTCAAAATACTCGCCCGCGCGAAATCCGTTATCCAGACGGAGTTTTCGCAGTGGTACCAGCATTCCCGGGCGGCGGAAAAAACACTGGAAGAATTTTAACCCATGCATCCGGATTATCCCGCAAACTTGACCGCTGAGTTCGACTCGGCCTGGCTGGAGGCCGGCGCGCTGGCGCCGTCCGGTTTTTTGCGCCGGCTCCGGCGGCATAAAGTAATTTTCGCGCCGGGTTTCATGTCCCGCATGTACACCGAACCGCTGAGTATCATGGGCATGGAATTT
>JBAYFS010000086.1:0-9121 GCA_041667045.1 Elusimicrobiaceae bacterium | reverse complement strand
GTCTACTGGTGTCTTGACTCGCTGGCCCAGATCGCCGCCTCGAAAAACCTGCTTTCGCCGGATTTGAAGACAAAAATAAGCCGCGGGCGGATTTACGCAACCATCGCGAAAACGCCCGCGGTTCTTTTAAGCAAAACTGCGTTCGCCAAAGGCTACCGCTTGCGGCGGGAAATACTCCTTTCTGGAATTTCCGAAACCGACGCGTAGCTCCATTCAAAAGTGCGGCCCGCGATAATCACGCTATCGCCTTCCTGCACGCCGTTTTTGGCCAGCGCTTTATCCAAGCCGACCGTTTTGAAATATTTTCGCAGCCGCAGCACCGATTCCGCCTGGCTGAACTGGGTCATCAGCACTTTGCGGACAACGGCTTTCCCGCACACTTCCAATATTCCGTTCTCGCCGGGTTTAAACGAGAAAAGCGGCTCCACCGAATGCACCGCCACGGCGGGCCGGTCGGCGTCTTTTTTCACCGCTACGGGCACGGTGTCCAAAACCCTTATAACCTCGTCAAGCAACTTGGCGGTTCCCGCGCCGGTGGCGGCGGAAATAATGAATATTTTTCTGCTTTTGTATTTGGCGCGGATAAGCTTATAAACCTCTTCCGCTTCGGGCAAATCACTTTTATTGACCGCGATGATGCGCGGTATGCGCGCAAGTTTCGGCGAGAAACTTTTCAGTTCGTCCGCTATGACTTTCACGGATTCCACCGGCCCCAGTTCCTTAAAACCCATCGGATCCACCAAGTGGACGATAACGCGCGTGCGCTCTATATGCTTTAAAAAGTTGTGGCCTAGGCCGCGCCCTTCGCTGGCGCCTTCGATCAAACCCGGAATGTCCGCGGCGACGAAACTGCGCTTTTTGTAATACACCATCCCCAGATTGGGATTTAAAGTGGTGAACGGATAATCGGCTATTTTGGGCCGCGCCGCGCTGACGCTCGACAGAAGCGTGGACTTGCCCGCGTTCGGAAAACCGACAAACCCCACGTCCGCCAGTATCTTAAGCTCCAGATCCAGTTCCAGTTCCTCGCCCGGTTCGCCTTTTTCGCTGTGGTGGGGAGCGGTGTCAAATTTCGTTTTAAAAGCAGTATTGCCCAGCCCGCCCCGCCCGCCCTGCGCGGCAAGCCAGAGCTGCTGGTCATCAACCAAATCGGCCACCACCTCTCCGCTGCGGCGCACGATGGTGCCGCACGGGACCCTGATATACATGTCTTCGCCCGCGCTGCCGTCTTTAAGCGAGCCCTTGCCGTTGGAACCGTTCCGCCCTTCAATATGCGGATTATAGGAGATCTCAAGCAATGTGGTCATGTTGCGTTCGGCGCGCAGATAAACGCTGCCGCCGCGTCCGCCGTTGCCGCCGTTCGGGCCGCCGAATTCCACAAATTTCTCGCGGCGGAAAGACAGACAGCCGTCTCCGCCGGAACCGGCTTTAACAAAAATCTTTACCCTGTCTAAAAAACTGCCCGTCCGTGAAGGTTCGCTCATGATTTTTCCTTGCAGACAAAACGGCAGACGGCGCACTTTCTGCCGCCGTCTGCCAATTGTCCGTTAAATCGCTTTTATTTACTTGGAGGAGACTTCCGGATAAACGGAAACCTGCTGCTTGTCCCGGCGAACCCACTCGAATTTCACCCGCCCGGCGGCTGTGGCGAAAATAGTGTGGTCTCTGCCGATGCCGGCATTGACGCCCGGCATGATTTTTGTCCCTCGCTGGCGCACTAAAACTTCGCCCGCTTTAACAACCTGCTCGCCGTAACGTTTAACGCCCAGGCGCTTGGGATTACTGTCTCGTCCATTTGTAGATGAACCTTGGGATTTTGTATGTGCCATATATCTCTCTTACCGTTGAAATCGCTAACGCTCACTCAAGAGCCGGCTGGTTTTTAAGAAAGCTGGATGTCCTGAATTTCTATCTCGGTTAAATCCTGCCGATGACCGATGGTCTTTTCATATGCGGTTTTCGGCCTTCTCTTAAAAACGATAATTTTCGGCGCTCTTAAGTGGCGTAAAATCCGGGCCGTGACCTTCGCTTTGGGAAGGGAACCGGAAACTTTTTCCGAAGTCTCGCCCGAAGCGGACCAGAGGGCTTTGAATTCCACCTTATCGCCTTCATTGCCCACGATTTTCTCCACCTGGACTTTCTCCCCCGGAGTTACCCAATACTGCTTGCCACCTGTTTCAATTATTGCGTACATAGTGAATGTATGATATCACATATCCCGACGGGTATGCAATATCCCCTTTTCCTAAAATAAATTATATCCCCTAAGGGGACATTACATCCATTGTAGCAGTTTGCGCGGGGTTTTGAAAGAGGCTATTTTCGAACCCGCGAAAAACCGAGTTTCGCCGCGGAAATAAGCTTCCCCCGCGCGGGCTAAAGGATTATCAAATATGATATCATATCCCAAAATCCAACAGAGCAACCACGCTATGAAAAAACTGTCAGTATATATATTGATATCACTCTCCCTGATTCTAACGCCGTCTTTCGCCGAAACAGCGGGAGCCGATTCCGCGCTCCAGCCTAAAAAGGATAATTATTCGGATTTCCAAAGCATTAAATGGACAAAGAATGAAAACTTTTTCGGCTCGCCGGCTTATCTTAAAAGGCTTGGCAAAGACCTTGTCGAGATGCCGCAAAAACCGCTCCACTGGGATAAAAACGACTGGGCGATCGCGGGCGGCATAGTGGGAGGCTCGCTGCTGGCGTTCACCATAGACGATATCGTGCGCCAGAACCTAAAAACCCAGCGGTCCGGCTTCTTCACTTCGCTAAGCGACATAACCACCCACTGGGGCGACTGGAAACAGCAAATACCCATTTTCGCCGGAACCTACATCGTGGCGCTCGCGACGAAAGACGCCACCCTCCACAAAATCGTGGCGGACGGGATAGAAGCCAGCGTGTTCGCCGCCGGCATAATCAATCCGATTCTGGTTTACGCCACGGGCCGCGACCTGCCCAACGCCAATGAAAACGCCATGACTTTCAAACCAATGACTCCGGGCAGATACTCTTTCCCCTCGGGCCACACCACGGCCGCATTCGCGCTGTCAACCGTTATAGACCAGAATCTGCGCGCCAAATTCGGCTATTGGCAGACTCCCATAGTGTACGCCATGGCGGCGGGCTGCGGAATCTCGCGGGTTTATGACCACACGCACTATGTTTCCGAAGTTATCTTCGGCGCGGGCGTAGGCTGGGCCGTGGGATACTGGATATCGAACAAGCCGCGCAATCAGGACGAGCAGACGGTTTTCATCCTCCCGTTCGACAACGGGGCGAAAATCGCTTACAAATTTTAAACATGAGTAATAACGGAATATTCATAGTACTCGAGGGACCGGACCGGGCTGGCAAGAGCACGCAGGCAAAAAATCTGGCCGAGTTCCTGGCTGAATGCTCTATCGAAACCGCCCACACGCGGGAACCGGGCGGCACGGCGTTCGCCGAAGCGATACGCAATATCCTGCTCGATCCCGCTTACGAAGTGGCGGACATCTCCGAACTCCTCCTTTATGAAGCCGCCCGGGCCCAGCATACGGAAAAGCTCATACGGCCCGCGCTGGCGGCGGGCAAAGCGGTTCTGTCGGAGCGTTACACCATGTCGAGCCTGGCGTATCAGGGCTGCGGCAGAGGAATCGCCCTGGAAACTATAGCGCGGCTCAACGAAATTGCCACCGGCGGGCTCAAACCGGACCTGACCCTTGTTTTCCTCATGCCGGACGAACGATTTTCGGAACGCGGACAGCACCGCCGTGCCGACAGGCTTGAAATGGAAGGGGACGCTTTCCGCCTGCGCGTGCGCGAAGGGTTCAAGCGGCTGGCGCAAGAGGACCCCTCCGCCGTGATAATAAACGCCGACCAGACAATTGATAATACTGCGGCGGAAATCCGGAGCATCGTGTCCGCGCTGCCGGCGTTAAAGAACAGGATTTAGATCATGGAATTCGATTCCGTAATAGGCCATAAAAAAACGATAGACCAGCTGAAAAAAACCCTGAAAGCGGATAAACTGCCGCCCGCGTTCCTTTTCCACGGCCCGAAGGGAGTGGGCAAGATGATGGCCGCCAGAATAATGGCGAAAGCGGCCAACTGCCTTGACGGGCAGGCCAGAGAAAAAGGCGACGCTTGCGGGCATTGCCGGATGTGCCAGGCCATCGAGCGCAATATCCACCCCGACATCATAATCGCTGATTTCGACTTCCAGGCCGCGCTGGTAGACAAGCCGGCGGACAAGCAAAAACACATTTTAATCGAAACCATCCGCGCGGTTATAGAGAAATCGCAGCAGAAAGCGGTTGACGCCAGAAAAAAAGTTTTCATAATAGACTCGGCTGAAACCATGCTCGCGCAGGCCGCAAACTCGCTGCTCAAACTGCTTGAGGAACCGCCGCCGAACACTTTTCTTGTTCTGGTTTCGGCGAACCGAGCGGCCATGCTGGGCACGATTCTTTCCCGCAGCCAGGAAACGGCGTTCGCGCCGCTTTCGACGGAAAGCACGGAAGAGGTGCTGATCCAGCAGGGCATCAGCGCCGACGAAGCGGCCCGGCTCGCGCCGCTGGCGCAAGGTTCGGTCCACCGCGCGCTTAAAATACGCCAGCTGGAGGAAAATCTCAGCGATCTGGACAAGTTAGACCCCATGTACCCGTTCCACGTTTCCGCGCACCTGCCGGCGGGACTCGACGACGCGCGCAAAGACGCCGCTCTCATCATCGAACTCCTGATAGCCGACGCGCACCGCAAAATGATCTCCGCGGACAACGCCGCCAAACAGGACCTGTACAAAGACTCGCTCGACAACCTGTTTAAACGCCGCGAGTATATCAACCGCAACGTTTCGCCGCACCGCGTTTTGGAAGCGGCCATCATGGAATGCGAAAAACTTAATATCAATTTTTCATTAACCACACAGGAAAACTGAAATGACAAAGAAAAAGTTCTACATCACCACCCCCCTTTATTACGTTAACGCCGAGCCGCACATAGGCCACGCCTACACCACGCTGGCGGCCGACATCCTCAGCCGCTACAAACGCATGAAAGGGCAGGACGTGCACTTTCTGACCGGCACCGACGAGCACGGCGCGAATATCGAAAAAATAGCCGCCGCCAAAGGGGTGACGCCAAAGCAGTGGGTTGACGATATAGCGGAAAAATTCCGCGTCATGTGGACCGACCTGAACGTGCGCTACGACGACTTCATAAGAACCACCCAGCCCCGCCACGAGGAGGCGGTGAAAATAGTGTTTGAGAAACTGCTGGAAAAAGGGGACATTTACAAAGGCCATTACGAAGGACTTTACTGCTATCCCTGCGAAAACTACTGGGAGGAAAAAGACCTGCTGGAAGGCAATCTCTGCCCCATGCACAAAAAACCGGTGGTTCCTCTTAAAGAGGAAACCTATTTTTTCAAACTGTCGAAATACGGAGACGCGCTTTTGGCTTATTACAAAGAGCATCCCGAATTCATGGTGCCCAAACACCGCAGCCAGGAAATAATCAATTTCGTGAAGGAAGGCCTTACCGACATTTCCGTTTCCCGCTCGAAAGTGGCCTGGGGCATAACGGTGAAATCAGACCCGGCGCATACCATTTACGTCTGGTTCGAAGCGCTTTTAAACTACGCCACCGCCATCGGCCTGGGCCATGAAATCTCGGAGCACGACGAGCAGAAAAGCTCATTTAAGACCATGACACACCATAAATTCACCGATTACTGGCCGGCGGATTACCACCTCATGGGCAAAGAGATTTACCGCTTCCACACCATCATCTGGCCCGCCATGCTCATGGCGCTGGAACTGCCGCTGCCGAAACAGGTTTTCGCGCACGGCTGGTGGACGGTGAACGGACAGAAAATGTCCAAATCCTGCGGCAATTTCATCAACCCGTCGGAAGTCATAGCCGAATACGGTGTGGATCCGTTGCGCTACTTCCTTTTCAGGGAAGTGCCGTTCGGTTCGGACGGTGATTTTTCCATGGCGGCGTTCCGCCAGCGCTATAACTCGGACCTGGCCAACGATCTGGGCAATCTCCTCAACCGCCTGACAAACATGGCAGTGAAATACCTCGACGGCAACGTGCCCGAGCCCCTGCCGGAAAACGCGCTGGTGAAAAAGACCTCAGAAACAGTCCTTAAATACGAAGCGCACATGGAGAAACTGGAATTCGACCAGGCGCTTTGCGCGCTCTGGGCCCTGATTTCCGAACTGAACCGGGCCATCGAACGGGAACAGCCCTGGGCCAAGGCCAAGACGGAACCGGAAAAACTGCCCGAACTGTTCGGCGGCATGATTTACGCTTTGCGCGAAATCACCGCGCGGTTAGCCCCGTTCATGCCGGACACGACGGTCAAGATAACCGACCTGCTCGGCAAAAAAGGCGACCGCGTGCAAAAAGGCGCCCCGCTTTTCCCAAGGCTGCTGGAAGAAAAAGCGGAAGCCAAACCCTGATTATACGCTCTGCAAAAACAAAAAGCCCCGCGTTTGCGGGGCTTTTTTATTTTAAAAACTCAAAAATCACTGGGCCGCGCTTTCATCCGGCTTCGGCTTGCCCATCCCCCGGAACCCTTTCCACAAATACACCAGCACGCCGCTGATCGCGTAAACGACAAAAAGCAGAAACAGCGCGTCCTGCGGATACCGGATGACCAGAAACACCAGCACAACCAGCAACAGCAGGGTTTTTATGCTTTTAGGCCTTAAAAAATTCGCCTGCTTAAACGCCGGGAACGGAATGCGCGAAACCATCAGCACGCCCAGCGCGAGCATGATGAAAGGAATAAGATTGTAAATCATTGGCATGAGCGCCTGAAGAAGTTTAAAACTTCGTGAAACCTCATTAGATTCCAGCAGGCTGTAGCTTATCACGAAAGACGCCAGTATGCCCGCGGCCATTGGAATAGGCAGGCCGGAAAAATACTTTTTGGAAGCCTTCCCTTCCTGGCTAAGCACGTTGAAATACGCCAGACGCAGCGAACCGCAAAGCGCGAAGATAAACGCCACGGGATAGCCCCAGAACCCGAAATCTTTAAGAAGGAAAAGGTACATCACATAAGCGGGAGCAAGCCCGAAGGAAAGAAAATCGGCCAGCGAATCCATCTCCACGCCGAACTTGCTTTCGCCTTTCACCATGCGCGCCACGCGCCCGTCAAAAGCGTCCATTATCATGGCAAGAATTATGAACCAGCCCGCGCGGGAATATTCAGTGTCAATGGCGGACAAAATGGCGAAAAAACCGAACGCCACGTTCCCTATGGTGAAAAGGGACGGCAGGACTATTCTGCCTTTCTGTTTCAGGTTTTGTATATCCATTTATTTGAAAAGACCCAACACGGTTATGCCGCCCTGCACTTTCTGCCCGGGCCGCACAAGCACGCGCACGGAACCGGCGGGCAGGTACACTGCGACTTGTGAACCGAAATATATCATGCCAATCTTTTCGCCAGCGCGCACGCGCTGCCCGTCTTTCACCCAGCTGACTATGCGCCGCGCAATCGCGCCCGTTATCTGCTCGACATTGGCGAACCGGCCGTCGGCGGCAAGCGGAATCAGGTTACGCTCATTGTCCGCGGCGGAGTCGGCGTTGGCGAACGCGAAACTACCTTTGTGGTAAACCTGTTGCCCCACTTCTCCGGCTATGGTGGCGCGCTGGATATGCACGTCGAAAACCGACAGGAAAATACGCACGACCAGGATATTGGGATCTTTTTCAGTTTTGATGGACAGCACATGCCCGTCCGCCGGGCACACTATCTCATCCGGAGAGAATTCGTAATCGCGCATGGGATCGCGGAAAAAATAAAAACAGAACGCCGTCAACAGAATGCCCAGCCAGAATAAAGCGCGGAAATTGAAGAAAAAAGCCGTCAGCAGGCCGGTCGCGGTTATAATGAACGAGATGGAAATAAGCGCGTGCCCTTCCTTAACTGGCGAGGCCGTGCCGGCGAAAAAAAATGTCAGCGTACCGAAAAAATCTTTAAGCATTAAACGCACCTGTAAAAAAAGAATGGGCAGGAGGGGAATCGAACCCCTACGGCCTTGCGGCCAACGGATTTTAAGTCCGTCGCGTCTACCAGTTCCGCCACCAGCCCAAGTAAGGTATATAATATCATAAATAGAATCCGCAAAAAACTTCGGCCCTGATATCACAAAAAAACCGGCCTCCTGTTGAGGCCGGTTTTTCATGTTTGGCAAATTATTTTATCTGGTTAAGGTAAACGCAGAATTTTCCCCACTCGGACGCTTTCCCGAAGCCCAGCGCATTGAACGCGGGCAGCCAGCTGAGCGCATCGGAATAACGCGCGGGCAGGGAGATGGCGATACCGGCGGACCGCTGACATTCGCCCAAAGCGGCATTTCTGACCACAACAAACTTCTGCAGATGATCCAGAGCCTGCGCTGTCAGTTTTCTGAGCGCGTCCGCCTTCGGTCCCGTCGCCTTCATATTCTCCGTGTATATTTTCAGGAAATCGCCCAGATCGGCGTACGAATCAACATCGTACCGTATCGCCTGCATTTTGGCGGCTTTGGCGGCGGGCTGGTCGTTGACTTCCATAGCCAGAGTCGCCCAGGCGCTCATTTCTTTGGCGAGATTTTCAATATACATACCGCGCACGGCGGAAAGAGTGCCAGACAAATTTTTAGTTTTAAGGCCGTATGCGTAATAATCCACAACGGCTTTAGCCAGATTGTCGGTTGAAAGGGTGGGGCTGTCCAGTATGGCTTTCACAACGTTGGGCCATAAAATTTCACCCACCGACGAAGTATACGCCGACGCTTCGGAAGCCACTAACACGTCCGCGTAATTGCGTATTTCGTAAGCCACTTCCACCATCTGCATGAGGCAGGCCGCACTGTAGAAAATATCCAGCTTTTTTCCGATGGCTTTATCAACACCGTAAAGCATGGGTCCCATTTGGGCGGTTCTGATGTAGTTCCCGCTCAGATCGTCAAAGGAAATGCCCCGGCTGGTTTTTTTCTCGCCGAACGAAGGATCAATCCAGCCGTAACCGTGGTTTGCGATAACCAGCATATAGCGTTTTGCGGGGAAATTGTAAGCCGCCCAGCCCGCGAAATCTATCACGTTTTTATAATCGCCCATATCACACTTTTCC
>JBAYFS010000085.1:0-9156 GCA_041667045.1 Elusimicrobiaceae bacterium | reverse complement strand
GATCACGCCTTCACATCGAAAGTCTGCAGGCTTCCCCTAAGCCGGCCTTTATTCAGCGTTAATTCCCATGAACTGCTTTTTTATATTGACGATGTGCTCAATATCCGGGAAGTGAGCGGGGATAAAGTCGCAGAACTTAACGATAATCTTAACGCGCTTGCCGAAAAACTGGGCAAAAAAAACATCAAACTTTATCTTCTGATAGCGCCGGATAAGTACGACGTTTACAGCGAATACATAATTGATAATCCTTATCAGGAAAACAGCTTTTTCGACGAACTCCGCAAGCTGGACAAAAAGTATCGCTTCATTGACACAAAGCGGATACTGTCGGAAGCGGTCCGCAAAGGGGAAAAAGACCTTTACTTCCCGGACGACACCCACTGGTCAAATAAAGCCTCAAAACTCTTGATCGAAGCCGCCAGATTCGACTGAACTTGCGCCTCTTTTTTTAATGGCTGGAATTGTAATGGTTATATTTATATAATCAACGAAAGAGGGGTAAATCTGAATATGGAAAAAACTGCGGGGAACATTATCGTTATCGGCGGGGGCGCATCAGGCCTGATGGCCGCGCTTACGGCGGCTAAAGCGGGCGCGAAAGTGGTTTTGCTGGAGAAAAACAACGCGCTAGGCAAAAAGCTGTCCGCCTCCGGCAACGGCTGCTGCAATTTGACAAACACCAACATGGCGCCCGATTTCTACACGGGCAAAACGGAGTTCATAGAAACCGTTCTGGACACCTTTCCGGTGAAAGAGGAACTGGCTTTTTTCGAAAGCCTGGGGCTCATTCTGCGCGCCGAACAGGACGGAAGGATTTTTCCAAAGTCCGACCGGGCCGTCGCGGTAACCTCGGTTCTCGAACTGGAACTGGAAGACCTGGGCGTGGAAATACACATGGATTTCACCGCCGAGCGCATCGCCAAGCATAACGGAAAATTTACGGTGACCGGCGCAAACGGCGCGAAATTTGAGACGGACAGGCTTATTCTGGCCTGCGGTTCCCGCGCCTATCCGCAGCTGGGCGGAACGGACCTCGGCACAACGCTTGCCGCCTGTTTAGGCCATAGGGTCAATAAACCCGTTCCCGTACTGGCCCCGCTGGCTGTCCTGCAGAAGGGAATAGCGCGCCTGCAAGGCATCAGGATTGACGCGGAACTCACCGCGCTTCAGCACGGGAAAACGCTTGGCAAGGCAAAAGGAGAGCTGCTGTTCACCGATTACGGGATTTCAGGCCCCTGCACTCTCAATTTAAGCAACTCGGTGGTGCCGGCTTTAAGCAACGGCAAGGTAACGGTGAGCATGAACCTTTTTCCGGAATTGTCGCCCGATGAAATGCGGGCCTTCCTTTCCGGGCGGCGCGCCGTTCTGGCGGGCAGGAAGGTGAAAAAATTCTTCGTCGGCTGGCTGCATGAAACACTGGGCAATCTGCTCATTGATTTCCTGGGCCTTGAAAAAAACAAACCGGCGCGCCAGCTTTCAGATTCGGACCTCGCGCGCATAGCCGACACCCTGCAGCACTGGGAATTTGACATAGTTTCAAGCAGAACCTGGCGGGAGGCGATGTGCGCCTGCGGCGGAGTTGATGTGGCGGACATAAATCCCCGCACGCTGGAATCCAAAATCGAAAAAGGGCTTTACATAACCGGCGAACTGCTTGACGTTAACGGACTCTGCGGAGGCTATAACCTGCACTTCGCTTGGACGACCGGCAGATTAGCCGGCCTGTCCGCCGCGCGCTGACTTTTATGGCTGATAACGAACAAAACGCTCAAAACCCCGCTCCCGAAACAGGGATGCCGAACGCCGCGGACGCGGATATCATAATCCGGGAAAGCGTAAGCTATACTCCGCGCCATGCCGCGGATCCCGGCGTTTGGGAACGCGTCTACCGCAGAAACGGGCTGGAAGTGGCGCGGGAAGTTTTGGACGACGACCTGGAAACGGTGGCTACGGAAGGGTATATCCCCGACTCCGTGGTCAAGGAATACGACGAAGACAAACACCTTTTTTTCGAAGGCGAGTACCGCAGCGGCCTCCCGCACGGGCTGGCGCGCATTTACTTCGATAACGGAAAAGTGGAAGTGGAAAAAACCTATAAATTCGGCAAGCTTGAGGGAACCGCCGTAGTTTATTATGAAAACGGGAACACCCGCCTGGAAACAGTTTACGAGAACAATATCCGCAACGGCATGCAGCGCAAATTCCATCCGAGCGGAGCGGTCAAGGAAGTTTCAACATATGTAAACGGCAAGCGGGAAGGCGTGGCGAAAGCGTATTATGAAAACGGAGCCCTGCGCTCCGCAATTCCCTACAGCGGAGGAAAGGCACAGGGGCTGGCGCACCTTTACCATGAAACAGGCTGCCTGGCATGGGAAGTGCCGTACACCGAAGGCGACCCCGAGGGCATTGCCAAACGCTACAACTCGCGCGGCATGCTCACCGAAGAGTGGTATTACGTGCGGGGCGAGGTAATATGCAAGCGCAACTTCAGTCCGGACGGCTCTATCAAGACTGACTGGGATCTGGATTCGGTTAAGAGAGCGAAAATAATACGCCACATGGCGGCCACAACCGGGCAGTATCCGGTGGAGGAACATGACAAATAAAGACAATCCTAGTAGCGCTGTCTGCGACAGGGAAGGCTACTTCCTGGAAATAGATCCCGCTTTCGCTGAAACGGCGGGCGAAACGGCTCGCGCCGGCAAATCGCTTTTCGGCATGGTGCCAGCCAACTGGCAGGCGGATGTGGTGAGGGAATTCTGTGGCACGCTTTATGGAAAAGCCACAGGGCAGGAGTTCCCGCTAAAGGAAAAAAACGGCAACACGGTAACCGCCGTTCTGGGCACGGGCAAAAACGCCGTGCATGTGCGGCTCGGCGGGGAAGACCGGAGTTTTTCACCGCGCGGCTTTTTCGAAACATTCCCGGAACCCTGTTTCTTTCTGGACCGCCAGCTAAGAATCCGCCACGCTAACGCCGCCGCCTCCTCTTTTTACGGCCTGGGTAATTTCGATTTGCTTTCCCGCACGTTCAGCTCGCTGGGCCCCTCCGGCAAAGATGCTTTCGCTCAGGGAAAGCGCGGCGGGAGCTATATGGTCCGCCACCATAACGCGGAAAAAGAAGTCCGCGACCTGGAAGTTGTCTGGAAAGAAACCGGCGGCGGATTTTACGTTTTCGCCCATGACATCACGGCTCTGGCGCGCAACAATTCCTCGCTCTCCGAATGCGCCGAGCGGTTCCGCCTTATGGTGGAATCCGCGCCGGGCTGTTTTTATATGATTTCGCCGGACTGGAGCCAGGTTTATTTCGCGGGGCCAATGTTCGAATCCATTTTCGAGCGCTCGCGCGATGATTTTTACGCTAACCCTTCCCTTATGCTCACGGTAATCCATCCGGACGACAGGGAAAAGGCCATGCAGGCCTATTCCGTGCAGAGCGGAGTGGCGGAATACCGGATAATCCTGCCCGGCGGAACTGCCAGGCGCGTAAGGGATTTCATCATACCTGTGATGGACGAAGCCGGCGAGGTGAAAGCCTACACCGGCTATATGGAGGCCCTGGAGGAAATAAACTATACGCAGGGCGACAGCGTCTATTATTCCGTTCCGTCCGACACGCAGCGTACCGCGGCTGGGGTGTTCCTTGAGCGGAGCGAAACGCTGGCCCAGATCCTGGGCTACGAAAACGTGGACGATCTTTTGTCCGTTCCGTATGAAAAACTTTACGCCGATCCCAAACTGCGCGACACGCTGGTGCAAAAACTCCTCACCAACGGCTATCTGCGCGACGAGGCTGTTGAATACCAGGCGAAAAACGGAAAACTGGTCTGGGTGTCTTTAAACGTGGACAAGAAAAAAAGCCCCGAAGGCGAAGACTGGTTCGACACCGTGGTCAACGACATAACCGCCCTTAAAGTCACCGAAAACGTGCTGGAGCAGACAGACCGCCGCACCTTCTTCTCGACGCTCGCCAACGGCCTAGTAATGGCCGAAATATCCTACACGGACGGCAAACCGCGCTTTCGATTTACCACCTGCAATCCGGCTTTTGAGGAAATCGCCGGCGTGACCGAAACGCAGATCGTGGGTCATTTTTACGACGACATTTTTCAGAAGCCGGAAACCTCCAAAATCCATGAAATACTGCTGAACGCCGCCGTCAAGAAAACCCCGGTGAGCTTCAACATGACCGTGGGAGAAGGACGCTATTTCCGGGTGGCGGCGTTCTTCCCTTCCGAAAATGAAATGGCCGCAGTGCTGACCGATATCTCGGACATGCGCAAAGCCGAGCGCGAACTGGAAACGTCGCATGAAAAACTGCGCACGCTGGCTGTCCGCCTGCAGCATGTGCGGGAAGACGAACGGCGCCAGCTTTCCCGGGAACTGCATGACAGCATCGGCAGCCTGCTCACTTCCGCGAAACTTACCTTAAGTTCGGTTGAGGATATGCTGAGAAGCCCCGCCAAAGACAAATCCCGCGCGGAGATAGCGGACGTGGTTAAAAAGATGGAGGATCACGTCACCCAGGTGATGTCGGAAATGCGGCGCATCGCTGTTTCGCTGAGGCCGCCCATTCTGGACGATCTGGGCTTCGTGGACGCGATCAAGTGGCTTGTGAGCGATTTTCAGGAAATCAGCGGCATCGGCTGCAAACTCCGCGTTGATCCGCAGTGCTGCGAGATTGCGGGCGATTACGCCACCGCCGTTTTCCGCATTATCCAGGAGTCGCTGACCAACGTGATACGCCACGCGAAGGCGACCCGCGTGAAGATCGGCATAACCTGCCAGGATGACATGGTTATTCTGGCCGTGGACGATAATGGCAGGGGAATTTCAAAGGACGTGCTTAATTCCAGCACCTCGCTCGGCATTCTGGGCATGAGGGAACGCGCGCTGGCTTTGGGCGGAGAGCTTAAAATCGTGTCCGGCGCCAACGGCACGCAGATCTGCGCCCATATTCCGTTCACGAAAGGGACGAATATCAGCGGCAACTGTTCTTATTTATAAACGGGTCACTTGCTGCCCAGCGAAATGCGCCAGGCAACCCACGCCATGCTGACGGTGGCGAAGAAGAACATGAACGCCATGATGTCGGGCGGCACCGAAAAGCGGAACAGTTTGATGCAGTCGTAGGAGAAATACAGGCCGTAAGCCGCCGCTATGCCCCAGCCGAAACGTTTCTTCCGCGCGGTGGCGATTTTATAGCCCAGCACCATTATGCCGAATTCAATAAGCAGTGATATGTAAATTATATTTCGCATATATAGATTTTGCGAAAATTTGCGCATTCCATAAAGCGGAATTTTCCGGTGTTGAGAAATATGGAGCGCTTAAGGTAAAATGAACAAAGAGGGGATAAGGTGAAAAAATGACCGATAACAATGCCGTCCTTACTCTTGATTTCCGCGTACGCTGTTACGAACAGGACGCCAAAACCCGGCTGCGCCCCGTGGAAATGTTCAACTGGTTTCAGGAAGCCGCCGGCGTGCAGTGCCGCGCCCGCAAAATCGCCATAGAAGATATCATCCCGCGCGGCATAACATGGATTATCCGCCGCTATAAAATAAAAATAGACAAGGCGCCGGTTCATGAACAGAACTGCCGCGTTAAAACCTGGGCGCAAACCAGCCGGGATCTTATTTCAGTGAGGGATTTTGTTATCGAGTCGGACCGGGGGGAACGCCTCGTGTCGGCGACGAGCGAATGGGCGCTCCTCGCCATAAAGGAACAGCGTCCGGTAAGGCTCAGTTCGGCGCTGGCGGAGTATCCTCAGTGCGCTGACCGCGCCATTAACGAGAATCTGCACCCGATAAAAATGCCGGACGGGCTCCGCGTTTTCAAAACGACGGATTTTCACATTCCCTGCCACTGGCTTGATTTGAACCGGCACATGAACAACAGCGCGTATATCGCGGCGGCGTATGAAAACCTTTTTCCCGACATAACCGGACACCACAAACTAAAGGAAATTGAAATTAATTATAAAAAACAGGCTTTTTACGGACAGGTTATCTCGTGCCGCGCTTTTGAAGCGGACGGAGGGATAATTTACCAAAGCATAGATTTGAAGGAAACTGGGGAAACGCTTGCGGTTCTGAGAAGCGTTTGGGAGGGGGAAGATGAGAGCAGTAATTCTTAACGGCGTGCCTGCCGGGAATGCCGCCGCGGACGTTATTTGCGGAACTTTTTCCAGCCTCATGGCCGAAAAGGGCCATGAAGTTGTGTCATTTAACCTAGGCGCAATGGCGATCGCGCCCTGCCTGGGCTGTTTTGCCTGCTGGGTGAAAACACCCGGCGAATGCGCGATAAAAGACGACGGGATAACCGTAACCAGAGCGATGGTGAACGCCGACATGCTCGTTTTCCTATCGCCCGTGCGCTTCGGAGGCTACTCTTTTGAACTTAAAAAAGCCCTGGACAGAATGATCGGCCTTTCCCTGCCTTTCTTTAAAAGAACGAAAGGCGAAACTCACCACTACCACCGTTACGGCGCTCCGAAAGTTTTTATGGCTGTCGGCATAGAAAAAAGCCGTTCGAAGAGCGAGGAAAAAGTATTCTCCGAAATCGTGGCGCGAAACGCGAAAAACTTTTCCGCCGCCGCGCACTCATCAGACTTTGTTTTAGATAACTACACCCCCGAAATCCTTCGCGAAAAAGTGAAGCTTTGGCTCGGGAGCCTGAAATGAAAGCGGTATTTCTTGAAGGAAGCGGAAAACCGGGCAAAAGCGCCTCGGGCGCAATCGCCGCTTATCTGTCCGGGAAACTGACGGACGGCGGTTTTTCTTCGCGGACCTTTCGCGCCGCAAATATCATCAGGTCCGAGAAAGAACAAACCGAATTTACCGCGGCTCTGCAATCCGCCGAATTCCTGGTGCTGGTTTTTCCGTTGTATGTTGACGCGCTTCCGGCTCCGCTCATCCGCGCCCTTGAAATAGCGCAGGCCGCGCTGGGCGGAAACAACAGAGTGGGACTTATAACCATTGTAAACTGCGGCTTCCCTGAAAGTTTCCACAACGACACCGCCCTGGCGGTGTGCCGGGAATTCGCCCGCCAGGCGGGGTTAAGCTGGGCGGCAAGTCTCTCCATCGGGCAGGGCGGCGCTTTGGATTTCGGGCACAAACGGTTTCCCGCCGCCGACCTGAACGCGCTGGCGGACCTCATGGCGAAACCGGCAACCGCCCCTGCGCTTGATTTAACCGCGCGGGCGGCAATGCCCGCATGGCTGTATATTATGGTGGCGGAGATAATGTGGTTTGTTGACGCGAAACGCCACGGAGCGTTTGGCAGGCTTTTCGCCAAACCGTATAAAATATGAAAAAAGTAACGGGACTATTTTTATTGCTGGCCTTTTCGCTTCTGTCATGCTTTTCCGCCCAAACGGGCAAACCCGCGCCGGCTTTCAGTATAGCTTCGGGAGACGATAAAGTCGTAAACCGCGACACGTTCAAAAACCGCCTGCTTATCATCATCTACGAAACGAAAGACAACGTCGAGGATAACCGCAAGTTCAAAACCGAGCTGGGTGCGCTGCTGGCATCGTCAGATACGCTTAAAAATTCCTCCACCGTTCTGCCGGTGATAAACTGCTCCTCCGCTTTCTGGCCCGTCAGCGCGATATGGAAAGGCAATCTGATGCGCAATTCCGAAAAGGAAAAAATCACCATATATGGCGACTGGGACGGCAAGATGTTTTCCAGTTATAAGTTCAAAGATAAAGCCAGCAATGTGGTGATTGTAGACAAAGACGGCATAATCCGCTATTTCCACACCGGCGTTATGGACGACGATGATATAAGGGAAGCGCGGAACGTGATCGTGAGTCTGGCCTAACTACCACCCCGCCGGGGCGGGGTTTAACGGTTCCGGTTTATTAAATTCCACTCACAAAAAACCCGGTGCGTAAGCCGGGGGAGTTTCATTTTTGGGAAAAGCGTCTCGCCCGCCAACGGGCATTATGTTTTTTAGTATGCTTGGCTATTTGGCAAAAAAGCCAAATGTCTGCTATACTATAACCGTAGCCGGCAAGGCTGCCCGGGATATGATATGGACAATGCATACGCCAAACAGGCTGAAATAATCAAGTCGCTGGCCCACCCGACAAGGCTTATGATAATTCATGAGCTTATGCAAGGCGAGCGGTGCGTCTGCGCGCTGACCGAAAAATCAGGAGCGGATATCTCCACGGTTTCAAAACACCTGTCCATTTTAAAAAATACCGGCATCATCAAATTCAAAAAACGGGGCACGCATATTTATTATAGTCTGGCCTGTTCCTGCGCTTCGGAATTTTTCAGATGCGTTGAAAAACTGTCGGGCCACAGTTCCTAGGAGGATAACATTATGGCACAGGGATTTTTCGCAAGGCTGTTTGAAAAACTGGACGCTTTTCTCAAGGCGAAAGCCGAACAGAAAGGCTGTTGCTGCGGACAGAAAAACGATAAAGACGGCTGCTGCGGACGCGACGACCGCGCCAAACCGGAATAGCTTATGTTCGAGTCCGCCGCCGGTTTTATAACGTATACCCTGCTGGGCCTTTCCAAAGGCGGCAGAATGGCGGATTCGCTCGCGTTTTTTATGGCGGATTCCGCAAAAATCCTGTTCATACTTTTTGCGATGATTTCCGCGATAGGTTTTGCGCGTTCCTATATTTCCCTTTCCAAAATCAAAAGCAAAACAGCGGACAGAAGCCCTTTCCTCTCCGCCGTGGCGGCCTCGATGTTCGGCGCGGTCACGCCGTTCTGCTCCTGCTCTTCCGTGCCAATTTTCCTGAGTTTCATCAAAGGGGGAGTGCCGCTCGGCACGGCGTTCGCTTTTCTCATAACCTCGCCGCTTGTAAACGAATATCTGGTAGTGCTCATGATCGGCGCGTTCGGTTTTAAAGTGGCGTTGGCGTACGTCCTGCTTGGCATGGGCCTTGGCATAGCCGCGGGGATGGCTATAGGAACATTAAATTTAGACAGCCAGATTGAGCAGGATTTTATGAAGTCCGCCCGGATGGAGGGAGATCTCGCCTTCCCGGATTTCACAAGCCGCGTTAAATACGGTATAGATGAAGCGCTCGGAATTGTCCGCAAAATATGGCTGTGGGTGCTTGCCGGAGTGGGGATAGGCGCGCTGATTCACAATTATGTGCCCGACGCAGTGATTCAATCCGTC
>JBAYFS010000084.1:0-9253 GCA_041667045.1 Elusimicrobiaceae bacterium | reverse complement strand
CATTCGGTAGAAACCGCCAAACTGGCGCTGGAACTGGCGGATATGTACGGAGGCGATCCGGCAAAAACCGTCGCCGCCGCCCTTGTGCATGACTGCGCCAAGGCCATGTCCGCAAAAGAGCTGCTGAAATACGCCCGGAAACATAAAATAAGAATCCCCCTGCCGCGGGAAATAGCGGAACTGAGGCCCGGACTCCTCCACTCTTACGTAGGCGCGCACATCGCGGCTGAAAAATTCGGCCTGACGGATCGGGATTCCCAGAACTCCATAAAATTCCACACGACGGGCCACGGAAACATGACCCTTTTCGAGAAAATAATTTACGTGGCCGATTCATCCGGCCGGGACCGCGATTACCCGGAATCCGCCCTGATACGTGAGACCGCGCTCTCCGGCAAACTCGATGAGGCGGTGTTTATGGCGGTGCGGACAAAACTTATTTATGTGCTTCGCACAGGCAGATGGGTTTTCCCTAAAGGACTTGAATTATGGAACAGCCTGACAGCAAAAAAACCGGATTGACACCCGGTAATATTGTCCTTGGCATAGCGGTAACGGCACTGCTTATCCTTATCGCGCGGTATTCTTTCTCCGATGCGAACCGGGCCCTGCGCGCAGGAAAACCGGTGCATGTGGTAATTCTCGCCAATCCGCCGGCCTGGACCGAAATCAACCCGGCAAACGGAAAAGTGACGATAAAATACGTCTCGGAATCCGCCGAAATGAAAAACCGCCCCCTGCCCGAGAGGGCGGAGGCCGTTAAAACCGCGCTTCTGCCGGACAGCGGTGAAAAAGTCTTGTATTTCGCTTCGGCCCTGCCGCGCGAAAAAGTTTGGGAAAACGCTGGTGAAACCGCCCGGGCCTACAGGGAAAATCCGTTTCTGGCGGCGGCCTACGCCAAAAACTATCTGCTGGCCTTATTCAACGGACAGACAAATATCGGCCCGGAGGAATTTTACGCGCTCACCATGGCGCTCATGCGTTCCGATCCCGGCAATTATATCGCCGTTCTGCCGGACGGGGCCCTGATTTCAAGCGACGTGCCCTCAGCCAATGAAGTTTCAGCACCGGTTTTTTCCGGCAAGACGCTGGTGCTGGAAATCCTCAACGGCACGGCGAAATCGGGCATGGCTCTTATCGCCACGCGCTACATCCGCTCTCTCTCCACCAAAGAACTGCCGCTTGACGTGCTGCGGCATGACGGCGCGCCCCAGAGAACCGAAAAATCCTATTTTATCTCGCATACCGGCAGGAACGACGATATCGCGGTTTTAAGCGCCCGACTGGGCCTGACGGAAGTTAAAATAATCCCCAGCAAACGCCCCGCGCCGGATATTGACGCATCCCTGGTGGCGGGGGACGACTTTAAAGTACCGGATTCCAAGTAAAATGCTAAACTTATAGCGAGGGTTTAATAAGCAAGAGGGGAGAACTATTATGGACATGATAAGTATCCTAACCAAAGCAGTGGAAATAGGCGCGAGCGATATTCACATAGTCATCGGCAAGCCGCCCATGATGCGCATGCTGGGCGAAATACAGCCGATTCCGGGCTTTCCCGCCTTTTCCGCTGAAGAGTCGAAATCCACAATTTATTCCGTTTTGTACGATTCCCAGCGCATGCGCTTTGAAAACGACTGGGAGCTGGACTGCTCTTTCGGCATTCCCGGCGTTTCGCGCTTCCGCTTAAACGTTTTCATGCAGGCGCACGGCGTGGAGGCGGTAATGCGCGTAATTCCGTCCGTAATTCCGGATCCGGAGCAGATAGGCCTGTCCGACACGATGAAAAGTCTGGCGGACCTCCCGCGCGGGCTGGTGCTCGTTACGGGCCCCACAGGGTCCGGCAAATCCACCACTTTAGCTTCGCTGATTGAAACCATCAACATAAAACAGTCCCGCAATATCATCACCATCGAAGATCCCATCGAATTCGCCTACACGAACAAAAAATCCGTGGTGCGCCAGCGCGAAGTGGGCCAGCAAACCAAATCGTTCGCCAACGCGCTCAGAGCCGCGCTCCGCCAGGATCCGGACGTTATTTTAGTCGGAGAAATGCGCGATCTGGAAACCATCCAGCTCGCCATCACCGGCGCGGAAACTGGGCACCTGTGCTTCGGCACCCTGCACACCCAGGACGCCCCGGCCACGGTGGACCGCATAATAGACGTTTTCCCGCCGCACCAGCAGGACCAGATCCGCGTGCAGCTGGCGACCTCGCTGCGGGCCGTCATATCGCAAAACCTCATTCCCCAGATAGGCGGGAAAAAACGCGTGGCCGCCCGGGAACTGATGATGGTGACTCCCGCCATATCCAACCTTATCCGCGAAGGTAAAACCCACATGATTTACAACGCCATCGAAACCGGTGTGAAATACGGCATGATTTCCATGGACAAATCGCTTGCCCGCCTGGTAAGCGAGGGGCAGATAAGCCGCGCCGAGGCGGAAGCCAAAGTGCACAGCATGGAAAGCTTCAAACAGCTGCTGGGCGAATCCGGCGGATCGCGCCCCGCCGCGGCGCCCGCGGGCAAAGGCGATTATCTGGACGACTGATTTTCTGAAAAACCAAACAAAACGGAAACCTGATATGCTAAAAAAACCAGCCAAAACAACAAAAAAGAAAGCCCCCGCAAATCCCTTCAAAAAGCTAGCCATAGAAGCGGCGAATATCGCCGACGGCAAAAAAGCGGAAGACATAGTCGTCATTGACCTCGCGGGCCAGTCCACGCTCTGCGATTATATCGTTATCGCGTCCGTGGATTCCACCCCCCAGATGAACGCGGCGGAAGAAGAAATAAGCAAGACATTCAAGACGCAGGGCATCCACAAACTGCATATAGACGGCGCGGAAAGCTCGTCCTGGCAGGTTTTGGATTACGGCGGCATCCTCATTCACGTCATGCTGCCGGAAATCCGGGAATTTTATTCGCTGGACAAAATTTTCAGCTACGGGAAAAGAGTTCCCTGGCAGAAACCGGCGCCCCGCAAAACCGCGAAAAAACCCGCCGCCAAAAAGAAAAAATCCGGAGAATAACGCCAGATGACACTGGAACAACTGCAAAACGAGATTCAGAAAGCGATAACCGCGAAATTCGGAGACGCTTTTCCCTGCGCCGTCCTTCAGGCGGCGCCGGACCACGTGGACGCGGATTTTTCGCTGTCCTGGGCGATGCAGGCCGCTAAAATCCTGAAAAAAGCCCCCATCCAGATAGCGGGCGAAATTGTTCCGCTGGCGGAAAAACTGCCCGGCGTGGCGGCTGTTTCGGCTGTCATGCCCGGTTTCGTGAACATAAAACTCAGCGCGCGGGGCTATGCGGACGCGGTTTGTGAAGTGCTGGCAAATCCCGGCGGCTGCATCCGCAAACAGAACCTGCCCGCGAAAAAAATCCTTTTTGAATTCGTTTCGGCAAACCCCACGGGTCCGCTGCACGTTGCCAGCGGGCGCAGCGCGGCGCTGGGCGACAGTCTGGTGCGCATTTTAAAGGCCCAGGGCTATGACGCCTCAAGCGAGTACTATATCAACGACGCGGGCAACCAGGTGCGCCTGCTGGGCGAATCGCTGAAAGCCAGGCATGAAGGCAAGCCTCTGCCGGAAAACGGCTACCACGGCGATTATCTCGTGGACATCGCGGCGAAAATCAAGGACAGTTCCGGCTGGACCGCGGCGGATTATTCCGCCTTCGCCATAGCCGAACTCATCAAAACCCAGCAGGACGACATGGTTTTGTTCCGCACCCATTTTGACCGCTGGTTTTTCGAAACGGAACTACATAAAGCCGGCGCGCCGAAAGCCGCGCTGGAGCAGCTCGAGAAGGACGGCAAAACCAGCAAGGTTGACGGCGCGGTTTGGTTCGGCGAACAGAGCGACTCCGACAAGGAGGAGGACAAGGCCCGCGTGCTGGTCCGCGGCGACGGGTCGCCCACTTATTTCTTAAACGACATAGCCTACCACAAAAACAAATACGAACGCGGCTTCACCGAACTGGTGAATATCTTGGGCGCCGACCACCACGGCTACATTCCCCGCATGAAAAAAGCCGTTGAGGTTCTGGGCAAAGACCCTGAAACTTTCAAGGTCATTCTGCACCAGCTAGTCCATTTGAACAAAAACGGGGAAGCGGTTAAAATGTCGAAACGGGCGGGCGAATTTATCACCCTGCGCGAGCTGGTTGACGAAGTGGGCGCGGACGCGTGCCGTTTCTTCTTCGCGTCCCGAACGCCGAACTCGCATCTGCATTTCGACATCGAACTGGCGAAAAAACGCTCGCAGGAAAATCCGGTTTTTTACGTCCAGTACGTACATGCGCGCATAAATTCCATTTTCCGCGCGCTTGAGGAAAAAATTCCGGGCGGAGTTCCCGCCGCCGGAGAATTAATAAAAAACGCCGGCCCGCTGCCGGAAAAGCTGAACTGCTCCGCCGTGCTGGAAAATTATTCGTTCGCGCCGCAGGAAGAAGCCCTCATAAGAAAACTCATGCTCTTCCCCGCGGTTTTAGACGCCTGCGTGCGCGACCTCACGCCGCACCACATCACCACGTATCTCATGGAACTGGCCGGCCTTTTCCACCCGTTCTATGATTCGTGCCGGGTAATCAATCCGGACGACACTAAAACCACCGCGGCAAGGCTGTGTCTGTGCAAAGCGGTGCAGGACACCATCCGGACAGGGCTGGACCTTATCGGCGTGAGCGCGCCGGAGTCCATGTGAAATGAAAAACCGGCCCATCGGCATTTTTGATTCGGGTTTAGGCGGACTGACGGTGCTAAAAGCCGTCAGCGCGCTTTTGCCGAACGAAAATGTCATTTATTTCGGCGACACCGCGCACGTCCCCTACGGTTCCAAATCAAAAAAAACCGTAACCGCCTATTCGCTTGAAATCGCGAAATTCCTCACGGCGCGGGACATTAAAATCCTTGTCATCGCCTGCAACACAGCCTCCGCCGTAGCGGCGGACGTGATAAGAAAGCATTTCCCCATTCCGGTGGTGGACGTCATAACGCCGGGTTCCCGCCTGGCCTGCGAAACCACAAAAACCGGCAAAATCGCCGTTATCGGAACGGAAGGCACCATCCGCTCCGGCGCGTACACCAAAGCCGTGCATAAAATTAAAGAGGGCGCAGTTGTGATAGCCAAACCCTGCCCGCTGTTCGTGCCGCTGGTCGAGGAAGGCTGGTGGGACGAAAAAATAACGGAACTCACCGCGCGCAAATATCTCGATGAGGTGAAAAAATCCGGCGCGGACACGCTCATTCTGGGCTGCACGCACTATCCCGTTTTAAAACCCGTGCTGAACCGCGTTATGGGCGGGAGCGTAACGCTTGTGGATTCGGCCGAGTCCACGGCGCGCGCCGTGCGCGATATTCTGCATAAGAAAAATCTGCTCCGCGACAGGCCGAACGCGAAAACCGCGGTTTACGCGAGCGACGATCCGGAACGGTTCGCCCGCCTCGCCGCGAACATTCTGGGCAAACCGCTTAAAAAAGTTTACCTGAAAAAATTAATCTCATGATAATGGACGAGCGGCTTGCCGCGCTTGGCGTAAAATGCGGTTCCACCGTTTTTTCGGACGGGGATATGAAGATTCCCGAACACCGCGAAAAAATTTTCGGTACGGCGGGCATTCCCGCGGACAGGATTCTGCTTCTGCACCAGACCCACACGGACTGCGCGCTGGAAATGTTTTCCGAACGTGATTTCGCAAGATTCTCGGAAAAACCGCGCCAAAACGCGGACGGCTGGATTTTGGGCCGCCAAAATACCGGTGCGGCGGTCTATTCCGCTGACTGCGCGCCCGTTTTCATCTGGGACAGAAACGCCGATTTGGTCGCCCTGCTGCACTCCGGCTGGCGCGGCACGGTGAATAATTTCCCCCGCAAAACAGCACTGCGCATACTCAAACTGGGCGGAAAACCGCCTTTCAGCGCATTCATAGCGGCGCACATAGAACCCTGCTGTTTTGAAATCGGACCGGAAGTTGCGCCCAGTTTTTTTAAAGAGTGCCTGACAGAAACTAACGGCAAAATCTACGCGGACATAACAAAACAAATCACCCTTCAGCTCACCCGGACCGGCATAGCGGAGCGCGATATCCGCTCCAGCGGCGAGTGCACAAAGTGTTCCGGCGAGAAATTCCACTCGTTCCGCCGCACCGGGCAGACACACGCCCAGATGTCTTATATCTATTTTCCCTAAAAATTAGTATTCCAAAGGCGGACAAGCGGAACAAGCGATTTAACGCCAATATGTTACGCTTATTCCTAAATAGTCCTAGGCCTAAAGACTTCCAAAAATAGTGCATAAGACCCTTAAAAGCTTTTACCGATTATTATACTCTGAGATTATAGGATTAGCTGAGCGCAAGAGATTAAGCCAGCTAACAAAGGAGAGAGAATGAAAAAGATGATAATCGTCGCGCTCATGACGGTGTTTTCCAGCCCCATGTTCGCCGCTGACACAAAGACCGCCTCGCAAGACCAGACCGCCACGCTGATGGTTCAGGCCTTCGGCAAAAGAGACGCCGCAGCCTTCACGAAATATCTGAAGGAAAAAAACTGCCATATCGTCTCCGTTGACAACGAAAAACTGAAATTCTTCATCGGAGAAAAACAGCAGCAACCGGCCATGCTCATGTACGACTTCCTCAAAAGCGAGGCGAAAGCCAACCGCTCAGGCGAGATTTCTCCCAGAAGAGCCAGCCGCATCGGCGCATGCCGGGAAGATGATGACTGCCCCGGGCATGGCACCTATTGCGTAAAGCTGCCGGGCATGCAATTCGGCGTTTGCGTGCCGAGCCAGATCCCCGGCCTGCCGTTCTAACAATTAAGTACGCAGTGTAAAAAAGAGCTCCGCAAAACGCGGGGCTCTTTTTAGTTGTATTTGCTTCTGTTGAACAGGCTCCAAAAGGATGTATAATGGGGGCAGTTGGTCCCGACACGCATTTTTTTTGGAGATTAACCTTATGAGCAGGATACTCAAACACCCCGTTTTGCCGGTGGAAACCAAACCGGAAATCGCCTTCACTTTCGACGGAAATCCCATGCGCGCCAAGCGCGGGGAAATGATCTCGTCGGCGCTCATAGCGAACGGCGTACACATCTTTTCCTATCACAAAGATGACACCCCGCAGGGCATTTTCTGCGCCAACGGACAATGCGCGCAATGCACGCTTTTAGTGGACGGCCTGCCTGTCAAATCCTGCATAACGCCTATAGAACAGGGCATGCGCATTGAAACGCTGCGCGGCCTGCCCTCCTTTGGCGGCGCGGACAAAACGCGCGCGGCGGCGCAGGTGCAGGAAAAAAATTATGACGCTGTTATCGTCGGAGCCGGCCCGTCGGGCCTTGCCGCGGCGGCGGAACTGGGCAAAGCGGGGGCGTCCGTTCTGGTTATTGACGACAAAGACCGCGCGGGCGGCAAACTGGTTCTGCAGACCCACAAATTTTTCGGCTCGCAGGAAGACTGCTACGCCGGGACCAGAGGCATCGAAATAGCGGGAATACTGGAAAAAGAAGCCGCCAGATACCCGAATGTCGAAATCTGGCTCAACAGCTTCGCGGTCGGAGTTTTTTCGGACAGCAAACTAGGCGTCGTGCGTAACGGCTCTTACATGCTGCTTAATCCGCGCGCGCTGCTCATAGCCGCCGGAGCGAGGGAAAAATTCCTGCCTTTCCCCGGCAATACGCTGCCTGGAATATACGGGGCGGGCGCGTTCCAGACGCTCGTCAACCGGGACCTTATCGCGCCGTGCGAAAAACTGTTTATCGTAGGAGGCGGAAATGTGGGCTTAATAGCCGGCTACCACGCGCTTCAGGCCGGCATTAAAGTGGCGGGGCTTATAGAAGCCATGCCGAAAGCAGGCGGTTATAAAGTCCACGCGGACAAGCTGGTCCGGCTCGGCGTGCCCATTTACACCTCACACACCATAGTGAAAGCCGAAGGGGATGGCCACGTTAGCAGCGTCACCATCGCCGAAGTGGACGAGCGTTTCAAACCCAAGCCCGGCACGTTTAAAAAATTCGAAGTGGACACCGTTCTCATCGCCGTAGGCCTCGACCGCTGCTCGGAACTGTACAGCCAGGCCAAAAAATTCCGCATGAACGTTTTTTCGGCGGGCGACGCGGAGGAGATAGCCGAAGCGTCAGCCGCGATGTTCAGCGGAAAAATAACGGGCCGCGACATGGCGCGTGACCTTGGCCTCGTGAAAGAAAACGCGCCCAAGGAATGGAAAGCCAAGCTGGAAGTATTAAAAAGCCGGCCCGGCAAAACGGAAGACAAAAAAACGACAGACCGCCGCGAGGGCGTTTTCCCCGTTTTCCATTGCCGCCAGGAGATACCGTGCAATCCGTGCATTTCAGTCTGCCCGAAAAAGAGCATTTCCCAGCAAAAGGACAATATCCTTTCACTGCCTAAATTTGAAGGAGAATGCGCCGCCTGCGGCAACTGCGTGGCCGTCTGCCCTGGCCTGGCCGTCACGCTTGTGGATTATCGGAGCGACGCAAAATTCCCGTTCGTAACCATGGCGTATGAAATAGGCGGAGATTTAAAACCGGGCGGCTCGGTCACCGTTACCGACGAGACGGGCGCGGTTTTGGGAACCGCCCTAATCACGGGACTGCGCGAAGTTAAAGCCTCCAAAACAGTTTTGTTGACCGTCAAAACCGCCGCTGAAACGGCGAACCGAGTAGCCGGCATAAAAGTGACCGAAGGCGAACCCGCCAAAACTACGCGAGACACCTCGCACCTGCCGGATGAAACCATCATCTGCCGCTGCGAGCGCGTGTCGTTAGGCGAAATCCGCAAGGCCATCCGCTCCGGCGTACGGGATCTGAACCAGCTTAAAGCCATGACGCGCGCCGGCATGGGCGCGTGCGGCAGCAAAACCTGCCTGCCCCAGCTGATCAACATTTTCCGCGACGAAGGAGTGCCCTACGCGGAAATAACGCAAAACACCTCTAGGCCCCTAACGATGGAAGTCACGCTCGGCCAGTTTTGCAACGCGGGAGAAACCGCCGGAACTGATTCCCACGGGGGAGACTACTAATGAACAACACTTTTGACGCGATTGTTATCGGCGCCGGCAGCATCGGCGTGCCCGCGGCGATGTCTTTGTCCGGCGAAAAACTTAAAGTACTGGTTATAGACGAGCTGCCCTCGCCGGGGCAAGGCCAGAACAAAGCCGCCATCGGCGGTATCCGGGCCACGCATTCGGAAGCCGCGAAAATCAAGGTCTGCCTGCGCAGCCTGGAAATTTTT
>JBAYFS010000083.1:0-9273 GCA_041667045.1 Elusimicrobiaceae bacterium | reverse complement strand
GGCTCGCCCCAGTAGCGCTGGCGCGAGAAAACCCAGTCGCGCAGGCGGTAGGTTGTTTTGCCGCGCCCGATGTTTTCGCTTTCCAGGAAAGCTATAATTTTCTTTTTCGCCGCCGGCGTGCGCAGGCCTTCGATCGCGGGGGAATTGACGGCGATGCCGTCGCCGCAGAGGCAGCCGCCTTCAAACGCCGTTTCCGGTTTTACGACTTCGATTATTGCCAGCCCGAATTTTTTGGCAAACTCGTGGTCCCGCTCGTCATGCGCGGGCACGGCCATAATGGCGCCGGTGCCGTAGCCGGCCAAAACGTAATCGGCGGTCCAGACGGGGATTTTTTTTCCGTTAAGCGGGTTCACGGCGTAGGCGCCAGTGAAAACCCCGGTTTTTTCCTTCGTTAAATCAGCGCGGTCATATTCCGTTTTCCGCGCGGCGGCGGCCACATAAGCCGCCACGGCGGCTTTCTGCGCGGGGGAAACTATTTTATCCAACAGGGCGTGTTCCGGCGAAACGACCATATATGTCGCGCCGTAAAGCGTGTCCGGCCTGGTGGTGAACACGGTGAGCGGCTCGCCCCGGAAGCCGTCCAGTTTAAAATTGACTTCCGCGCCGTCTGACCTGCCGATCCAGTTTTTCTGCATGGTCATGGTGGATTCGGGCCAGTCCAGCCCGTCCAGGCCTTCCAGCAGCTGCGGGGCGTACGCGGTTATTTTAAGCATCCACTGGCGCAGGTTTTTCTTCTCTATGGCGTTGCCGCAGCGTTCGCATTTGCCGCCGAAAACCTCTTCGTTGGCCAGCCCCGTTTTGCAGGACGGGCACCAGTTGATGGGCACGGTTGTTTCATAGGCCAGGCCGCGGTTGAACAGCTGAATGAAAATCCACTGCGTCCATTTATAATAAGCGGGATCGGTGGTGTTCGTTTCGCGGTTCCAGTCGTAAGCCAGTCCGATGGACTTTATCTGCCTTCTGAAATTGTCTATGTTCTGCCCGGTTATTATTTCGGGATGGATTCCGGTTTTAAGCGCGTAGTTTTCCGCCGGCAGGCCGAACGCGTCCCAGCCCATGGGATGCAGCACGGAGAAGCCGTTCATGCGTTTGTAGCGGGTGATTATGTCGGACGCCACATAGCCTTCCGGATGGCCCACGTGCAGGCCCGCGCCGGAGGGATAGGGGAACATGTCCAGGCAGTAAAATTTCTTGCCGTCCGCCGGTTTGTCCGGAGTGCGGAAAAGGCCCGCTTCCGACCAGCGTTTCTGCTGTTTCGCGTCAATTTCGCCGAAGGTTAAATGGTTTGTCATAGATGTATTCATTCATATAATTATAGCAAAAGCGAAGGTTATGGCATTTGGTATAATAAACCTATCCCGCGATGAAACGAACTCAGCTGACTCTCGGTAAAACCCCCGTCCTCCGCAAAGAACCGCGGCGCGACTGCCGTTCCCTGCGCAAGCACCGCGAAATAGTGGTTATCGGGGACGTGCACGGCGAGTATGACGGGTTTGTGGAACTGCTGACCCATTGCGGCATGTCCGACGCGCACGGTGTCTGGCGCGGCGGGCGGAAAACGCTCATTCAGATGGGCGACGTGATTGACCGCGGCGCGCGGTCCCTTGACGTTTATACCCTGCTGGACCGCATCCAGCGCGCGGCGCGCCGGGAGGGCGGGAACGTGGTCCGTCTTGTCGGCAATCACGAGGTTGAACTTTTAAAGGGTAACGGCCAGCTGACCAGTCTGCCCCGCGCGCAGGCGGCGGCTTTCACCGTGTCTTTGCGCCGAGACATTTTTTCCGGCAAGATCACCGCGGCTTACGCCCAGCAGGGCTACCTTTTTACCCACGCCGGCCTTACCGGCGATCTGCAGCTCGCGCTTTCCCCGCACGGCGAGGGGGAGGACGCCGCGTCCATGGCCAACGTTATAAATGCTGTTTTGGTGAACGCCGCGGAAAGCGGAGACTATTCTCACCCGATTTTTAACGTAGGTTCCACGCGCGGCGGACAGCACCGGTTCGGCGGCGTTTTCTGGGAAGACATTGAGGATCTGTTTTATTCCGACAATCCGCTGGATCTGAAGCAGGTGGTGGGCCACACTCCGCTGCGCGAGATATCCGTAAGCGAAGACGGCAACATAATCGCCGTTGACGTCGGACTTTTTGAAGGGTACGGCGGCGGGCGCGGCTATCTCAGGATAAAAAGCGGCAGGCCTTCCATAATCAATCTGCGCACAGCGCAATAATTTCCCGGGTTCTCAAATCCATTTCCCCGCGCAGTTTTTTCGTCGCATCGTCCATGCCGGCGAGATGCAGCGCGCCGTGCACGGTCAGAATAAGCAGTTCGGCTTTCAGGCTGTGCCCTATGTTTCCGGCCTGCAGCTTCGCCGAATGCGCGCAGACGAAAATGTCGCCGAACGGAAAGCCCGGCCCTTCGGCGGTTGGCCCGGCGGGCGGGTAATTGAAGGCGATCACGTCGGTCAGCGTGTTTTTTGAGAGGTAAAGTCTGTTAAGTCTTATGATTTCGTCTTCCGTGACGAACACTATGTTTATTTCGCCGTCCAGCGCAGCTTTGTCACCCAGCGCGGTTTTAACGGCTTTTCGTAATATCTTCCTGTCGGGCATGCTCTTTAGGGCGACTCTGGCGTTATTGAAAATGTTTATTTTCATACGGTTTTGCGGGTCTTTTTGTTCTCCCACACTTCATAGGCGGCGATAATTTCCCGCACCAGCTTGTGGCGCACCACGTCGTCCTTGGTGAAACGGAAAAACTTGACGCCGTCCGTGTGCTGAAGCACATGGGTGGCCTGCATCAGTCCGCTTTTGGTCTTGTCTTCCAAATCTATCTGCGTGATGTCGCCCGTGATAACCACTTTTGAGTTCACGCCCATGCGGGTTAAAAACATTTTCATCTGTTCCGGGAGTGTGTTCTGGGCTTCGTCGAGGATAATGAACGCGTTTTCCAGCGTGCGGCCCCGCATGTAGGCGAGCGGCACGATTTCCAGAACGCCGTCGTCTTTCATGTCGCGGAAGCGGTCCGGCCCGGCGAGCGTGAAGAAAGCGTCGTAAAGGGGGCGCAGGTACGGGTGCACTTTTTCATATAAATCTCCTGGCAGGAAGCCCAGTTTTTCGCCTGCTTCCACGATGGGGCGGGTGAGCACTATTTTATCCACCAGATTGAGTTCTAGCGCGCGCATGGCCGCGGCCGCCGCGACGAAGGTTTTGCCCGTTCCCGCCGGGCCGATTCCTATTACCAGGTCGTGCGCGAAAATAGCGTGCGCGTATTCCTCCTGCGCGGTGTTGCGCGGTTTCACCGGCGTGCCCCGGTGCGGGTGGTAAATGATTCCGTTGTGTATCGGTTTCTGCGGTTCCGTGCTATGGTGCCCTTCGGGTGTTTCGTTCATTTGGCTCATAAGCCCCTTTATCGCTGCTATGGCTTTATCCACTCGGGATATGGGGCCTTTGATATTGATGTCAACGGCTCCGTTTTCGTCCGGATCGTGGCGGACGAACACTTCCACTTTATAATCCCGCTCAATGCGGCGCAGGCGTTCGTCCTGCACGCCCAGAATTATCACGGCCTGGTTGCGGCTGGCCAGGGTTATTTTCTTTATAGGCATTTTCGCAGCTCCAGTATGGTTAAGGTGTGCGCGAAACAGGTGGAGAATTCTTTGTTCGCGGCGGACGGCTCAAAGCCGTTTAAAAAGCCTTTCAGCACAAGATGAAATTTCCAGCGCGGTGCGCCGTCCGAAAAATATGCCAGCCACGGTTTCAATTCTTCCAGCCGGGCGGCGGAAAACGATTCCAGCGCGAGCGCATAACTCTCCGCGCACTGGCGGAGAAGATTGTCGGAGAACGGAATCTCCGGGCGCTTTAAACCGGCGGTTTCGAGCGCCAAAGCGTTGTTTAGCAGTTCGCCGGAAAGCGCGGGGTTTTTGCAGAGCCGTTCCGTCCAGTTCTGGAGCAGGCGGTCCGTTTCGGAAGGAGTTTTGTTGCCGAATAAAGGATTGGCGCGGAGAGTTTCTCCTGAAACGGCGTTTTCCGTTTCGCGGTAGCCGGAGTTCGCAAGCAGTTCTCGTGCCTTATGAGGCGTTTTTGAAACCGAGGCCAGGGTTTGAGCGTATTCTTCCTTCGTGTCTTCCGCCTTCACGAAACAGTCGAACCCGTCGGGCGCGTATTTGTGCCCGTCGCGTTTTAATATGAAAACGTGGTAATGCCCGGATTCCAGCGCGGCGGTGTTTTCCACGTGTATTCTGTACGCGTGGAGGAGGACGGACCCGAGGTCTTCGTCTAAAAGTTTGCCGTGCAGAACGGAAACGCCGCCGAAGGGAATTTTCAGGCCGAACGCGGCGGACGCGCAATGTTGCGCAGCCGCGCGTTCCAGCGTAATTTCGCTGGGCTTTACAAGTTCCCGGTAAACGGTTTCGCCGTTTTGAAAACGTTTCAGGTTTGACGGGCAGTTTTTAAGTTCCGCGGCCAGTTCTTTTTCCAGCTCCGGGCCTGCGGCTCCCGCCAGTTGGGTGGCGCGCGCGGCGTATTTGAGAATCTGGACGGCTTCCAGCCCTGAAATATCGTCAAAGAACCAGCCGCAGCTTGTGAACATCAGCATGCGGTTTTTTTGCATTTCAAGAGCTTTCAGCCCTTTTTTCAGTTCGTCCGGGCGTCCGCTTAGCGCGTGCGCTTTTAGAAATGCGCGCAGGCCGTTCAGGCGGTCCTCGGTTTGGCAGAGCGCGTAATCGTCGCGCGCTTTCCACGGATCGGCGAACACGGTTTCCTTCTCGTAAGCGGAGTCGAGTTTTTCCGCCAGCGAATTTAAGGCCGCGCGCAGCGGCTTGCGCCATTTCTGGTTCCAGCGGGTGTTTCCCGCGGTGCTGCAGCCGCAGTCGTCCGTCCAGCGGGCGACTCCGTGCGGGCAGCTCCAGGCGGAAGGAGAAACTATCTCAACCGCGTATTCCGGCGTTCCGGCAAGTTCCAGGAACTGGGCGAAATTGACGGTGTCAGCTATTTTTTTGCTTTGCGTTCCGCGCAGGACGCGCGCCAGATTCTGGTGTCCGTTTTTGTAATGGTGTCCGTAGTTCTCGCCGTCCGAGGCAAAAGTGAGCAGGCGCGGTTTGCGGCTGTCGTGCCTGAAAAGGGTTTCGATAAGGCCGCACAGTTCCTCCGGCCTGGAAAGGAAACCGTTTTTGCTTATCGCCAGATCCAGTTCGCGGGAGTAAAAAAATATGTCTATGAATTTTCCGGGCTGAATTCTGGAATACCAGCGGTATGGCGCGGACGTATCCAGCGTTTCTGCGCGGACCGGTTCCATTTTCCGCGCGCCTTCCATCTTTATGCTCACCGCCTGGGCCGGCGACAAAACCGTAAAGCGGATATTGTTCTCGCACAGAACTTCGAGCGTCTCGTCGTCCGCGGCGGTTTCGGAAAGCCAGAGGCCTTCCGCTTCCCGGGCGAAACGCTGGCGGAAATCCTGCAGGCCCCATTTAACCTGGGTGCGTTTGTCGCGCAGCGAAGCCAGCGGCATGATTATGTGGTTATAAACCTGCGCCAGCGCGTTGCCGTGTCCGCGTTCCTTGGCGGAATCGCGGTCGGCCTGCAATATTGCCATGTACAGCCTGCGGTAGCGGCATTCGAGCCAGTTTAAAAGGGTGGGCCCGAAATTAAAGCTTATAAGCGAATAGAGGTTCAGAATTTCCTGGTCTTTCCCGCGCGCGGAAAAGGGTGTGGCGGCGCAGGGGCCGTAACACTCGGCGGTGATGCGCTCGTTCCAGTCGTGGTAAGGGGTGGCCGAGCTTTCCCGCTCGACGGCGCCGGACCACGGATTTTCGCGCGGCGGCTGGTAAAAATGCCCGTGAAAGACCAGGTGTTTCGACGTCATAGAAACTTCGTTTTCCCCCGCGCTATGATGACTATGCCGGACGGGTCAATATAATAACGTTGCGCGTCTTCCTGCGCGTTGTAGCCGATCGTGGCTTTGGGTCCGAGCACGTTAAAGCGGTCTATGACTACTTTTTTCAGTTTCGTGCCGGGTTTTATTTCGCAGTAGTCCATGATAATGCAGTCCTCTATGTCGCACTTGTCGTGCACCACAATGCCGCGGCCCAGAATGCTGTGTTTTATGGAGGAGTTTTTTATGACGCACCCGTCGCTTATCATGGAATCCTTTATTTCCGCGCCCACGTATTTTGCCGGCGGCGAATTGTGGCTGCCGGAATGGATGGGCCATTTCGGGTTGTTCAAATCCAGCTTGGGCTTCGCGCCCAGCAGGTCCATGTTGCTTTGCCACAAGGAGGAGATGGTGCCCACGTCGCGCCAGTAGCCCTGCTCCTCATAGTCCTGCAAACCGGGCAGTTTCTGTGTGGGAAAGTCATAAGCGAACACGCGGTAGCGTTTGTGGATCATCGGAAGCACGCCTTTGCCGAAATCAAGGCCCGGCGTTTCGGCGTATTTCTCGTGCAGAATGTTGACCAGCGCGTCGTAGCTGAAAATGTAGTTGCCCATGGACGCGTAGGACATTTCCGGGTTGCCCGGAATAGCGGGCGGGTTTTCCGGCTTTTCCACGAAACCGTTGACGCGGTTTTTCGCGTCCACCGAGATCACCCCGAAGGAGCTGGCCTCTTTGCACGGCACGGGCAGGGCTGAGACGGTCACGTCGGCGTTGTTTTTAACGTGAAAATCTATCATCTGGCCCACATCCATGCGGTAGATGTGGTCCGCTCCGAATATCGCCACCAGGTCCGGAGCGAAGTCGTTTATAAGGCTGATGTTCTGGCGCACGGCGTCGGCCGTTCCGCGGTACCATACTTCGCCCATTTTCATCTGCGGCGGCACGACGGTTATGAAGTGGTCCGACGTAATACCGCGCACCGACCAGCTTTGCCTCAGGTAGTCTATAAGCGACTGGGACATATACTGCACCAGCACGTAGGAGGCGAATATGCCGGAGTTGACGAAGTTCGAAATGACGAAATCCGCTATACGGTATTTTCCGCCGAACGGAACCGCCGGTTTGGAACGTTCTTTTGTAAGCGGGTAGAGCCGTTCGCCCTTGCCGCCAGCCATGATAACACCGAGAACTCTCATAATGCCCCCTTGCTTTAATTTGACTTAATTTCCCAGCCTGTCTAAAATCACGCGCAGGTCGCTGCCGATGCACAGCAGCGAGGGCGTGTCGCACTTCGCAAAATGTTTTATGCGTTTTTCCCTTAATTTCTGTGTTACCGCGGCCAGTTCCCTGAGGTTGTTGGATTCGCGCACCACTATGCAGTCCTGGTCGTCTAGTCCATAGGACTCGAACATGTGCTCCGCGACCGACGGAAAAGCCTCCAGCGTGTTTTTTCGTTCTGTAAGATAAAGCGTCTGCTCTTCCGCGCTCATCTGATGCCATTCGCAGGTCCGGCTGAGCGGGTGCAGCAGCATGTACTGGTATTTGCCGAACAGGCCGGCGGGCACCACTCCGCATTCTTGTTCACAGACCATTTGCTCCGGTGTCAGCTCGAAAAAGCCCAGGAAGCTTTTTTTTGCCACCAGATAGCGGCCCGCGCCCGTGGCCGAAATGTTGGACCACGCCTGCTGCAGGTGCGTTATATCCGAGGAGACAAGCCAGAGCAGCATATCGAATTCCGCCCTTAACCCCTGCAGGGAATAGGTGCGCAGGAACAAATCGTCCTGGCGCAGGGCCACCATGCCTTCCAGCTCCTGCTTGGCGGCTATTTTTTCGTTTGAAATCAGGTGCCGGAAAGCGGGGGCGACCTTAACGAACATGAAACTTGAAAAACGTAATTCTTTTTCACCCATAGTCAGATCCTCAAAACCTAGTTATTGCCGTAACCGGCGGCTTCGGAACTGCTTTCCGGGCTTGCGGCTGGCGGAACGGAGTTCGCGGGTTTGCGCGGTTTTTGCGCGGCGGGTTTCGCGCCGGCAGAACTTTCGCCGGCGAACTCTGGAAAAATGTCTTCCGGAGTCGCCGCCGGGGGCTGCGTCTGCCGTTTCGTTGTCAGGTCAGGCATTACGGCGGGCAGGTCCGCGCTGTTTTCCTCTTCCGCCGCGGGCATGGTTTTGGCTTTAGCCGTTTTGCGGGATTTTTTTACGGGCTGCGGTTTCGCGGCCGGTTTCACGGTTTTTTGCGGAATGCGGTCTATGTCGTGGAGTCCGGACGCCGAGTTTGTGGAACGTTCCACGCGCAGGCCGTTGTACGACACGGTTTTTATGTTCAAAAGCGAGTCCGGCATGATATAGGTTTCGCCGGGGAAAACGTTGGACACTTCCGTGTACCACTCGTTGCGCGCACCCGGTTTCACTTCCACCATGGTCATAAGGAAGGTCCGTCCGTTTTTCTTTATCAGCGCGTCAATGGGCACCATGGCCGAATTGGGATTGTCGTAAAGGAGCAGGTCTCCGTCGAATACCATGCCGGGGCGGATTTTCCAGTTGCGGTCCGTTATTTCCAGGCGCACCTGGTACTGGCCGGTTTTGCCAATTTCGGTGAAACTGCGCAGCACCGCGTTAGCGACGATTCCGGTGTCTTTGTCCTTTATCCTCGCCAGCATGCCCGGCGCGGGAGTTATGTATACCTTCTCCTGTGTTTTCGCGATGATGAAAATGCTGCGCGCTATGGTCATCAGTTTTTCCTGGTCGAAAACGTTCTGGCGGTTTTTTACGTTCAGGCCGACGACGATTCCGGTGATGGGGGCGCGCAGCTGGTAAAAATCGTACATTTCCTTCCAGCGTTTTCTGTTCGTTTCCTTTGTTTTCTCGGAGGAGGCGTCTAGCATGGCGGCAAGTTCTACGGAGGCCACCACGCCCACCAGCTGGTCTTTTTCAACCCACTGGAACAGTTCTGTAGAGAGGTCGCTTACGCGCCCGTCGAACGGCGCGTAGATATCTATAAGCCCTTCGGCTGTGGTGGTGCCGGATATCCTTGCGTAAAAACGGACCACGGGGCCTTCCACTTCGCCGTAATCAAGGGCGGAAAGCGCGGCGCCGACCGCTTTGTCTATTCCCGACTGGTGAGCGTCAGTGGTTTGCGGGGCGGTTACGGTTTGTGTCGTGGCGGAGGGTAAAGCGGACGCCTGCCCAGACGCCGCTTCTTTGGCAGGTTCCGCCGGTTTGGGCGCGCCCTGCGCCAGCGCAGCTTGCGGCGCCGCCAGAAGCAGCGCGAGGAAGACAGATCTTGCCAGAAATTTAAACATCGTTAAACCTCGCTTCAGAAACTTTTTATGTGCGCGCCGATATCCTGCGCGGGTCCGGACAGCTTTTCGCCGTTTCCGAACACTTTGGAGAACGCTTCCCACGT
>JBAYFS010000082.1:0-9490 GCA_041667045.1 Elusimicrobiaceae bacterium | reverse complement strand
GTGACAGCCGACCCCGGCCCGGCAAAGACCGGAACCGAGTTTCAACCGGCACAATCAAACTGGTAGGTTTTGACCAGGACCTGGTAGACGCGCTCAAAGACGACGTTCTTGTTAAAATCGGAACAGTGAGCAAAGGCGGCGCGCTGGAGGCCAGAATCCCCGTCAGCATTCTGGGCGGGACTCTGCCAAATAAAATAACGGTCGGGTTTGAGGCTTCGTCGGTTAAATCCAGGCGCGGCGGCCCCGGCGGCATGCGCGGCGGAGGGCAGGGCGGCTCATCATCAGGCGGGCAGATGGACGGGGAAAGCAGGGGCGGAGGACGCAGAGGCGGACCGCCTCCCGGTGGCAGGCCGCCGATGGACGGCAACGGAGGCCGCGGCGGGCCACCGCAGGGAATGGGGCAGGAATCGGGCCAGGACGGCGGCAATAATTCTCAGAGCGAAAACGAACCCCTGAAAGTATGGGTAAAGGTTACGCTGGCGAAATAATCCCAGACAGAAGTACTGTCCTCCTAAAGGGCGGCGGAGCTAATCCGCCGCCCTTGTTTTTTTGTTAAAATAATATTCAAAATAATCTGCAGGCACGGGACAACACATGAACTATTACGCGTTAAGCAATTACACTCTGTACGGAAACTCCGCGCACCACTGGCTGTATTTTTTCATCATGCTGCTGATTACGGTCGGCGCGCTGAAACTTTTTAAAAGCTCGGTGATCGCTTATCTTAAAAAGCTGGCCGAGAACACGGAAACGGAACTGGACGATTTCCTGCTGGAACTTTTTGAAAAGCGGGTATACCCTTATTTCTATTTCATGGTTTTCTACTTCTGCACACGTTATCTGGAGCTGACCCCGTCCCTGCTCCACAAACTTAACGTGGCGGCTAAAGTGGCGCTCATGCTGATGGTGATTTCGGTAATCGCCGGCATAGTGACTTACATGTGCAAAAGCCGCATATCGAAAACGCGCACTGGGAACTCCAATAAAAAGGAGTTCAGCGGCATAATCACTTTAGTAAATATCGTCATCTGGGGATTCGGCGCGATTCTGATACTGGACAATCTCGGCGTGAAAGTTTCCACCGTGGTCGCCGGTATGGGAATCGGCGGTGTGGCCGTGGCTCTTGCTTCGCAGACCATGCTCAAAGACCTGTTCAGCTATTTCGCCATTCTGTTCGACCGGCCTTTTGAAGTGGGCGATTTCGTGGTCGCGGGCGAACATTCGGGCACGATAGAATATATCGGCATAAAAACCACGCGTATCCGCAGCCTGGGCGGAGAAGAAATAGTCTGCGCCAACAGCAGCATGGTTGAAAACACCCTGCACAATTACAAACGCATGGCGCGCAGGCGCGCGGTTATCAAATTCAGCGTGGCCTATGAAACACCGGTGGAAACACTCAAACAGCTCCCGCTTATTATCCGTAAAATTGTCGAAACCGTTCCCGGAATAACGTTTGACCGCGCGCACCTGTCGGAATATGGCGCTTTCAGCCTGAATTACGAAGTGGTCTACTATGTGGAAGACGCGGATTACACCAGCCACATGGACAAACAGCAGGAAATAATACTGCGCGTTAAAGAGGACTTCCTGAAACTGGGCGTTGTTTTCCCCTATCCCACCCAGACTCTGTATGTGGGGAACCGCCCTCCCTTAGCGCAAAAATAACACTGCCCAAACACGCCGATAAATGCGATAATGGATATATGACATCTAAAACAAAAGAAACCGGCGCGGGCTTTTACGGGCTTGGCATAGCGCCTAAGCTGCTGGCGACGCTGGACGCAATGAAGTTCACCACACCCACCCCTATACAAAAACAGGCCATTCCCGTAGCCTGCGAAGGAAAGGACATGGTGGGGATAGCCCAAACGGGCACAGGCAAAACCATAGCTTTCGCTATTCCGATGCTGCAGTCTCTGGCCGGCAAATCCGGCAAAGGGCTTGTGCTGGTTCCAACGCGGGAACTGGCAATTCAGGTAAACGGCGTTTTCGAGCAGTTCTCCCCGCAAATGAATATGCGGACCGCGGTTTTGATAGGCGGCGAGCCGATTAAAAGGCAGATTACCGAATTACGGAAAAACCCGCGCGTCATAATAGCCACGCCGGGCCGCCTGATTGACCATCTGTGCCAGCGCACGGTGAAACTCAATGACGTGTGCATCCTGGTTTTGGACGAAGCGGACCGCATGCTGGACATGGGATTTGCTCCGCAGATTGAACAGATTTTAAAATCGGTTCCCGCCCAGCGGCAGACCATGCTGTTCTCCGCCACCATGCCGGAAGCGATCATGAAAATCGCCGGCGCTTACATGAAGCTGCCGATCCGTATCGAAGTGGCGAGATCGGGCACGGCGGCCGAAAAAGTCATTCAGGAAGTTTACGTGGTGCACAAAGCCACGAAATACGATCTGCTGGCGAAACTGCTGGACAAATACTGGGGCAGCGTCCTTCTGTTCTCGCGCACGAAACACAACGCGCGCAAAATAGCGCGCGCTATTTGCGATATGGGACACTCCGCCGCGGAAATACATTCAAACCGGACACTCAATCAGCGGCGCGAGGCGCTGGAGGGCTTTAAATCCGGCAAGTACAGAGTCCTTGTCGCCACAGACATAGCCGCGCGAGGGATAGACGTAACCGGCATTGAACTGGTTATAAATTACGATCTGCCGGATGACGACGAAAATTACGTCCACCGCATCGGCAGAACCGGCAGGGCCGGACATGAAGGGCGCGCCATTTCTTTCGCCACCCCGGAACAGGGCGGAGACGTGCGCAACATCGAACGGCTTATGAGAATGGAACTGCCGATAGTGACGCATCCGGACATTCCGGCGGCGCAGTTTTCCGCGCATGCCCTTCCTTCATCACGCGGACGCGGAGGCGGCGGACAGCGCAGGAATTCCGGCGGACGCAGGCCTCATTCGGCGGGCACTTCCGGACAGACCTCGCCCGCGGGCGAAATCCAGTCTATCGGCGGACAACGCCGTACGCTGAAAGGACGCCCTCCTATGCGAAAAAGAAAAATCGGAAGCCGCCGCAGTTAACAGCCCGGGCGAAACATTGAGCTAGAGAGACAAACATGAGAAAATTACTTTTTGCCGTTGCGCTTGCCCTGCCGCTTGGCGCCGCGAACGCGGCGGAAAATAAATATGAAGCCGGGTTCGTGCTAGGCGAACCCACCGGTCTGAGCTGGAAAATGAATGTCAGTTCGCAAAACGCCGTGGATCTGGGCCTGGCGTGGTCTTTCGAATCGCAGACAAAAATAAGCGTCCACTCGGACTACCTGTGGTATATGCATAATCTGCTGCATGTGGAAAAAGGCAGTCTGCCCGTTTATTTCGGCGTGGGCGCGCGGATAAAAATGCAGGACAAACCCCTGCTCGGCGCAAGATTTCCGTTTGGCATCCAGTATTACGAAAAAAGCCTTCCTTTCACGGTGTTCGCCGAAGTAGCGCCGATTCTTGATATTCTGCATGAAACCAAAATCCGCCTTAACGCCGGCATAGGCTTAAGATATCTGTTCTGATGTTTATCCCAAGACAAAAAAGGCTCCGCAAAAGCGGGGCCTTTTTTGTTTCAGAACGGCGAAAACATCTTTGTTGTTTAGCGCGAGTTCGGCGAATGTTTGTCCGCAAAGATAAGCAGAGCGGCGCTCCAATCGACCAATTGCATTAGATAACGTTCGGTATTGCGGGCCCTGTCGTCGGCAAGCGAGTTCCACGCGGCGGACACACCGAACACCTCTTTATCCAGCTTCTCCGACAGCAGGGGCGCAAGCGCTTTTTTAGACGGCACGTATTTACCTGTTTCAAGAAAAAGTTTAGCCTGCAGCAGGAAGAAGGATGCTTTGTAGATTCCGGCCAGCCCTTCCGCTACGGCAGACAGGTCGTTTGAATAAATGAGCGTATGCCGGATAAAATGCAGAACGCCGGAGGCGCTTAAGCGCAGGTACTCCGCGACCTCCGCCTTCGTCGGCGGAGCGACAATCCCCTCCAGCCCGCCGTGAAGGATTTTGCAGCCGTTCATGAAATGGAACAGTTCGTTGCGGGGCCAGGCGCGCATTTCGGCCCTGCCGCAGATAAAGCCGCAGGCCTTTTCCTTAAATGGTATGCCGGCGAGAATGCCGCGGTAGGCGGCGATAGGGCGTCACTTCGTCCAGCACGACATTGATGTCTATATCGCTGGAAGGGCCCGCCTCGCCCCGCACCCAGCTGCCGGCGTGCGCGGCGAAAAGCAGCCTGCTTCCGAAAGCCGAGCACAGGCCCGCCAGCATAGCGGCAAGCCAGTCCTCCAGATTAAATTTCCGTTCCATAACAGCTCCTCACTTCATAGCGGTAGCATTACGCAAAAAACCGCGCTCCGGTTTTAAGGCGCTACAATTCCGCCGTTTTTTTATTTCAGATTTTTAAGGTACGCGGCCCATTCGCCGTCGGTTTTCTTTATGTGGGCGACCAGCCAGCCTGTCACATGGCTGTATACCCGGGCAACAATTTCTTCCGAACAGCCGTCCCGCTGGTAGGCGCGTCTGATTTCAGTCAGATTGCGCTTAAAATACGCGTGCTGCGCCATATGCGCCGCTAGATTCGGATAATTACGCGCGGTGAGAATTCCTTCCTCGTAGGCAAAATGTTCGGCGGCATATGCGTCAAGGAAATCAAGAAGCTGGTCTAGGTCCGCCAGATCCTGATTCTTCGCCACGGCGTGCGCGAAAGCAGAAGCCTTTTCTATTAATTCTTTATGCTGACCGTCAATATCGTCAAACCCAGTGGCAAGGGAAGCTGTCCATTCAAGCGGCATTAAGCACCTCCGGAAGCCTGAGCCGCGAAATCCCGGCCCACGGCAAGCGGTTTTATATATACCGCCGGATTCGCCACTGACGGTGTGAACCCGACTTTCTTTATATACTTTTCATGTTTCGGCGACGGATTGCGCAGCACGAATTCCTTGAAACCAGACTTGATGAAATCCATATACCGCGTGTGAAACAGAAAGTGGGCGTTTGTGAAATCGCGGTAAGCCTCCACGACGTAATCCAGCCGGATGCGGGCGGTCCCGTTCCCCTCGTCCTCGTAAACGAACAGGCCCACCGGGGTAAGATTGCGGAGGATGAAAATATAATGCGCGCCGAAAAGTTTCGAGATTTCGAAATCCGGAAAAAACTTTTTAATGTCCGCGCGGTAAAGCTCTATGAATTTTCCGAGGAAAATTTTGTCATCCTCAGCCACGTCCAGCAGACTGAAAAAATCTTTTTTAGAATGGAGTTCCCACAAATAATAAGCGTCCACTGCGACGATAAACGCATTGACAGCAGCGACCGGCCACACCCGGCAAAGCATGGCGTAACCGGAAAAAACCAGCGAACCCGCGAGGTTCAGCCAGCGCAAACGCCAGATATTGCTCATCATTAAGGATACGGCAACCAGCGCGGACGCGCCGTAACCGATTATCTCAAGCAAATGCCTGTCCATATACTAAATATTATCTTTTTTGCGGGGTGATATAAAATGGTATATTTTCGGTATGACATTATTCGCGCTGATAACGTGGTCCGGCGTTTTCACGCTGGCGCTGTTCACCGCCACTTTCATTACCGGAGTCATGGAGTATTCTTTCCTGTGGCACAAAACACTGGCTTTTTCCGGCCTGAGCGCCGGAATTGTCCACTTCGGGCTGATCTTATACAAGCAGTACAAAATCCATCATAAAAAGGTGATAAAATGAAAAAACTGATAGCCGCAACACTGCTTGCATGCTGCGCGGGCGCGGTTTACGCGCATCCCCCGGCAAAAATTGAAGCCAAGTTCTCCGGCGACCAGCTGGACATAACAATCACGCATAACGTCAAGGATGCCGCAAAGCATTTTATTGACGACATTATCGTAAAATTCAACGGGCAGGAGCTGGCTGTCCAGAAATGCCTGCGCCAGACCGATAATGACACCCAGCTTGCCGTTTACCGGATTGCCGGGCTGAAAAAAGGCGACAAACTGTCCGTCACAGCCAAATGCAATAAAAGCGGAGAAAAAACCGTTGAGGTGTCTGTTCCGTAACTTTCATCCGGCCTATGATAAAAACCGCCTGCGCCGTTCTGCTTCTCGCATTAAGCACGCAATGCCGTGCCGAGGTTCTTTTTATTAAGGACGGTTTTTCAATAAATGCGGCTATCCTTTCCGCTTCAAGCTCGACCGTAATGGCGGACGGCGGTTTTTCCGTGCCCGTGAAAAAAGTAAATCTGATCCATTTCGCGGAGCTGGAACCCATTACGTCGGATTATTTTAAAATAATTCCCGAAAAACCCGGCGAAGGGGCCGCCCTGCGCAGGCAGGTGAAAGCGTTCCGAGCCAAATTTCCCGACGCGCAAAGCCTGATTTTAAAGGAAGACACCGCCTACACCCTGCGCGAAGACGGCACCTGGTTGTGCCGTTACCGCGTAACCGTGGCACTGCTTACAACCGCCGCGGTGGAAATGTGGAAACAACATTCCGAGTATTTAGACGACGGGCGCGAGCGCGTTAAAATCCTCAAGGCCACAGTTTACATGCCGGACGGGAACGTACTCCCGTTCGATCAGGCAAATTTGAGCATAGCCAATCCCCAGTCGGAAGACGGCATGTTCACGGATCAGGCATCCCTAATCTATACCTTTCCCTCACTGGCCTCCGGCGCGATTATTGACCTGATAACCGAACGCGAGGTGTTCAGCCCCTTTAATAAAAATTTTTTCTTCCCATACGCTGTCCGCCTGAACCTCAGTCCTATTAAAAGCTGGGTTTTCTCCGTTTCCGTTCCGCGCGGGAAAAAGTTTTATTATGCAGCGGTTAATTTCGGACAGAAAAGTCCTGAACCCAAAATCAGCAGTTCCGGAGACGAAACGACTTACCGCTGGGAACTCAATAACCTGGGGCAAATAATCGCGGAAGGCATGATGCCGCCTTATGAAGACGTTAATCCTCAGGTTAAAGGCGCGCTGACGGCTTCCTGGGACCCGGTTTATGACTGGATCGCCCCGCAGTATCTAAACCGCATGGAGCCGGACGCCGCGCTCACCGCGCTGGCAAAGGGAATCACCGCGAACGCAAAGGATGAAAACGCCAAAATATCGCTCCTTTACCACTATGTGCAGAAAACCATACGCTACAACGCCGTAAAGCTGGGCATGCAGTCCAATTGGGCCGGCTATGACGCGCAAACCACCTGGCAGCGCAAATACGGCTGCTGCATTGACAAGGTGATTCTGCTAGCCGCCATGCTCAAAGCCGTGGACATAAAAGCGGAGCCGTTTGTATTAAACCCGTTCGGCAGTCCCGAGCATGACTACAGGATACCCGATATGGATTTCGAGCACGCGATACTCCGCGTTCAGACCGGCAACGGCATTCTTTACCTCGACCCCACGGAAAACGATTTCGCCTATCCGTATATGCATCCCCGGGATTACAACGTGACCGGCATAGCCCCGTTAAGCCGCACTACGGATTATGTCGAGCCGCCTGCCGCGCACGAAAACCTTACACGCTACACGTACCGCATAATAATAACGCCGGGACTGGCGACAAAGGTGCAGTTCACCGCCCGCTATTTCGGGCCTACCGAAGGGGTCAAGCGCAGTTCATACCGCTCCATGGCCCCCGTGGAACGCGACCACGTTTTAAAGGAATGGATCAAGGGCATGGCGCCGGGCGCGGAACTGGAGAAAGCGGAGTTTCACAATATTGACGATATTGAAACGCCGTTTTATATAACCGCCGAATTCACGCTGAAGGACCACATAATAGAAGCCGGGCACCTGAAAATTTTCGGCCTACCGGGATTTGAATGCAATTACGGCGAGGCAGGCACGGACTCGCGCGCCTATCCCATCAAATATTCGTTGAGAGAGCAGGTGTTTTCTCTCTATGAAATTGAATACCCAAAAGATTTTGACGTGGAAGCCATACAGCCGTCTTTAGACATAAAAACGCCGTTCGGCTATTTCAAACTGGGAATAGAGAAAGAGCGGAGCCGCATAATTTATAACGCGATGTATGAACGGAGCGCGCTCTCTGTCCGGCCTGATGAATACAGCCGCTACAAGCAATTCCTGAACGCAGTATCGCGCGCGACGCGGGACAGAATCTTCTTCAGTCTGGTGTTAAAATGAAAAGAATTCTAATTTTACTTCTGATGTACGCCGCGCCAGCCCGGGCCGATATCCTGTTTCTGCAAAACGGCGCTGAAATAGAAGGCTCGTTTATCGCCATAAACGGGCAGCAAATTTCCATAAAAAAAACCGACGGTGAAGTTACCTCCTATCCGCGCAAGGATGCGCTTAAACTGATGTTCGTGGACAGAGATAACGTCCGAGCGGATTTCGCGGGCGACAGCGCGGTTGAGGCCGCTGCCCGCCTTCTGCCCGCCGACTGCGGACAGGACACCATCTGCGACGCTTACCGGGAATATACTTATGTCCTGGACGCCGGCTCCTCGGTTTTTAAAAGCGAACGCGTGGTGCGCAAGCTGTTCGCGGAAGAAGCACGCGACGAAGCGGGCGAAAACCGATATTATTACAACCGGGATCACGAAGAAGTGTCCCTCCGCTACGCTATGGCGGTAAACGGACGGGACGCGGCTCGGGCCGATGAAACAACCATAGCCGACGCGTCCGAAGCACCCGCCTATCCGGAATATGACAAACTGCGCAGCCTTAAATTCTCCATTCCTAAAGTAACGACCGGCACGGTGACCGATTATGTCATAGTCAGCACCATAGCCCGGGTATCGCGCGAATTCCCGTTTTTCGACAGAGTCCCGATAGCCCTGCGCTACCCGGCCCGCAAAATCCGCATAAGCGTAACCGCGCCGGAGGGAGTCGCGCTAAGCACGGCGGCAAGCGAAGGCGTAAGCATTGCAAGCGCGCCGCAGTCAGCCCATGACGGGAAAACGACAACGGTCTGGGAAATCACGGACGTGCAGGCAGACGTGGCGGCGACAAAAAACGTCTCGCTGTTCTGCTTCGGCGCGCAAGACACCTGGGAAGACATCGGCAAGTATTTTTCAGCGCGCATTGGCGCGGCGCTGGCGGAAGGCAAGCTGCCGCGGGTTCTACGCGCGGGCAAATACAAAACACAGAAGGCGAAGGCCGCCGCGCTTTACCAGTACACGGCGGACCATATCGTGTTCGTGCCGGCGGACATGAACGCGTCTTCCTACATACCGCAAAATCCCGAGGAAACGCTCCGGCGCGGGCGCGGCAACACGCTGGACAAACCTTTCGTCTTCTACGCGCTGCTTAAAAAAGCCGGCATAGACGCGAAACTGGTTTACGCCGACTCAGGCACAAGTCCTGAGTTTTTCCCAGGCATTCCCGCCGTGAGCCAGTTCGCGAAGGCGGCCGTCTACGCGCGGCTCGACGGACAGGATATGTGGCTTTGCCCGCTGGAAAGCGAAATCGCTTTCGGCGTGGTACCGGCCTATCTGCAGGGCAGGACAGGCCTTATAGTCCACG
>JBAYFS010000081.1:0-9509 GCA_041667045.1 Elusimicrobiaceae bacterium | reverse complement strand
TGCAAGACGGTTATCAAGTAAAAACCTCATGCACGGTGTCCGCTTTAAATTTCATTGGCCTTGCCACTCTTGAGGGCTTAACCGGAAAACCGGTTTATCTGGATACCTTTGAAAAAAAGCAATCCATAGAACATGTTGAACTTTCGAGATGGCTTGATGTGTTGGTACTTTGTCCCGCCACAGCGAATATCATAAATAAGTTGGCCGCAGGAATAGGAGACGATTGCGTTACTACGACCTGTCTGGCTCATGATTTTTCAAAGCCTCTCATCATTGTCCCCGCGATGAATAAAAATATGTGGGAACACCCAGCAACACGAAACTCACTAAATCTTCTTCTCAAATGGGGGGCTCAAGTATTGCCGACAACAAAAGGCAGACTGGCTTGCGGCGATACTGGTTACGGACGTATGCTTGAGCCGGAAGACATTTATTCCGCAATATTGAAAGCGCTTCATTAATGAAAATTCTGATAACCGCGGGAGCGACGCGAGAGCCTATTGACGGTGTGCGTTTTATAACGAACTTCAGCACCGGCAAGACTGGCGCCGATATGACTGATTGCTTCCGACAGGGAGGGCATGGCGTATTGTATCTTCATGGAATAAATGCCTGCATGCCTAAACGGAAAGGGCCATCGCTATGTTTTGAAGGATTTGCCGATCTTGACGGGAAACTGCGGTTGTTATTGAAGAAAAACAGATTTGATATTATCGTCCATGCGGCGGCGGTAGGCGATTACTCAATAAGAGCGATAGTAATCGGAAATAAAGCCTGCCGACCAAATACAAAGGTGAAAATCCATTCAAAAAATGAACTTGTAATAAAACTCAAGAAGAATTTTAAAATATTAAACAAACTTGCCATTTATGCCTCTCCGCGTAAGCCTACCATCGTAGGATTTAAGTTAACTTGTCGCGCGGAATCAGATGAGGCGAAGTATTCTGCTCCGGCCGATCTTTCCTTGAGGCCGTGCGTAGATGTTGTCGTGCATAACGATTTGTTGGATATGCGAAACGGTAAAAGAATTTTTCGGTTTTACGAAAAAGGGTGTTTGGCTGGTACAAGTAAAAATATCCCAGGACTTGTAAGATGGCTGACAAGTCGGTTTTCACGGGAACGGAAAAGCCAATCAACACTTAAATAAAGTACCAAAATTTTTAATGTCATGCAGTTTGCCTCGCCACAATTAAAAGTCTCCATGCAGAAGCACCGCGCGGGGACTTTTAATTGCTAGTTGCGGCTGGGTCTTGGACTCGGCGGAAATAGTTATGTATATTTAATGAAAGATGGGATTTTCCAAGAGGGAGGCTGTTTGTGAAAAAACTTTCTGTTGCTCTGGCTGTGCTGTTTATTGTGCCCGCTTTGTCCGCGGAAGATATCACGCGCGAGTTCCCCGCCAAAGGTTTTTCCGTCGTGCAGATTGAATCGGACTCGGGCGACGTTATTTATGCGGGCGCGAAAGCTTCGGCTGCGGCTGTTGTCATGGTCCGCAACTACGATTCCTCCAGATGCGAATTTGACGCGCGCCTTTCAGGAGGCCGCCTTGTCGTGTCGCTTAAAAACAAAACTAAAAAAGGCTTTCTCGCTTGGTTCCGCGGCGAAAAAACATGTCCCGCCAGCCTTAACCTGTCCGCCCCGGAAAGATTGGGGCTTGAACTTGCCGCCGGCGTGTCTAATATTTCCGTCAGCAACATAACCGGCGCGGTGGACGCCAGCGTCGGTTCGGGCAGCGTAAAGCTGGAAAAAACTTTAGGTGTTGTCAGCGCCAAGATGGGCGCGGGCAATATTGTGGCCAAGGACGGTTCCTCTTCCATGGACCTGCGGACCGGTTCGGGCAACATAAACGCGTCCGGCCTGAAAGGTTCTCTCACGTGCCGCAGCGGCGCGGGAAGCGTTGACGCCCAATGGGACACTGTTCCCCAGCAGGGCGACGCCACAGCCGAATCCGGCGCCGGCAATGTCCGGTTAGCCTTTCCAGCCGGAACGAAGGCCGCCGTTACAATGGAATCGGGCGTAGGCAGCACCTCCAACGACATCGGCAGTTATCCTGATTCAAAATTCAAAATCAACATTAAAACAGGGGTCGGCAACCAGAGCGTTATCGTAAAATAACCCGGCCCGGTGCTGTTGCGGAGTGCTATAATTAAACATATGCGGCGCATGCTTTTTATCCTGTTCACCCTGCTGTCGGCCCTGTTCTTTCTTGTTAAAGGACTGACCCCGCATTGCGCGCACGAACACGCCCACTCAACCATTTGCGGCGCCTGCGTTTCCTGCGCGGCGGTGAAAAACGATAAAGTTTCCTTGTCTCTGGACGCGCCCACCCGGGAATGGCTGTGCCCGTCCGCCGGCGCGCAGGTTCACGCCTCCTGCTTTCCCGAACCCCCCTTCCGCCCTCCTGTGGTTTAAACGGTAAAACTTTGGCTGCACCGCCGCGGATTCCTTTCCGGTTTCCGCAAGTTTCCGTTTAACTCAGGAGGACCGCTGTGTCCAGAATAGTATTTCTCTTCTGTTTGGTTATTTTTGTCGCACCCGCCCGCTGCGCGGAGATTTTCGCCACTCCCCTGTCCGTAGACCAGCTGATAGCGGAGGCGATGGAAAACAATCCGGATATTCTTATCATGAATTCCCGGCTGCAAGCGCTTGAAGGCGCGCTGGCCGAGGGCTCGGCGTATGCCAATCCCACGCTGGAATATAAACGCGGAACCGATGAGAACCATTCCGGAGAGATACGGCTTGCCCAGCCGCTGTCTTTAAACGGCAGAATTCCTCTTTCGCGGAAACTGGCGCGGGCGGAAACCGCCGCCTACCTCAAAACCATCGCGGTCAAGAAACTGGATATCGCCGCGGCGGTGAAAAAAAACTATTATGCCGCCCGTTTCGCGCAGGAACGGATCAAGTTCGAGCAGGAACATTATAATTCCGCCGCCAATATCTTAAGCAAGATAGAGGCCCGCCAGCGCATTGACGAGGCGCGCGCGGCCGACGTTTCCATGGCCCGGGCGGAGGTTTCGCTGTCTAAATTCCATATGCAGGCGGCCCGGTCCCGGGCGGATATCCTTAACGCGGAACTGAATGTGCTGCTGGGCCGCCAGCCTGATTCTCCGTTAACCCTGGAAGAGGCCGATCTGGGCATTCCCGAGGCGGAGGAGAACGCTTCGCTTGAGGACTATGCGGCGCGCGCTTTGCGCAACAGCGGTGAACTCAACGAACTGGCGTTCCGCGCCGAAGCCAACGACGCGCAGCTGAATCTGGAAAAAAGAAAACGCATTCCGGACCTCACCGCCGGGATAGCGCAGGTGCAGGAAGATACTCTTAACTACACTCAGTTTTCGCTGGAGCTGGAAATTCCCCTCTGGTACCGCAACGGCGGCGCGATAAAATCCGCGTTGGCGCGCGGGCAGGCTCTGGAGCGGGAGAGGCGGCGGCTGGAATTAACCATTAACAATGAAGTGCGCAAGGCCTGGCTGGAAAAAGCGCTGGCGGCGAGTTTGGTCCGCACGCTGGAGAAAAATCTGCTGACCATAACGGATTTGAGAAAAAACTTCTCGCAGGACTATCTGGCGGGAAAAATTGACCTGTCGGTCTATTACCAGATTAACGAGCGGTTCGTGAAAGAGCATATCGAGTACATTGACGCCATGCAGGATTACTGGAACAGAACGGCTGATTTTGACCGTGTTCTGAGCGCGGCGCTTTATCGGGAGAACAAATGAGAATAATTAATAAGAACATAGCCATTCTTTTGGCGGTTGTATTTTTGTCCGCCTGCGGAAAAAACGCCGAGAATACCGGGGAACAGGCCGAAGCTCCGGAAAACGAACCCGGCGTAGTGCGGGTCAGCCCGGAATCGCAGAAAGAAATAGGCCTCAAAACCGTTACCGTGAAAGCCGGGTATATTTCAGACGCTTACGAGTGCCCGGGCCGGATAGTGCAGGACACCCAGAATACCTATCACATTTCATCGCCCGTTTCGGGGCATGTGGAAAGCGTCAGCGCCGCCATAGGCCAGCGCGTGACGAAAAATTCTGTGCTGGCTGTCGTGCTTGCGCCCGGCGGCAATCGCGCGGAAGTGACCGCAAACCATGACGGCATGATAACGGCGGCTTACGCCGCGGCGGGCGAAAAAACGGACCCCATGAGCTTTCTTTTCACCGTGACCGAGCTTGACCCTATGTGGGCCGTGATAGACGTGCCGGAAAAAAACCTTTCCATGATAGAAGTGGGGCGCGCGGCGGAAGTCACCACGCCCGCGTATCCCCAGAAGGATTTCGGCGCGGCGGTGGTTTTCCTTTCGCCTGAAATTGATGGGGAAACCCGCATGGTTAAAGCGCGGCTTTCCATAAAGAATCCGGACAATCTGCTTAAATTCGGCATGTTCATTAACGCCAGAATACACCAGAAATCAGGCAAGTCGGGTTTTTATATCCCCTCCGAAGCGGTGCAGACCGCGCAGGGCGAGTCTTTTGTCTTCGTTAAATCCGGCGGGGATACGTTTCAGAAAAAACCTGTGCAGCCCGGCAGGGAACACGGCGGTATGGTGGAAATCGCGGACGGGTTACGGAACGGCGACGCCGTGGTGGTGTCCGGCGCGTTTCTGCTGAAATCGGAATTGTTGAAGTCGTCAATAGAATAACGGGGAAATTCAATGCTCGATAATATTGTTCATTTTTCCATTAGGCATAAATGGCTGGTGCTGGTGTCGGCTGTTTTATCGGCGGTCTGGGGTGTTGTTTCGCTTGCCGGAATGCCGCTGGACGCGCTGCCAGATGTCACGAGCGTGCAGGTTGAAGTGGTCAGTACCGCGCCCGGCAAATCGCCGCTTGAAATAGAAAAAAACGTCACCTATCACATCGAAGCCGCGCTGCGCGGTATCCCGCAGATGACGCAGTTGCGTTCCGTTTCCAAATACGGCATTTCCGTGGTTACCGCCGTTTTTAAAGACGGCACCGACATTTATTTCGCTCGGGAACAGGTGCTTGAGCGGTTAAGCGAAGTGCGCGGGGAACTCGGCCCCGGAATAACGACAAGCATGGGCCCAGTTGCCACGGCGATGGGCGAGATTTACCAGTATACTCTTGAAACGGAAGACAAAAATCCGTCCGTTGAAACGCTTACCGAACTGCGCACGCTGCAGGACTGGGTTGTCGCGCCGCTGCTTAAAAACGTCGAGGGAGTGAGCGAGGTCAATTCCTTCGGCGGTTATATCAAGGAATACCAGATTGTGGCCCAGGCTTCCGCCATGGCGCAGTACGGGGTGGATCTGAACGCTCTTTATGCCGCCGTCGAGCGCAATAACGCGAATGTCGGGGGCGGGATTCTGGAAACCGAGGGTGAGCAGTATTTCATCCGCGGGCTCGGGCAGGTTAAATCCGCCGGTGAAATCGGCAATATCGTGGTGCTGGCGCGCAAGGGTGTTCCCGTTCTGCTAAAAGACGTGGCTAAAGTCAAAATCGGCTATGCGGTACGCCAGGGCGCGTCTTTTGAAAACGGGGAGAAGGAAGTCGTAGGGGGTGTGGTCATGATGCTGCGCGGCGCGAACGGCCGGGTCGTCACGAAAGCGGTGGAGGAAAAGGTTAAGGAGATAAACGAAAGCCGCGTCCTGCCGCAGGGCGTGCGGCTAAAAGCGTATTACACCCGTTCGGACATAATACTGGGCAGCGTAAAAACCATGGCCCGGGCCCTGGGCGAGGGTTCCGTGATAGTGATTATCGTGCTGTATGTTTTCCTGCTGAGTTTCCAGGGTTCGTTTGTGACGCTGGCGGCTTTGCCGCTCGCTCTGTTGTTGACGTTTATTATAATGAAGCATTTCGGGCTGACCGCCAATCTTATGTCCTTGGGCGGGCTCGCCATTTCACTGGGCATGATTATTGACTCGACCATCATCCAGGTCGAGAATGTGCTGCATCACTTAAACAGTAATACGGACGGCGTAAAAGAGCGCGGCGCCGCGGTCGCCGCGGCTATTTTGGAAGTGCGCAAACCCAGCATTTTCGGCGAAATGATTATCGCACTGAGTTTCGTTCCCATACTGGCCTTGCAGGGTATCGAAGGCAAAATGTTCAAGCCGCTGGCGGTTACGGTGATGATAGCGCTGTTCTCCTCGCTGGTGCTGTCTTTGACCGTTATCCCCGCTTTGTGCGTGCTGGTGCTGCGTCCTGCCAAAGACGAGGAAAGCCCGCTTATGCGCCTTGCCAAACGGCTGTATCTGCCCGTTTTGAACTGGAGCGTGGGCAACCGCGCGAAAGTGCTGCTTTGCTGCGGCGGACTTCTGGCGTTCAGTCTTTTTCTGTATCCCCGGCTGGGCACGGAGTTCGTGCCGGTGATGGATGAGGGCGCGTTTGATATGGATATTGCCATTTTCCCGGGCGCGTCGCTTTCCGCTTCGTCCGATATCGCCAGGAAAATAGAAGCCAAGCTTAAAACCTTTCCCGAACTGGAAACGGTGATTTCCAAAACCGGCTGGACCGGCAAAGCCGTGGAAGCACGCGGCGTTGAGAAAACCGGCATGGTCGGCAAACTGAAGCCTAAAAGCGAATGGACCAGCGCCGCGACCCGCGACGAGCTGTTTGAAAAAATGCGCCGCGCGGTGGATGTTATTCCGGGCATCGTGTTCGGGTTCAGTCAGCCTATCCAGTGCCGCATAGACGAAATGGTTTCCGGCGCGCGCTCTCAGCTGGCGATCCGGCTTTACGGAGACGATTTGGATCTGCTGCAGAAGAAAGGCGGGGAAATAGCGGCTGTTTTGTCCGGCGTGAAAGGCTCGGCGGACGTGGCGCTTGAGCAGCAGGGCGGGCAGTCTTATATAAACATCGCGGTCAACCGGGAAAAAATTTCCCGGTACGGTTTTAACGTGGCGGACGTTTGCGGCGCCATTGAAATAGCTTTGGGCGGCAAACCGGCCGGCGTTTTCTTCGAGGGCGAGCGGACTTTCGATATTACCGTCCGCATTCCGGAGGAGGAACGGGCTTCCGTTTCCGCGCTGGAAAATTTCATGCTCACTTCTCCCGCCACGGGCGCGCGGGTGCCCCTGTCCGGCCTAGCCGATATAAAAACGGAGGAAGGTCCGGCCCAGATAAGCCGGGAGTCCGGCAAGCGGCGCATTCTGGTTGAAACCAATGTGTCGGGAAGGGATTTGGGCGGTTTCGTCGCGGAAGTCCAGAAAAAAATCTCCCGGAAAGTGAAAATACCGTACGGTTATTACCTGACCTGGGGCGGCCAGTTTGAAAACCAGCAGAAAGCCATGAGAAAACTGGCTGTCATTATGCCGCTTACCATAGTAATGATTTTTCTGCTGCTTGCCGTTACGTTCAATTCGGTCAATCAGGCGGTGATCGTGCTTTTGAATCTGCCGCTGGCGCTGGTCGGCGGGATTATCGCGCTTTATGTTTCGGGGCAATATCTGTCGGTTCCGGCGGCGGTGGGATTTATAGTCCTGCTGGGCGTGGCTGTTTTAAACGGCATGGTGCTGCTCACTTACATAAGCCAGTTGCGGGTCAAGCGGTATACCTGCGCCGCGGCGGTTGCCACCGGCTGCGAGCGGCGTTTAAGACCGGTGCTGCTGACCGCGCTGATAACGGTGTCTAGCCTGGTGCCCATGCTGTTCGCCACGGGGCCCGGCTCGGAGGTGCAGCGTCCGCTGGCTACGGTTGTGGTGGGCGGCCTGATATCGTCCACTCTGCTTACGCTGGTGGTTCTGCCCGTTATTTACGGCTGGTTCTGCAAAGAGCATAAGGAAAGCTGACCGCTCGTATTTTTATTGTTTGCCCCGGGAAAGGAAGTTATGTAACATTATTTCAGAGACGTTTTCCGGGGGGAGAATTTTATGAAAATGACGGCTGTTTTTTCATTTCTGCTGCTGACGTGGCCCTGCCTGTCCGCGCAGGAACTTATCCGCCAGTTCGACGCGAAGGATTTTTCCGCCGTTCAGATAGAGACTGTTTCGGGCGATGTGTCTTACACCGGCCTGAAATTATCTTCGGCGGTGGTGACCGTGCGGAATTTTGACGAGGAAAAGTGCGAGTTCACCGCGCAGATCGCAAACGGCAGTCTTGACGTCGCGCTTAAAAGCAAAAAACGCCGCGGGTTTTTAAGCTGGGCCAAAAAGGCCGATTCCTGCCGCGCTGCAGTTAACGTAACCGGTCCACAGCGCGTGGAGATAACCATAACAGGCAGTTCCTCCGATATCACGGTAAGCGATATCGCCGGCAGCCTTGCCGTCAGTTCCTCATCCGGCGAAGTGAGGCTTTCCAAAGTAGCGGGGATGGTTGTGGTAAACAGCGGCTCGGGACGCATCAGCGCGCAGGGGGGATCCGCTTCAATGCAGTTGCGGACGGGCTCGGGCGATATGAATGTGTCCGGTCTTAAAGGTTCCTTCACCGGCAAAACAGGTTCCGGCAGTATCACGGCGCAGTGGGATTCCATTCCGTCGGTCGGAGAGGTGCTGGCGAAAACCGGTTCCGGCCCGGTTAAACTGTTTTTCCCTTCCGGCACGAAAGCCGTTGTTTCGACGAAAGCCGGTTCCGGCAAAATAAGCAACGAACTCGGCAGTTCCGCTGATTCTAAATTGAGAATAACCGTGGAAACCGGCTCCGGCGATCAGCTGATAGCCGTAAAATAGCTGACTAATTCCTATTCTGAATCCGCGTTCCGGGACCCGGAGCGCGGATTTGTTTTGTAAATTCCCGCCGTATATGATAGAATAGATATGCGGAGTAGGGAAGCCCGGTATCCCGCAAGGCCCATAACCTTGAGATCACTGGTTCAAATCCAGTCTCCGCAACCAAAAGCCCCTTAAATAACAATCATTTAGGGGCTTTTGATTTTATGGGGGGGGAATGCGTAAATTTATAACTGTTTTGCCGTTTTTTATGCTTACACCGCTTGCCGCGGCGGAAACCGCGACCTGTTTTACCAGGGAGTTTGCCGCGCAGGATATTAAAGCGGTGAAAGGAGACTTCTCCGGCAGTTCGCTGGTTCTTGACGAAGCCGCTTCCTCCGTGAAAGTGAGTGTAAGCGATTACAGCGTCGCCCTCTGTACCGCCGCGATTTCGCTGCGGGACGGTGTTCTGACCGTCGAGATTAAAACTAAAAACTCTTTTACCGCCGCTTTTGAGGAATCCTGCCATGCCGCGGTCAATATTTCCGCCCCCGCCCGCGCCGCGAGCCTGGATTTACAAAGCGTGTCCGGTGACATAACCATCAACACCGGCGCGGACCTGCGCGCCGAAACCGTTTCCGGCAGCATAGCCGCGCGCGGCGTTACCGGTTCCGTTGTCCTGCGCTCGAACAGCGGGGATATTTCCGGTGTTTTGGCGGATACGGCGCAGGTGAAAACGGACAGCGGCAAAATTGACCTGGCCTGGTCAGCCGTTCCGGCGAAAGGGATAATTGAAGCGAAAAGCATGTCCGGCGACGTTGCCCTGGCTTTCCCCGCTTCTGCGAAGGGTGATGTGTCCGGCGGCACCATGTCCGGCGACAGCGAAATAGAGCCTTCCATGCTTGAT
>JBAYFS010000080.1:0-9582 GCA_041667045.1 Elusimicrobiaceae bacterium | reverse complement strand
GTGGCCATGGGCACGCAGCCGGATTTGCGGATAGCGTCAACCATCACCGCGAAATCATCCTTGCCCATGCGGGTTTCTATCGTCTTTTTTATGTAGCGGATATCCTGCCGCGCACAGAAATCCTTGTGGATAAAAGTGTCCACGTCGCGAAATTGCAGTTTGATGGCGGCGCGCACGCTGTTAAAGCGCACGATGCTGCTGTGCTGGGCTATAATGTCCAGCCCCCGCTCCAGCTTGCCCCAGTGGTTATTGGCAAGCTCAAGCACGAATAAATCCTCGAAAATATCTGTATCTCTCATAAATCGCTCCTGATTCAATTTTCCAGCTGACCCGCCAGCATACCCAGTCCGAACAGCGCTTCCTCGGTATGCGGACTTAAAACCGTTTCCATCCTGAGCATTTCAGCGACAGCCTCCGCGAGCGCGGGAATTTTTCTCGGCACTCCCCCGCTTATGACGCATTTACCAAGCAGGCCCGCCGTATCCACCTTCCCGGCGGCAAGCGCGTACTGCTCCGCCATCGAACGCACCAGCGACGCGGCGTAATTTTCCAAAGTGAAACCGCCTTCATAGATATTACCGATGCTCCCGCCGTCGCGATATCCGAACGCGCCGTCGAAAAAAGCTAGATTTATCCGCAGCGTGGAATCAAGCACCTTCTGCGCGCTTAAAGAACCGAGCAGGCCCCACACATCCGCGCCGGTTTCAAAAGGGCGCAAAAACTCCGTCAGCGCACGGCCCGCCGGAATGTGGGTTATGGTGGCCATGCGCATGCAGTCGAAATAAGGGCGCGTTTCCGCTTCGGAAGATTTCACCGCGACAGCCGAAACCTGCGAACCCGTTCCTATATTAATGGACAGGGTTTCCGCCGGACGGTTGCCCGCGCCTAAAACGGCGCACTGGTGGTCGCCGCAGCCGCAGTAAAGCGGCACGCCGTCGAATTCGGCGCATTTTTCAACCGAGCGCACGGGCGCGCCGAAACTGATTTTCCGGCCAGTAAGTTCTTCGGCGTAACGCACAAGCTCGCCCGAGAACTCATGCTCGGAAATATCGTAAAACCCCAGGCCCGCCGCCATGGTTTCATGAACAAGTCCGTTAAAACATCCGCTTTTGTGAGCAAGCCATTCCGGCAGCGACATGACGCGGCAATTCCGTGGCAGGTCGGCGGTAAAAGCGGCGTGGATAAAGTTCACGAACGGGAACCCCGCGCGCAGTTTCATGCCGGTAATATTGGAAAAGCCTTTGGCGGTTTCCTTTTTAATCTTTTCAAAAAGCACCGCGCCGTTCAGATCGCCGGGCAGAGCGACATCGCTTTCGTTCGCGGTCAGCGCCGGCAGCGGATTTAAGGCGCGCTCGTCTTTCCAGCTGATGTAATTGGTAACGGGAACGCCGTTTTCATCCAGCACCAGAAAACCGTGCTGCTGGCAGGACAGAAGAATACCGTCGGCACGGCCGCCGACCGAGTCCAACGCCGAACCGCAGACAGCCTTGAACCGCACAAACAGTTCATCCGGCGATATCTCGAAAATCCTGCGCCCGAAAACACACGCGTCCGGCGACGGATGGCTTTTCACGGAAACCAGGCTTTGCGTTTCCGTGTCGAACACTCCGCATTTAAGGCGCGACGCGCCGTAATCAACGACAATAAAGGTACCCATTCGACTTAACAAACCCCTTCAAGCGCCTTTTTAAGCTTGGCGGCGAAATCCTTGTTTATCTCCACGGACAGAAACTGCGTCCGGCCCAGGCCCGAGCACACGACGAAAGAAATTTTTCCGCCGGCGGTTTTTTTATCCGCCCGCACAAGCTCGGCGAGCTTTGCCGCGTCAACACGGCCCGCACCGAAATCCAGCAGGCTTTTCGCGCGCTGGGCTATCTCGTTCCGCGTTTCCAGAGGCAGCAGGCCAGCGGCAACGCTTATCTCGTTGGCGGCGAGCAGGCCGAACACAATCGCCGTTCCGTGCGGGATTTTATAGCCGCTTAAAACTTCCAGCGCGTGCCCGGCGGTGTGGCCGTAATTAAGAGAACGGCGGACGTTGCGCTCGAACTCGTCCGCCTCCACCACCGTCTTTTTCGCGGACAAAGACATTTTGACAAGCGGCGTAAAACACTTTAATACCGCCAGTCCGTCATGACTGGCGGCGGCCTTAAGCGCGCCGCCGATATGCGCGTCATAAATTTCCATGGCGCGGGGACCGGCGATAACTGCCATCTTTAAAATTTCGCCGAGTCCGGACTTTATGTCCGCGGTTTTGAGCGTGGCCAGAAACTGCGCGTCAATAATCACTTCGCGCGGAGCGGAGAAAAGGCCCAGCTGGTTTTTCGCGGACCCGAAATTTATTCCGCATTTCGCGCCGATACAGCTGTCCGACATGGACAAAAGCGTGGTGGGCACGAAAATCCAGTCGATGCCGCGTTTGTAGCAAAGCGAAGCGAACGCGCCCGCGTCCTGCATTATCCCGCCGCCTATAACTATAAGTTTTCCGGCTTTGTTGAATTTGCGCTCCGCCAGGAAACGCCATAATTGCGACAGGCCCGCCACGGTTTTAAAACTCTCTGACGCCGGAGCCTGGAAAATCCGCTCCTTCGGACAGAGGAGCTGTTTTCCGTAAAGCCTGTAAACAGTTTTATCAATCAGCACGACGGAAGCCGTATTGTCCGCCAGATAAGCGTTCACCCGCCCGAACAGTTCGCCCCGATTGAACGTGACGGCGTAAGCGGCGGGACAGGATTTCACTTTAAACGATCCGCGCACCGGCTCATAGCGCAGCTTTTTCCCGGCGATAACGAAACTGTTTTTCATTCCTGGAATCCTCCGGCGCAGTAACCGCCGTCCACAATCAGATTCTGCCCAGTTATATAGCGGTTCTCGGGGCTTAAAAGACAATGCACCGCGTAAGCGATATCTTCGGGCGCGGCAAGTTTTCCCAGCGGGATTTTGTCTTCAAACTGCTTTATCCGCTCGGGCGAATTGTTTTTGCGCGTAAGCTTGGTGTTCACAAAACCGGGCGACACGGCGTTCACCCTCACCCCGTGCGGACCGAGTTCAAGGGCCAGCGTCTGCACAAGCGCGTTAAGCGCGTGCTTGCTCATGGCGTAAGGCAGGCGGAATTTTCTGGAAAATTCGGAATACAAAGACGACACCGCCACAATCGAGCCTTCCCGCTCCTTTATGGACGGCGCCAGATATTTCATGACCAGAAAAAAACCGACCGCGTTTACCTGCATGGTCTCCATAACGTCCTGCAGAGACAAATCCTCGAACGGTTTCGGAAAATTTATGCCCGCGCAATGGACGGCACCGTAGAAATCCAAATCGCTTTTCGCGAAGTACGCGTCTATGGTTTCCGGTTTTGCCAAATCCAGTTCGCCGTGCAGCGGCGCGACGACTTTATAACCGCCCCGCTCCAGCAGTTTTCTTATCGCGGACCCGATATCGCCGCCCGCACCCGTCAGAAACACTTTCCGTTCAGACATGGCTAGTCCTCCTCCGGCTTGATTATCATGTTTTCCAAAAACTCTCCGCGCAGCAGAAACGGATACATATCCTCCAGCCCCGGCGACACTATCCGCCCGTCGCGCAGAACCTTTGACGACAATTTCGGCTCAAACTCCTGACCGGTGTCCACCACTATTTCGCAGACGACGGGCCCGTCCGTTCCCAGAGCGCTGCCGATGGCGCAATCCAGTCCGCCATGGTCTGCGCAGCGGATATAAGGCAGGCCGTAAGCTTCGGCTATTTTGCCCATATCCGGAAAGCTCACGCCGGTTTCAGGGGTGCAGCCGGCAAGGCGGCCTTCAAAGAAATTGCACTGCGTCTGCCGTATCGAGTGGTACCCGGAATTATTGATTATAAAAATTTTCACCGGAATTTTGTAGGAAGCCACGGTTTGCAGTTCCTGAATATTCATCTGGATACTGCCGTCACCCTCCAGGCACACCACGCTGCGCCCCGCCGCAACAGACGCGCCCAGCGCCGCGGGCAGGCCATAGCCCATGGACGCGCAGCCGGAATTGGAATACAGCCGCTGGCCCTTTTTGATTTTTATGGCCTGAAACCCGGTAACGACCGCGCTCCCGTTAGTGCTGACGACTATGGCGTTTTCGCCCAGCGCGGCGGCCAGCCGGTCCATAAACACATACGGATTCACCGGCTCGGTTTTAGCGCGGTGCCGGTCCGTCACGACGGGATAACGGCGCTTGCGCTCGGCGCACCAGAAAAGCCAGTCGCTCTTGGGCGGGAGCTGGGTGAATTCCATAATCCCGCGGAAAATGTCGGCGCAGTCGGCGTGGACGGGCATATCCGCTTTCACCGTGGGTTTTTTAAGTTCAACGGGATCAATATCAACGACAATCTTATAAGCCGCGCGGGCGAATTTTTCCCAGTTATAGGAAATCTGCCTTATGTTAAGACGGCAGCCCACGCTTAAAAGCAAATCGGAATTCTGAACGATAAAATTGCCGGCCCGGTCACCCACGGTGCCGGGGCGTCCGAAATAAAGCGGATGGTCTTCCGTGATAACGTCATGCGCGTTCCACGCCGTAACCACGGGAATGTTCAGCGTCTCAACCGCTTTCAGGAATTCCTCATGCGCGCCGGACAACCGCACGCCCGTGCCAGCCAGCAGAACGGGCCTTTTGGCTTTCTTTATCTTCTCAATAATCTCCGCTATCTGTTTATCAGACGGCTTGGGCGGATTAAGGGCGGCGTCCTCTTTGGGATCGTATTTTCTCAGTTTTTCGGCGTTAATCTGCGCGCCCTGCACGTCTAAAGGGATGTCCAGCCATACCGGCCCGGGCCGCCCGTGGGTGGCGATATAAAAAGCACGCTCCATGTGATAGTCAATTTCGTTCGGGTCAGTCACCATAACCGAATATTTCGTCATACATTCAACCGCGCGCGCTATGTCGAATTCCTGGTCGCCCAGCTGGCGCAGCGGCAGGCCGGTGCTGCGCACAGTAGTGGCGTATTTCACCTGCCCCGATATAACGAACATGGGGATTGAATCAACCCACGCACCCAGCACGCCCGTGAGCGCGTTAACCCCTCCGGGGCCGGTGGTTACGCAGACGAGCGGCATTTTATTCGTCAGCCGCGCGTAACTTTCCGCGGCTATGGCGCAGGCCTGCTCGTGATGGTTATAAACGCAGGCCAGTTTTTCGTTTAATCCCAGCGACATGTTAAGGTGCATCGCGCCGCCGCCGGTTATCGAGAACACATGGCGCATTCCCAGCCGCACTGCTTTTTCCGCTACATAATCAGAAAGTTTCATCTTTTCCCCCTTACCTGTCCGTCTTCAAAGCGTCCATATCAAGGCCGCTTAAGTTCGCGGAATAAAAATCAAAAAGCCCGCGTATGCCTTCTTCAAGCGGCGTTACGGAATATGACGGCATCTCCGCCTTAAGCCTGGCGTTGGAGCCGCTGTATTCCGCGCCCATGCCGTCCAGTGAAATTAAAATCTCATTTTTCCGTCCGCCCAATTCAACAATTTTGCGGGCTATCTCCAGCAGTTCGACGGGCCGCGCCGAAGTTACGTTATACGCAGAGGATTTCGCCTCATTGCACAGAAAAAAATCAATCACCCGTATAAGATCCGCCACGTGAATATAATCGAACCGGCGGTTCTGCTTGATAGTAACCGGCAGGCCCGCCAGCGTTTTGCACACGGCGTTGGAAATGAAACGGATGGCGTAATCCTCATACTTTCCGTAAACGCCGAACGGACGGAGTTCTATAACTTTCCGGTCCGTTTCCGTGAAGCGCGCGCAGACGTATTTGGCAAAACCGCCTTCGTCTTGGGGAATATGCCCGCCGAAAAAATCTTCGCCTATAAGCGGCTCATAATGCCGCGCGTCATAAACCAGGCCGGAGCCCAGCCAAATCATTTTGCCGAAACTCCGTTCATTTTTAAGCAGATTGAAAAACATCCGAGTATTCGCGAAATACAGCCCGCTTAAATCCTTCGCGTTCCGGTGCCCGGGTTTAACGGCGCAATGGACAACGGCGTCAAAACTGCGGTTTTTAAAATAAGCGTCAACGCTTTCGCCATCGGTCAAATCAAGCTCGACGTGGGAAGGCGCGGAGATTTCATACTTGCCCGCGCAATCTCCCGAGCCAAACTGCTCCCGCAGATTGCGGCCCACGAACCCGCTCGCCCCGGTAACGAGAATCTTCATTGCCCGCCTTCCGCGAATTCCTTAATTTTTGAAACTATAAAAGCCAGCTGGGCCTTGCCGAGCCCTGGATAAACGCCCAGCCAGAAAGTGTCGGTTACTATCCGTCCGGTGTTTTCCAGCCCGCCGCAAACGCGGTAGGCTTTGGTGCCGCGCAGTCCGTCAAAGCACGGATGCAGAATTATATTGCCGGCGAACAGCATGCGCGTCTGAATACCGGTGTTTTCAAGAAACGCCACAATTTCGTCGCGCGAAAAACCCGCGCCGCGCTTGACTGTAACGGGGAACCCGAACCACGACGGTTCGGCGTTCTTTCCGCACTCCGGCAGTTCGAAATATTTTTCCAAACCCGCCAGACCGGCTTTCAAATACGCGAAATTCGCGCGCCGCGTTCTCACAAAGGAAGGCAGTTTCTTTATCTGCGCGCAGCCGATGGCGGCCTGCATCTCGGTCAGTTTCAGATTATAGCCGAAATGGGAATAGACATATTTATGGTCATAGCCTTTGGGCAAAAGCCCGAACTGTCCGGTGAAGCGCGCGCGGCAGGTATTGTCGGTTCCGCCGGAACACCAGCAGTCGCGCCCCCAGTCGCGAAAACTGTCCACCAGGCGTTTCAAAAGCGGATCGTCGGTAAACACCGCCCCGCCTTCACCCGTTGTCATGTGGTGCGGAGGATAAAAACTCGCCGTGGACAAATGCCCGAACGAGCCGGTCTTGCGCGGCCCTCCGGCGGTTTTGATGAGCGAACCCATGGCGTCGCAATTGTCCTCAATAAGCCATATTTTGCGCTTGTCGCAAAACGCGCGCAGTTTGTCGGCATCAAAAGGAATGCCCAGCGTGTGAGCCAGAAAAACAGCCCTGGTTTTGGGCGTCACCGCTTTTTTCACCGCCGCAAAAGCTACGTTATAAGACGGGATAGCCACATCCACAAACACGGGCACCGCGCCATACTGCAAGACGGGCGCGACGGTAGTCGGGAAACAGGCGGCGGTCGTGATAACCTCATCGCCCTTTTTTATCCTTCGCCCGCCCAGTTTTGGCGAGGTTAACGCGGAAAAAGCCAGCAAGTTCGCCGACGAACCGGAATTAACCAGCGAGCAGTATTTAACGCCTATATAATCGGCCAGATCCGCTTCCAGCCGGCCCGCGAACCGGCCGGCGGTAAGCCAGAAATCAAGACAGGACTCGGCGAGGCTTTTCATTTCGGACGAATCGAAAACGCGCCCGCCGTAGGGAATCCTGTCGCCCGGCGAAAATTTTTTCTTTCCGACGGCGGTGCCACGGTAATACTTTTCCACCGCGTCGAGCACGTTTTTCCTAAGCCGCTTTTCCGTTGAGTTTCTCATATTCGTCCAGTTGCGAAAGCGAAACGGCGTTCAAATCGCCGCCCCGCAGATAAACTTTAGTCCATTCCGCTGTAAGCCTCACGGCGTCGCGCGCGGACCACACCGGACGCCAGCCCAGTTCGCTTTTGGCGAGGGCATTGTCCAGCGCCAGATATTGCTCCTCATGCGCGGCGGCCGCGTTTTCCCGTTCGGCAAAACGCGCGCCCAGCTCGGCGCACAGCAGGCTCACCAGTTCGCGCACGGTAACGCCGTCCGCTTCGTCCGGGCCAAAATTATACGCTTTGCAAAATTCCGGGCCGCGCCCGTAAAGTTTTTCAGCCAGCATAAGGTAGCCGCCCAAAGACTCCAGCACATGCTGCCAGGGCCGCACGGCCATGGGGTTACGCACATCAACCGGCTTGCCCGCCACTATGGCGCGCACGCAATCGGGCACAAGGCGGTTTTCAGCCCAGTCGCCCCCGCCGATAACATTGCCCGCCCGCGCGGTGGCTATGGCGGTTTCATGCTTTGCATAATCCGCCGGATTGAAAAATGAATTCCGGTAAGCCGCGCTCACTATTTCGGCGCAGGCTTTGCTTGAGGAATAGGGGTCGTAGCCGCCCAGAGGATCGGTCTCTTTATAATTGACCCGCGCGCCCTTATTGTCATAGCATTTGTCCGAAGTCACCGAAACAACGGCGCGTCTGCCCGGCGCGTTGCGCAATGCCTCAAGCACGTTAACCGTGCCCAGCACGTTGGTCTGGTAGGTTTCCACCGGTTCCTCATAAGATTTCAGCACAAGCGCCTGCGCCGCCAGATGGAAAACGATATCCGGCGCAAAAGCGGAAACGGCGGCGCGCAATTTATCCAAGTCGCGCACGTCGCCTTCCGTAAAATCAATTTTATTTTTCAAAGCCAGCAGATTGAAAAAAGAAGGTTCCGTGGGCCGCGTAAGGGAGTAGCCCGAAACCACGGACCCCATGCGTTTGAGCCACAATGCCAGCCACGCGCCCTTAAAACCGGTTACGCCGGTAATAAGAACTTTCTTGTTTTTCCAGAAGGTGGGATTTACCGCCATAGCATCCAGGGGGCTTTGCCGCTTTCGGCAAGGCCGTTAAGATAATTTTTGTCGCGCAGGGTGTCCATAGGCTGCCAGAACCCGGCGTGGCGGAAAGCGGAAAGCTGTCCGTCGGCGGACAAGCGGGAGAGCGGCTCCTTTTCCCACAGGACGTCATCGGCGCCGATATAATCCAGCACACGCGGCTCCAGAACGAAAAATCCGCCGTTTATCCACGCGCTGTCCCCACGCGGCTTTTCTTTGAACGAACGGACAGTGTTGTCTGAGCCAATCTCCAGCGCGCCGAACCGGCCCGGCGGCAGAACAGCCGTAACCGTGGCGAGCCTGCCGGACTGTTTATGAAAATTCACCAAGTCGCTAACATTAATGTCAGCTACGCCGTCACCGTAAGTCAGCATGAACGGTCCGTTGCCCAGATAGGGCGCGATTTTTTTAATGCGTCCGCCGGTCATGGTGTTAAGGCCGGTTTCCACAAGAGTCACCTTCCAAGGTTCCGCTTTCGAGCGGTGATACTCGAAACTGTTGTCCGCCAGATTAACGGTGACATCCGAGCAGTGCAGGAAGTAGTTGGCGAAATATTCTTTTATCATGTAGCCTTTGTAACCAAGGCAAATAATAAACTCGTTGAACCCGAAATGGGAATACAGCTTCATGATGTGCCACAAAATCGGCTGGCCGCCTATACCGACCATGGGTTTAGGCCTGACTTCCGTTTCTTCGCTTAATCTGGTACCGTAGCCGCCGGCAAGAATAACCGTTTTCATTGCGTTTCTCCAAAACACCACATATTCTATGAATATATTAACTTATTGCGCACGCAAGATAAACATAATCATTTCGGGCAGTAGCCGCGATTTTGAGGGGACAGTGGCAGACCGCAGAGCATATTACGGGCGGTGGAGTCGGACGGATTTATCTCCAAAACCCTGACAAGTCCCGCTGCGGCGGACGCCCGGCACTCGTCCGAAGCGCAGCCTTTGAGGCGCTCTGCCGCCAGATATTTCAG